>CAZVVG010000011.1:22093-23618 GCA_964630615.1 uncultured Bdellovibrionales bacterium
AAAGAACTGTCTCCCTCGGCTTTAAAGAAAATTTCCGGGGAATTCCGGAAGCGTTTTGAAAAACGCAAAAGCGGTTGTGCTCGGGTGATTAAACTAAGCCCTGGTCGAGAAGATAAGGCAAAAATGGCGGTTCTTGAATTTGTAGACTAAGAAACAATTATGTCAAAAGCAATAACAAGAAAATACCATCTCTTTGACTTGAGAGGAAAAATCTTAGGAAGAACAGCAACGGAAATTGCTCTGATATTGCGGGGGAAAAACAAATCTGATTTTACCCCAAATGTTGACGGGGGGGATTTCGTTGTGGTTGTTAACTCAGATAAAATAGCGGTTACGGGGAAAAAAATGAAAGACAAGACCTATCACCACTTCAGTGGTTATCCGGGAGGTATCACTTCCGTGAAACTTTGGGAGCAAATGAGAAAAGATTCAAGGAAAGTTGTCTCAGCGGCCGTGTTTAATATGCTGTCTAAGAATAAGTTAAGAAAAAATATGATGAAGCGCCTGAAAATCTATCGGGATGAGAAACATTCGCATAAAATTGACATTGTTCATTAATTGGTAAGTTTTGAATTTTATATCAATATGGCGAAAGAGAAAAAAACTGAAAAAAGTATTAAACCGGAAAAGAAAAAAAAGGCGCCTTTGGCCAAGAAGACTTCTCGGGCTAAAGCGGAAAAGACTGAAAAAATTAAGGAACCAAAGGTGGTTGTTAAGGAAAAGGAAAAGGAAGTTCCCAAAATTAATTATTTTTATGCGGTTGGAAGGAGAAAATCCTCAATCGCTCAAGTTAAGATTTATTCCGTTTCTTCTCAAGAAGCAAGGTTTGAAATCAACAGTAGGGAATTAGCTAGTTATTTTCCCATAAAAAGGCTGCAGCTCCTTGTTCTTTCTCCTTTAACCCTGACCGGACAAGAAGGAAAATTTAAAATTTTGGTTAAAATTTCCGGAGGAGGGATCAGCGGCCAGGCGCAAGCCGTTTGCTTGGGTCTGGCGCGAGCGTTAGTTGTTTTTAACGAGGACTTTAGAAGAACTCTGAAAGATAATGGCTTGCTCAAACGAGATTCAAGAAAGGTGGAAAGAAAAAAACCGGGATTGAAAAAAGCCAGGAGATCACCTCAATGGGCGAAGCGGTAGAAGTGTATCTCCTCCGACCTTAAAAAAGACTTATATAAAGTAAAAAACACACAGACTGCTTGAGGTTGAGGGTGCAGTGACTAAGAAAATTGTCGGTGCTATAATGATTAAGAATCACGGTTTTTGAGTCGTGCTGTTTTATTTGCTCAAAAATTAATTTTTGTATACAATAAATTTGACCTCTTTAGCTCAGTGGATAGAGCGTTTAGATCCTATCTAAAAGGACGCAGGTTCGAGTCCTGCAGGGGGTCCTTATGAAAAAAGAAACAATTGCTAGCGAATTTACTGAAAAAGTGAAAGAAGTTTTTGCTGATGATCTTGAGTTTGCTTTCTTGTGTGGAAGTTATGCAAGAGAGGGGTTGAGACCAGAACAAGACATAGATATGTT
>CAZVVG010000012.1:0-9702 GCA_964630615.1 uncultured Bdellovibrionales bacterium
AAATGCGGTGAAGAAGAAATTTTTCCGGAGGTTCGAATCCTCCACCCTCCGCCAAGAATTACATTTCGAAAAATCAAGAAACAAACAATAAATAAAATTATGATAATTCATAAGATAAAACTAGCTGCGGTCCCGTTTGAAAAAATTGCTAGTGGCAACAAGATTATAGAATCAAGATTATGTGATGAAAAACGTAGGCAAATTAATCTAGGGGACCAAATCGAATTTTCAAGCAATGATAATCTGGCTAGAAAAATAACAACCTCGATACGTTCTTTATGTCTGTGCCCAGATTTTGAGAGTCTGTTTTCAGATTTTTCACTATCTCATTTTGGGGGAGATTTAAGAGAAGAACTTTTGGAAGAAATTGAAAATTTTTATTCAAAAGATAAATAAACTAAATTCGGGATTATTGGAATTAAGATCGAACTAGTGAAATAAGAAAAAGCCCAGCTAGCGTTAACGCCAACCGAGTCGTGGGAACTAAATTCTGAATGATCAGACTCTCAAAAAAAGTTGAGGCAAATTTTCCCCAACTTTCTTTTGTTGTTTTTCTTGGCGATTGAATTTTAGAATTTCATTTTTGTTTTAAAACAATTCCAGTTGAAAGAGGATTTTTAGTTTTTCCATAAGCCGTGAACATTGCAGTAGGCCCGAACCTGGGACTTGTTCGGGATGTTTTTAAATTCAACCTCTGGCTTTTCTCCGGGCTTGAGAAATTTTCTTAAACATAAATTTTCCGCTTCAACCTCTATCCATTCAATAAAATGCTTTTGTTCCATTGGATGAGGAACGGAGCCAATTTTGACCTTGATGTCGCTTTCCATTTTTTCCACTTGGGGTAAGTGTTTTTCTTGTCCCTCGTCTTGATTTTTTTCGAGGAGCTTTTCCATAGGTTGGCCGCAACAAACCAGCTGTCCGGCCCCCGACCCCACAATTTCCACCCGATTGCCACAGATCAAACAACTGTAAATTTCGCCTTGCTTTGTCATTTTTTTGATTAGTTATATTTATTTATTTTAATTATAGCAGATTTTTAGCTTTTTGCACTTTACATAAGAAGGGATAAATGCTAGCTTTAAATAAGCATTATTGTCGAAAAATAACCAAATTCGTTATGGAAGCCGCGTTAAATTTTTTTCAAAATCATTTGACTCTGATTGTTTTCTCCCCCATTTTTCTTGTCCAATTCATCTGGCTTATTTGGCTTCAAAAAAATCTCTTAAAAATAAAAAAAAATCAAGCTTTGATTGGAGGCGGGAAGAAAAATTTAGAGGAAATAGTTGTTGAACAAGCCAAAAATCTTAAAGTTCTAGATAAAGATATTCACGAACTTTACAACATTTCCAATCAGGTCAATAATTTGGCCTTTCGGGGTTTGCATAAAGTTGGTATGATTAGATTCAATCCTTTTAAAGATTTGGGTGGGGACCAAAGTTTTGCCATTGCCTTTCTAAATGGAAAAAATAACGGACTAGTCTTTTCTTCACTTTATACTCGGGAAGGGACCCGAGTTTTCTCTAAATCCGTAAGAGGAGGGAAATCAGAAAAGCATCCTTTAACGGAGGAAGAGGAAGAAGCGCTCAAAATTGCGATGTCCAAAGAGGAGAAAAAAATTTAAATTTAAATTTTCTTATTCCATATGGAAGCAATAGGGAAAAAAATAGTCAGAATTCCTTCTCGAGTCTCGGTTAAAAAATTGAGTGAAATTTTAGGTTTGCCTGTGGGAATAATTATTGGCGAGCTGATGAAAAACGGAATTTTAGCCACTATTAATGAGCAGGTTGACTTTGAAACTGCATCTATCGTCGCCCAATATCTCGGCTTTGAAGTGGAAGAAAAGGTTTCTTTAGAAGAAGGAATCATGACTTTGGAAAAATTGCTGGAGGCTTTAAAAAGGGAAAAAGAAGAAGGAGAAAACTTACGTTCCCGGCCTCCGGTGGTTACTATTTTAGGGCATGTTGATCACGGCAAAACAACGCTTTTGGACAAAATAAGAAAAACCAGCGTGGCAGCTAAAGAATCAGGAGGAATTACCCAACATATCAGTGCCTATCAGGTTAAAAAAAGAGGAAAACTAATAACTTTTGTGGATACTCCTGGTCATGAAGCTTTTAGCGCAATGCGGGAACGCGGAGTCAGTTTAGCGGATATTGCCATTCTAGTGGTAGCGGCAGACGATGGAGTTCGTCCTCAAACCAAGGAAGTGATCGAGTATCTTTTAGAAAAGAAAATTCCTACTATTGTGGCGATTAATAAAATTGACAAACCAGAGGCGAATATTTCCAGAGTTAAAGAAGAACTAGGAAAAAACGGAATTATGGTAGAAGAATGGGGCGGTCAAGTTTTATGTTCTGAAGTAAGCGCAAAAAACAATGTCGGAATAGACAAGCTTTTAGAAAATATCTTGCTCCTTACGGAAATAGAGGACTTTAAAGCAGATTACAAAAGAGAAGCGCTGGGAGTGGTTTTGGAATCTCACTTAGATCCGAAAAAGGGAGCCGTGGCAACCATTCTGATTAAAACCGGAACTTTAAAAGAGGGTCAGGATATAGTAGTGGGAAAAATCTTTGGTAGGGTGCGACGTCTAGAAGATTTTAGTGGAAAAAGGTTGTCCGAGGCGCTTCCTTCAATGCCTGTAAGCATTTTTGGATTGAGCGCGACTTGTCAAACCAATGATGTTTTACAGGCGGTTTCGAGTCGGGCGGCAGCTAAAATTAAGTCTCACCAAAGCCAAAATTTAGAAAATGGTCTTAAAAAAGATGAAACAATCTCAAATTTTCAAAAAATTCGTAAAAGAATTAACGATGAAAAAATAAAGAAATTAAAAATAGTTCTTAAGGCAGACGTGCAAGGCTCAATTGAGGCGATAGAGCAAATTCTTTCTGAAATAAAATCAGAAGAAATTGGGATTGACTATATTTACCTAGGAGTGGGCAATATAACCGAATCCGACATCCGTCAAGCGAAAAATTCTCAGGCCACGCTTTTTGGCTTTAACGTGGAAATTACTCCGGTGGCCAAGAGACTAGCGGAAGCGGGAGAAGTGGAAATCAAAAGCTACAAAGTTATCTATGAATTAGTTGAGGAAATAAAGGTTCGGCTTTCAGCGCTTCTTCCCCCTCTTGTGGAGAGGCTAGATTTTGGAAAACTTAAGGTTCTGGCTATTTTTAAAAACGGAAAAAGAGATATGATTGTGGGGGGGAAGGTAGTTTCAGGGAAAATCGTAAACCACTCTTTGATAGAGGTGATGCGAAATGAAAATGTTATTGGGAAAGGAAAGCTAGTTAATCTACAGCAAAATAAAATAGATATCGACGAGGTGATAGAAAACAAGGAATGCGGTATTACCTTTGAGGGTGAAACAAAAATTAAAGAAGGCGATCTATTGATTTCTTACAAAGAAGAAATAAAAACCAGGACCTTGTAATTTTTTAATTTTTTCAAGTGTCCCAAAGAAGAACGGAAAAAATAAATGAAGCCATAAAAAGGAATGTTAGTGAAATTATCCTTCGGGAAATAACCTTGAAACCGGGAATTTTTATTACAATTTCCCGAGTTGACACTAGTTCTGATTTTCGGTATACTCGCTTATTCTTGAGTATTTTTCCAGAAAAAGAAACTGATTATGTACTTAAAAGTCTCAAGAAAGAGATTTATAAAATTCAGGGTCTTTTGAATAATAAACTCAAGACTCGACCGCTGCCCAAAATAACCTTCAAGTTAGACACGTCAGAATTAGAAGCGGAAAAAATAGAGCGACTCTTGAAAAATAGTTAGAAAGTGCGACTTAAGGAAGGGTCGCTTTTTTAGAAAGCTTATGAGAAATTTTTCTAAAGAATTTCATACTCTGGATTATGTCCTAAGAGAATCGGAGAGAATTCTGCTCTTTGCCCATTCCCGTCCTGATGGGGACACGGTGGGTTCGGTATTGGCCCTGAAAGAATACATTCAGTTTTTGGGGAAAAAAGCCGAGGTTGCTTGCTTTGATCCCCTGCCAGAATATTTGGAAATTTTAACTTCGGGAGAAATTTTTAATTTTCCTGATAAATTAAAGCTAGATGATTATAAGCTTTTTATTGCTTGCGATAGCGTGGAGAGAGGCTTTCAGGAGGTCAAGAAAAAATTAAGAGAAAACCAAATAGTAGTTCTTCTGGATCATCACCCAGACATTACCCTCAAGGGAGATATTAATATCATAGATTCAGAATATTCTTCGGTTTGTGAAATTGTGTTTGATTTTTTTTCTTATAATCGGATAGAGATTAGCAAAAAAATTGCCAACCATCTCCTTTTGGGAATTTTAGGGGATACAGGGATTTTTCAACACTCCAATACAACACCCAAAATAATGCAAATTGCCTCCTTACTTATGAAGAAAGGCGCTTCCCTTTCTAAATTGGTCGAGGCGGTTTTTATTAA
Source organism: uncultured Bdellovibrionales bacterium (assembly GCA_964630615.1). Taxonomy (GTDB): domain Bacteria; phylum Patescibacteriota; class Minisyncoccia; order Moranbacterales; family UBA2206; genus CAZVVG01. The sequence continues at coordinate 4,423 of CAZVVG010000012.1, forward strand.
TAAAAAAATATCCACCTTGAAACTTTGGGGACGGGCTTTTGAAAAAGCGAAAATTAATCCAAAAAACGGAATGATTGCTTCCCTGCTTACCCTTGGGGATCTCAAGGACTGCGAAGCCTCTTCCGAAGATATCAATCAAATTGCTGGAATTTTAAACACGGTACCTGGGGTAAAATTTTCTTTAGTGCTTTCTGAAAGAGAAGGTGGAATAATCAAAGGCAGTCTGAGAAGTGAGGAATACAAGGGGGTTGATGTTTCTAAAATTGCTGCTCAATTTGGAGGGGGCGGGCACAGACTGGCCAGTGGCTTTGAATTAAAAGGGAGAATTTTAGAACTAGAAGATGGATGGAAGGTCGCCTAGACAAAATAAAAAATCCAACCTTTTCAGGCTTGAAACCTAGCTCTTTATGATAAAATAAAAAAGAGCCATCTAAGTTAAAAATATGTATATCGGTTGTCACGTTTCTATCGCGAACGGGATTCAAAGCGCTCCTCAAAGAGCCTTTGATTTAGGCTGTGAAGTCATGCAGATTTTTACGCGCTCGCCTCAGGGTGGACCAGCCTCCACGCTGACAAAAAATATTTCCACTGAATTTCAGTTGCAGAGAAGAAAATATAAACTTAAGGAAGTTTATCTTCATGCTCCTTACTACATAAATTTAGCTTCAGGAAACAACCGCATTCGCTATGGATCAATTAAGGTTATTCGGGAAGAATTGGAAAGAGGTTGTTTGCTTAAAGCCAAGTATGTTATGACTCACCTGGGTACCGCTAAGGATTTGGGAAAAAAAGAATCTCTAAAGAAAGTTGCAAAGATGCTAAAAAAATCTTTAACTGGCTACAAAGGGAAAACTAAGCTTCTTTTGGAAAACAGTGCGGGTGCGGGCGCTATTATTGGCGATTCCTTGAGGGAGCTTGGGGAAATAATCCAGGAAGTAAAAAGCTTCTCGCTAGCAGGAATTTGCTTAGACACTCAGCACAGTTTCGCTTCGGGTTATAATTGGAACGATTTTTCCGAAGCCCTGAAAAAAATTTCCCAAGAAATAGATCTTTCTCTCATTAAATTACTGCATGTCAATGACAGTCAGAGCGAGTGGGGTTCCCGGAAAGACCGGCACGAACATATTGGTCAGGGAAAAATCAGCTTAGAGTCTTTTGAAAAAATAGTGGCCTGGGCTGAGAAAAATAAAATTGATCTTCTTTTGGAAACTCAGTGGCCGGAAGTTCGGGAAGACATCCGGTTGCTGAAAGAGCTAAGAGCCAAAAAACCTGAATAAAAAAGATGTATGTAGCCATTATCTCTGATATCCACAACAACGAAACCAATCTTAAAAAAGTTTTGGAATATTGTCGAATTAATCAGATAGAAAAGATTATTTGTTGTGGGGATTTGGCCTCCTTAGAAACATTGGACTTTCTCGATAAAAATTTTTCTGGGGAAATATTTTATACTTTTGGCAATATGGACGATGATTTTTTCAAGCATTATTCTTTTGACAAAGATTCTTACGGTAAAATAAAAATATTCAGGAACTTCGGAGAGATGGAAATAGATGGACAGAAAATCGCTTTTGTGCACTTTCCACGCAAAGCCAGGGAACTTTGCGCGAGTGGAAAATATCAATTTGTTTTTTATGGACACACTCATGATCCCTGGGAAGAAAAAATAAACGAGTGTCTTATGCTTAATCCAGGTAATGTGACCGGAACCCGATCCTGGCCGACTTTTGCCGTTTGGGATACTAAAAAAAGTAAATTTAAGCTTGTTCGAATAAACGAACTTAAGTTTTTTTAGCCTAATTTAAAAATTTTTCTATGTCTGCCCAGAATCAACTGGAAGAACTGAATAAAAAAATCAAGGACTGTCACCGATGCTCCTTGCGTGCTGGTTGTCGCCAGGTGGTTCCCGGAGAAGGTTCAGTGCAAGCGGAAATTATGTTTATCGGTGAGGGACCAGGGCAAAAAGAAGACGAATTAGGTCGTCCGTTTGTCGGGGCGGCTGGTAAGTTTCTTGAGGAAATGCTAGGAAGCCTCAATCTTAGACGAGAAGATGTTTTTATTGCAAATGTGGTAAAATGTCGCCCGCCGCAGAATCGGGATCCCTTGCCGGAAGAAAAAGAAACTTGTTGGCCCTGGCTTTTGGCTCAGATAAAATTGATCTGTCCCAAACTGATTGTGACTCTGGGTCGTCATAGCCTGGAAGCATTTTTGCCTAATTTTAAAATATCTAAAATCCACGGTCAGGCACTTCGGAAGGAAATCCCAGAAGTTGGAAAACAGGTTTTTTTTGCGCTTTATCATCCTGCCGCGGCTCTTTATAACGGTAGTATGCGAGCTGTTTTACTTAAGGATTTTAAAAAAATTCCGAAAGTTTTAAGTGCGGCTGATAAAAAAGAAACCGAAGGGGAAAATAAAATTCAGGAGATTGAAAAGAAAAAAGAACAAGAAAGCTTGTTCTAATTTTTTAACAAAGCCACTAGAAGTTAAAAACCTTCCTCAAAGTCTTTGGGTGCCCGGAGCGAGACAATCTCACGTCGCTTCGCTCCTTGAAAACCCACGGTTTTCAATTCTTTCCTTCATCTGGAAACTACCGTTTCCCGACCCTTTCCCGTTCTCGTCTCGCAAAATTAAAAATTTAATTCTGGTGCCCGGAGCGAGACTCGAACTCGCACAGTATTGCTACCGAGGGATTTTAAGTCCCTTGTGTCTACCAATTCCACCATCCGGGCGGATTTAAGAGGTCCGAAGCGGAGTTGAACCGCTGTAAAAGGTTTTGCAGACCTTTGCCTAACCGCTCGGCCATCGGACCGCTAGTTTTTCATAAAGGGGGATAATAAATCTAGATTAACAAAAAGAACTTTTCCGGTCAAACAAAAACGTTCCTTTTTTTGAGGAACGTTTTGGCTTTAATTAATTAACTACTTCAGCCAGGATATTTTTTCTGCCGAAAGCAAAAGCCTGTTTTTTCGTTTGCATATAGATGTCAAAGTGATTGCCCTTGATAGCTCCCCCTCGGTCTTCGCAGACGTAAGTTCCCAGGCCTTCAATTTTGATTTTAACGCCAAAGGGAAAATGGGGAGGACAAGCTAGGGTTTGCTTTTCTTTGACTTTAACTCCGCTTGCGGTAATACCGTCACTTTTTCCGCATTCATCAGCGGCGGCTGTATAAGCGGAAGCATTAATGAGAAATTTTTCTTTAGGCAAGACAGTTTTATTGATCTTCCCAGAAAAACGAGCCAATATTTTTTCCCGTTTAATTTCCTCGGGAGTTTTTATGGGTTCATAGCCTTCAAAATTGTAAGGGATTTTTCCAATTTTTGGATTTTGGATTTGCAGCTTTCCGTTAACGATATTGAAATTTTCTTCTATTGTAAAATTTGTTTTTGTTTCATTAGCACTTTGAGTTACCCCTGCCAGGGCGTATTGAGGAGCGCTCATGGTTAGAATCATTGGCAAGGCGATTAAAAGCCTAATGATACGCATTATTTAAAGCTTAATTGTTAAGGGTTATCATGGAAAGACTTTCCAGGATAACTGACCAGTATAACAAAAAAATAGCTCCCTGTCAAAGGTGCTTAAACAAAAAAGCTTTAAATGAGCCAATTTAATTTTGGCAGTAATTTAATTAAGGCTTAAAGAAGGGATAAAAAAGAAAATTACCTTTTAGGTAATTTTGTTTTAAATAAAGCTAAAAACTTTTAATAATTAGCGCTTCCCTTTTAAAATTGAATTGATTTCAGCTTCATCCTTGCAGGAATATTTTTTATCCGGTGAATAGAATCTTTTTTTCGGCCCGTAACAGCCATTATTAGTTCGGTCTAAAACAGCGAAATAAGGCATTAAAAAAGCCATATCTTTTTCAGTAAAAAAAGTATAAAGATTTTCTAGTGTTTTTGCCCTATTTTCCCGACTCATCCTGGCAAAAGTGCTCATATCATCAGAGCGAATGCCGCTCCAATCTAGATGTAGGAAAACATTATTAGCCTTAGAAGCAAATTGCTCATGCCAAAGAAGAGCCCAGCAACTTCCTTTTTTGGAAAGACAAGGCCCGTCTTCAATATTCCCCTGGCTGTCAATTCCTACTCCCCCCTCAATGTAGTCAAAAATTTTCAGATACTCCTCGTCAGTAATGGCGTTAGTTTGGGCTCCGATAAAAATCTGAATTCCTTTTTCTTTGGCGTAATCTCTCATCTCTTTGGCAATTTCTGGAGCGACAGGCTTTGATCCATTGCTCTCTTGGAGAAATATTTGTCCAAAAAGAAAGCTTTGGATGCCAATGTCCATAGCTTTTCGGGTAATGTATCTTAAATAACTGCGATATTCTTCTTTTTCAAAGCTGGGCTTGCAGGTACGGAATCCCCAGGCTCCGGTGCTTCCCTTGCGGCACATCTTGTCAAAATCAAAATAGCGATGTTCCTCCTCATTGTAGTATTTAGCTTTCTGATTAAGCGCTTCGGCGATAAACATACCGTAAACAATATTTGGCCGATCGATCTTTTGCATCATTTCTTGGGCAAAATAGAAATCCGGTGGCACCAGCCAGGTCTCCAGGGCTCGGTGGAGATAATAGCAGTTGGAACGCTGAATCAGGCTGGCCAAATCGTCGGCATACTCCTTGCCGTAACTAGAAAGAAAACCGTCAGTAACGCAACCTTGGGTTTTCATTTTTCTGAGGGAAAGAGGTTTGGGTTGAAACATTTTTTTATCTTCGGGCGTATAGGTGTAGCGCTTTTCTCGAGGAGGAATTTTTATCTCTGGTATATCAGTCGTGATTTTTGAAGAAAGAGTCAAGACAACAGCGATTAAGACAAGGGAAAGAGCGGTTAAAAAAATGACCACCCTGGAGAAGGGTAAAGTTTTTTTCCAGAAAGAAAACTTTTTTTTGGGGCGGTAAATATCCATAAAGCAAATCATATGATAGCACGGAATTAAAAAAAATCCCAGGCTGGGAAAATTCTAAACACAAATAATATTGTTGAATTTTTATAGTAGTAATTTTCTATCTGTATTATCAGTGATGCTCATTCATAAAAATTTTCTAACAAATAAAGGCTTATAAAAGCTTTTTAACCTGAGCGGGTAACGGGAATTGAACCCGTCTCTCGTCCTTGGCAAGGACGTATAATAGCCACTATACGATACCCGCCTTTGTCTTGCTAAAGCGAGACTACGGCGAGCAGGCCCGCCAGTAATCCGCAAAAGCGGACTGGGCTATATTTTGGTGTGCCGAAGGGCAGAGTTGAACTGCCGACGCAAGGATTTTCAGTCCTTCGCTCTACC
>CAZVVG010000012.1:9712-18404 GCA_964630615.1 uncultured Bdellovibrionales bacterium
AACGAGATGCTCTAACCAACTGAGCTAATTGTCCGCCAACCGGGAAAAGAAATTAATTTCATTCTTTGGTGGGGATAGAGGGACTCGAACCCTCACGCCATAGAGGCCACGCCCCTCAAACGTGTGTGTATACCAATTCCACCATATCCCCTCTTTTTCCCTTTTTTAAGCTTTCTTTTTTGAACCAGATTTTCTCATGAAATAAAGCTTGGCCCGGCGGACGGGAGTTTTTTTAACTAGTTCAATTTTTTCAATTCCTGGGGAAAGAACAGGTAAAATCATTTCTACTCCAATTCCATCGGAAACCTTGCGAACCGTCAGTGTGGGAGAAGAACTTTGTTTTCCCTTGAGAGCAATGACAATGCCCTCAAAGATTTGAATTCTTTCCTTGTCCCCTTCCTTAATTTTTTTATGGACTTTGACGATATCTCCTGGTTGAAAATCCATTTTTTTTCCTTTTCTTTGAAACTGATTGAATTCCACTATCTTTTTTTGCATTGTTTTTTAATATACTCTAAGTCGGTTTAAACAAAATAAACTCACCTGCGGAGTATTGCTTAAGAATTAAATTGGCTAGTTAATCTTAACTTTTGGTCCCATTTTCGTCAAGGGCAAGGAGGGTTCCAAGTCTTGGAGAAAATCAGAAAAATCTTGTGGCAATTTGGTTTTAAATTGAAAAAATTTCCCTCGGAAATTAAATTCAATCTTTTTAGCGTGAAGTAGCTGTCTTGAAGGCCGGAAAAGTTTTCCTCTCCCCCTTTTTTTCTTATAAATTTTATCTCCAGCGATTGGATGTCCAAGAGAAGCCAAGTGAACGCGGATTTGGTGAGTGCGTCCGGTTTTCGGGAAAACGGCCAGCAGAGAAAAATCCCCCAAAATCTTTAGTCGTTTGTATTCGGTCTCGGCTTTTCTAATTTTCCTCTGAGTTTTTGCGGAAGCGATTAGTTGCTTTTTATAATTTTTTGAACGGGCTAAATCTTTTTGGATTACTCCTTGTTTGTTTTTCATAATTCCCTCAACCAAAGCCAGGTATTCCTTGCGCACTTTTTTTTCCTGAAAAGATTTTTTTAATTCCTCAAAAGCTTTTTGGTTTCTGGCGAAAATAAGGACTCCCGAAGTTTCCTTATCCAGCCGGTGAACAATTCCGGGGCGTAAAAAAGAACCGGCCGAACCGTCTCCCACCTTGGCGCTTTCAGGAAATTCGGCTAGGAGTCCGTTGACCAAAGTATTATTCTCCCCTCTTTTTGCCGGATGAACCTTTAATCCGGCTGGCTTATTAACAACCGCGAAATCTTTGTTTTTAAAAATAATTTCCACAGTTATTTTTTTATTGGGCAAAATCTGATTAGGAGTTTTTTCCAAGCGGACTCTTATCCGATCGCCCTTTTTCACCAAATAGCTAGGCTTTATTTTTTTTTCATTAACTAAAATGTTCCCCACTTTTAGGCTCCGGATAATTTCCGCCCGCGGTTGGTTAGAAAAAAAATTCCGAACCAGGAATTTATCAATTCTTAGAGTTAAGTTTTCTTTGACGATTATGGTTTTCATTATAGGGTGCCGCGGAAAGGACTTGAACCTTCACACCCTTGCGGGTACCAGCTCCTAAAGCTGGCGTGTCTGCCAATTTCACCACCGCGGCTTAATTTTTTTTAAAATTTTATTATCCCAGGATATTTTTTAGACGTTGCGCTTCTTCTTTGAGTGGCCCGTCTTCTTCGTACTCGCCGTGATGACGAGTGGCTTTTCCGTAGGTTCTTCTTTTTTGATCAAGATGCAAATTAAGGATTAAGTCATTTTTGAAACAAGTAGCATAAATGTGGAAGCGGGGAAAGCCGGCGGAAGCCAAAGGACGAACGAAGCTCATGGCCTTTCCGTCATTTCCTTGAAAGTGGTATCCGGCCTGTCGCAAAACTGTTCCAGGATTACGCTTAAAATTTTTTATTTCAATTTGCATAGCAATTTATCTATGTGGTCGCTAGAAGATTTGAACTTCTGACCTTTCCGATGTGAACGGAACGCTCTAACCAGCTGAGCTAAGCGACCCTCACTTTTTTATTTTACCCAATGCTTGCTTTTAATTTCCTGGTCCTCTTCTTCTTTTTTTTCTTCAATCTTTATCTTAGCGGCTTTTCTCAAGTTTTCAAGATTTTCTTTTTTTAATATCTGGCTTCTTTTCAGGAGGAAATTTTTCTCATTCTTTTTCGGATCTTCAATTACCTCTGAAAGCAGCACGTCCAAAATTGCGCCAATTTTTGGACCCGGCTTTATTTCTAACTCTTTTATCAAATCGTTTCCGTTAATTTTTAACATTTTGACAGAAAGCGGGTCAGTTGAAACTTTCTCAACAACATATTCTAAGTGTCGCAATTTATAGGGTTTGGCCTTGGGGGTTCCGGATCCCAGTCGGTCAGCAATCCGCAAATCAATCAAATCTTTCATATTTTCCAATCCAACTCTTTGAATTAATTTGCGAACAGAGCTTTCTGTCACCTCCTCCGGAGTATAGTAGAACATATGGTTGCTAATCAGCAGCCTAACCTTGGCAACAATTTCTTCAGAGAATCTAAGCCGTTTCAAAATTTTTTCCGCCAAACGGGCTCCCGCATGATCATGATTGTAAAAAGTAGCATAAAGCCCTTCCCCTCTTTTAGTTTGGGGTTTTGCAATATCGTGAAGTAAAGCGGCTAAGCGCACCTCCAGTTTCTGGGAGGGACAAAATTTTAAAGATAAAAGACTGTGCTTGTATATTGTGTAAATATGGTGCCGGTTTTGTTTTACCCCAACTCCTTCCTCTAATTCCGGAAGAATAAATTTTAATAACCCAGTTTTTCTTAGCATTTCCACTCCCCCGGCTGGATCCGGGGAAAGAATTATTTTAACAAATTCCACCTGAATTCTTTCCTGAGAAATATGCTTTAAAAAAGGGGAATTCTGCCTAATCGCAAAAAAAGTTTTTTCTTCAATGGAAAAATCCAGCTGGCAAGAAAAACGAATCGCTCGCAGCATTCGTAAGGCGTCTTCAGAAAATCTTGCTTCCGGAATCCCCACCGCCCGAATAATTTTTTCCTGCAAATCTTTTTTTCCGAAGAATAAATCAATTAATTCCGGAGTGTTTTTCGTTAACGCCAAGGCCATGGCGTTGATGGTGAAGTCTCTTCGCTTCAGATCGTCCGTAAGCTTTTTGGCAAAATGAATTTCATCCGGATGACGCTTATCGGAATATTTTGATTCCTGTCGATAAGTAGTGATTTCTACTATTTTCTTTTCAGGTTCCGCTTTCTCTCCTCGTTTATTTTTACTAATTTTAACTCCCACCGTGCCGAATCGATTTTCATAGAAACTATCGGGAAAAATTTTTACAATTTCTTCCGGACGGGCGCTGGTAGTAATATCCCAATCTTCAGGTTCTTTTTTTAAAAGCCAATCACGAACGCATCCTCCTACCGCAAAAGCTTCAAAGCCTGCTTTGTTAATTTTATGAATTATTCCTTCTATGCTTTTAGGAATTTTATCGGACATCTAACTGGTGCTCTCGGTAGGAATCGAACCTACGACGCCCGCCTTAGGACGGCGGCGCTCTATCCACTGAGCTACGAGAGCAACCCTTAAGTAATTTAGAAAATAAAAGTTGTGGACCTAAGGAGGCTCGAACTCCTGACCTCCTCCATGCCATGGAGGCGCTCTACCAACTAAGCTATAGGCCCAAGCTTTTACTCATTAATAATAGCAACTATAATTTTACGGTCAATGATTAATCGTGGAAAATAGGTTATAATTAATCTATGCAGGGAATTAAATATTTTTGGCAGGATTTTAAAACCCAACCGGAAATCTGGTTTTTTTATGGCTTTTTGCTAACGGCAACTTTAACCCTTAGAAAGGTGCTTCTCTTTTTTCCCCTTCAAGGCGAATTCAATGAATATTCTAGTCTTTACCTTTATTTATCGGATATCTTTTTATTATTAACTCTAGGGGCAGGCTTTTTAACTATATTAAAAAACAAAATTAATATTTTGTCAATATATAATAATGTTCCACGTGGAACAAAGTTTTATTTATTTGCTCTTCCCTTTATTCTTATGCTTTGGTCCGCTTTTTCTGTTTTTTGGGCAGACAATAAAATTGTTTCCATTTTTAGAATGGTTAAATTGCTTGAGTTTTTTTCCTTGTACTTATTTATAGTCTTTAGATTTTTCTACTGGGAGGTAAATAATTTACAGGCTAAAATTGAGAAAAATTGTTCCACGTGGAACATAAATAGTGGAAACGGTAAAATGATTCTAAAAGCAGTTTTTTTATTAATAGTGTTTATTGGTTTAATTCAAGCCATTATCGGGATATTTCAATTTTTCACCCAATTCTCTCTTGGTTTATTTTGGCTTAAAGAAAGCCTTATAGGAAAAGATATACCCGGGGTAGCTAAGATTATTTTGGATGGAGAAAAATACATCAGAGCTTATGGACTATTTCCACATCCCAACATTCTAGGAGGTTTTTTAATTTTTTCTATTTTTAATTTATTATTGTATAAAAAATTAAGCTTAGAGAATTTTTGGAATAAAAGCGGGGAACCAAAAAAAGAAACTCTCAGTCTCTCTCATATTTTTTCTAAAGGTGTTGATGCCAACAATGTTTTTAGGCTTGTTTTAGTCATCCAACTTTTTGCCCTAATTTTAACCTTCTCAAAATCGGCCTTAATAAGCCTAATATTAGTTTCTATTATTTTTAAGATTTACAATTGTTCCACGTGGAACATTGTTGGCAGAATAAAGTTAAACGCAAAATTGATTGTTAAAGAAAAAGGGAAAAAAATATTGATGATTGTCTTAATCTTAATATTTATATTAATTTTGATAAAACCAAATTATCAATACTTTTTTGTTCAGAGTCTTAATGAAAGAAGTTTTTTTCTCAATGTTTCACGTGAAACAATAATCAATCATCCTTTTTTGGGAATTGGTCAAGGTCAATTTGTTATTGATATGAATAATAATCACCTAAAAATTGAAAATTGGAAATTACAGCCAGTTCATAATGTATTTTTACTTATTTGGAGCGAATTAGGCTTAATCGGTCTTATGGTATTTATAATTTTTTTGTTAAAAATTATTATAATTGTTTCACGTGGAACAAAAGGTAAATTTCCTTTATTAATAGGTAAAACATTTTCCTCCATTTTTATCGGGCTTTTATTTATAATGTTTTTCGATCATTACCCCTGGGATATCCAGCAGGGGAGTATCTTGCTTTGGATAACGCTGGGATTTTTAGTTGGTTCTGGAATTAGCGGAGATCAAAGGAGGTTAAGCTTGACAAAATAATTAATATATTTTATAATATAAAAACTACCCATTATAAGGATAGTTTTATTTTTTATTAAAAAGTAATCGCGGGCGCAGTGGTTACAGTACAGTTACAGCGCTGACCTTGTCTCCAGATTGAGGTTTCATAACGCGCACGCCTTGAGTAGACCTTCCTAATTCAGAAACGCTTTCTAAAGAAATACGAATAATTTGGCCCTTTTCGGAACTTAAAATTAAGTCGGTCTCTATCTCGTCAATATTGATAATATTACCGCCAACGACCTTTCCGGTTTTTGGTGTAACGTTGGCAGTCTTGATTCCACCTCCTCCGCGCTTTTGAATTTTGTAGTGTTTAAGTTCGGTTCTTTTTCCGAAACCGTTTTCCGTTATAACTAAAAGCTGGTTGCCTTTTTGATTTTTGAAAAAAACATCCATACCTACAACCTTGTCGTCCTTTTTTAATTTAATTCCGCGCACCCCAGAAGCAGACCGACCCATGGGACGCACATCCCTTTCTCTGAAGCGGATGGCTTTTCCTTCGGAAGTAGTGATAACGATTTCGTCACTGCCGGTAGTGGCTTCAACCCAACGCAAAGCATCGCCCTTGGCTAATTTTATAGCCAGCAGTCCGGAGCGCCGCACGTTTTCAAATTCCTTCAAGGGACATTTTTTAACCGTGCCAGTCTCGGTGGTCATGAAAAAATATTTAAAATTATCATCTTGGTTGAAAGCAATAATGGCAGTAACACTTTCTTCGGTTGCTAATTGCAAAAAGTTAACAATTGACTGTCCCTTGGCCACTCGGGAGGATTCCGGAATTTCATAAGCTTTTGTCTGAAAAACTTTCCCGGAGTTAGTAAAGAAAAGCAAGTTATCGTGAGTCATAATGCCTAAAACTTTTTTGATGGCGTCTTCTTCTTTGGTGATGGCACCTAAAACTCCCTTGCCGCCGCGTTTTTGCACCCGGTAAACGGAGGGGTTCATTCTCTTAATATAGCCCCTTTCGGTGATTGTGATGATGGCTTCTTCATTGGGGATTAGGTCCTCTTGCTTGAATTCGCCGATGGCTGACTTGATAATTTTAGTTTTTCTTTCATCCCCAAATTTTTCTTTAACCCGTATAAGTTCGTTTTTTATTAAAGAATAAATTTTCTTTTCACTCTTGAGAATTGACTCCAACTCTTTTATAAGGTTTAATTTTTCTTTGAGTTCATCTTCAATTTTTTTCCTTTCCAAGCCAGCTAAGGTTTGGAGTTTCATTTCCAAAATCGCGGTCGCCTGTTTTTCGGAAAGTCGAAATTTCTTCATTAAATTAGAGTGGGCGATTTCCCGCGTTGCTGATTTCTTAATTGTCGCAATGATGGCGTCAATATGATCCAGGGCCTTTTTTAACCCTTCCAGAATATGGGCTCGTTCTCGGGCTCGGTCCAGGTCAAACTGGGTTCTGCGCTGGATGACAATTTTACGGTGAGCAACATAGTATTCCAAAATGGACTTTAAGTTCAGGACTTTTGGTTCCAGGCCGTCAACAAGCGCTAGCATATTAACGCCGAAATTTTTCTGAAGGTCGGTCAGGGTATAGAGCTTATTTAGCACTTTTTGGGGATAAGCGTCTTTTTTAAGCTCAATAACGATGCGCACTCCTTCCTTATCTGACTCATCGCGGATATCCCGAATTCCTAAAATTTTTCCGTCTCGAACCAAGTTGGCCAAATTTTCAATAAAAGCTGCCTTATTCGTTGCGTAGGTCATTTCGGTGACAATAATTTGGAAAGATCCGGCCCTATTTTCAATTATTTCCGCTTTCGCGCGAGTAATGATTTTACCGCGCCCGTCCCGATAGGCATCAAGAATATCCCTCTTGTTATAAATTATTCCGCCAGTGGGAAAATCCGGTCCGGGAATAACTTCCATTATTTTTTCTAATGGAACTTCGGGATCGTCAATTAGAAGACAAATTCCGTCAACGAGTTCTCTGAGATTATGAGGTGGGATATTGGTAGCCATGCCAACGGCAATTCCCATGCTGCCGTTAAGAAGAAGCTGGGGGAGGTTAGAAGGTAAAACCGTTGGTTCTTTATGCTGACCATCAAAGTTGGGAACAAAATTCACGGTGTTCTTTTCGATGTCAAAAAGCATTTCCTCAGCGATGGGGGAAAGTTTAGCTTCAGTATAGCGGTAAGCGGCCGCGCCGTCTCCATCCATGGAACCAAAATTTCCTTGGCCCTTGATTAGGGGGTAGCGTAAAGAAAAGTCTTGAGCCAGACGTACCATGGAATCATAAACGGCGGCGTCACCGTGCGGATGATATTTCCCCAAAACTTCTCCAACGACCGTAGCGGATTTTCGGAACTTGGAATTAGCTCTGAGTCCGGTGTTCCACATAGAAAAAAGAATCCGGCGGTGAACCGGCTTTAGTCCGTCGCGGACATCGGGAAGGGCGCGTGCAACAATGACGCTCATGGCGTAGTCTAGATAGGACTGTTGCACCTCTTCGGTGATCTCCTTGTTTTTAATTATACCAATATTCATGCCGACTTAGTTAGGGCTTTAATTAAAGACTTTTAAGCTATTTAGTTGGAACCTCATCGGGAACTTGTTTCTTGGCTTCTTCTAACATTTCCTGAAACTGTTGTTGGTTTTCTTTCAAAGATTCTTTTTGGGACTTCCAGCTTTCTTGCAATTCCGGAGTGAGGATTCCTGCTTCCGGTGAGGGAGCCATGGCCTGGTTGGCCTTGAGGGACATGATCCAGATAAACAAAATAAAAACCATCGATATCGCCACCATAACCCAAACATAACGCAGCCGGATATGCTCCGGTTTTTGGCGGATTTCTTCAATTTTTTCCAGCAAGCCCATTTTAGTCCGGATTCATTATGATTACCTCCATCATTTTATTCTCCAAATCCTTTTTCTTTAAATTAATTTTAGCGACTTTAGTCTTGGAACAATTTCCAATCTGATTACAGAATTTTTTTTCATTGTCAATATCTAAAGTAGAACCGCTAATTTTATAATGCATGGGAATAATTATCGCTGGCTCAATTTTTCGAACCAGGTCAATGGCTTTCTTATAATCCAGCGTGTATTTTCCCCCGATCGGAATCATCAGGATGTCAACGCTCCCCAAGCTTTCCATCTGCTTTTGATCCAAATCGGTTCCCAAGTCGCCCAGGTGGCAAATTTTCATCTCCTCGGCCTCCAAAAGAAAAAGAGTGTTGGGATTTCTTTTCTCCGGATCATGAAAAGAGGGGATACCAACCAGTGAAACTCCCTTGAAAGAATATTCTCCGGGAATGTCGATGACAAACGGTTCTCCTCTGAGCGATTGGACGTTGTCGTGATCATGATGATGATGGCTGACCAAAACCAAATCCGCCTGGCCTTG
>CAZVVG010000013.1:0-14136 GCA_964630615.1 uncultured Bdellovibrionales bacterium
AGATCAATGGTTTGGAGCATTAGGGCTTTTTCCAGGAAACGCATCTGTTCCGCTGCGGTTTCCTGCTCTCTTTTGTTGTAGGAAAGCTTCGCCAGTTCAAAAAGAGCCTGGTTGATTTGGGTAATTTTTTCCGCCAAACTCCATTTTTTATCGTTCCGGATTTTTTCAATTTTTTTTATGACTTCCGGATGCGTAAAATTCAGCAGGCCATTAAAATTTTCGCTCATTTCTTCCACATTCCATTGAGGCTCATCTCCGGCTGCGTGAAGAGAAACGATTCTTTCAATTTCTTCCTTGATATATTCCAACATCTGAGATTTAGTATCCGCCGAAGTGAGAATTTCCCGTCTTTTTTTGTAAATCACTTCTCTTTGCTTGTTCATGACGTCATCATATTCCAAAATGTGTTTGCGGATGTCAAAATTGAAGCCTTCAATTTTGGATTGCGCGCTTTCAATGGAGCGGGAAATTATGGCATTTTGAATCGGCTGGTCTTCCGGCAATCCGAAATTACTCATCATATTTTTCAGCTTGTCACCGCCGAACCGGCGCATCAACTCGTCTTCCAGCGAGACGTAAAACTGGGAAAGGCCGGGATCGCCCTGACGACCGGAACGCCCGCGCAATTGGTTGTCAATCCGCCGGGCTTCGTGTCTCTCCGTGCCGATCACAAACAACCCGCCCAACTCCTTGACTCCCACGCCGAGTTTAATGTCGGTTCCGCGGCCGGCCATATTGGTAGCAATGGTAACCGAGCCCTTTTGTCCCGCTTGGGCGATAATCTGGGCTTCTCTTTCGTGGTTTTTCGCGTTCAAAACTTCGTGCCGGACGCCCTGGCGCGTGAGAAGCGCGCTTAAGTGCTCGGATTTTTCAATGGCAATCGTGCCGACTAGCATTGGTTGTCCTTTTTTTGAGCTTTCTTTGATTTGCTCAACAATCGCCCGAAACTTTCCCTCTTCGGTTTTGTAAATAACATCCGGCTGGTCCTGGCGGATCATTTTTTTATGCGTGGGAATTTCCATAACTTCAATTCCGTAAACCTTGAAAAATTCTTCCGCCGAAGTCAGCGCCGTGCCGGTCATCCCCGAAAGCTTGGCGTAAAGCCGGAAATAATTTTGAAAGGTGATGGTGGCCAAAGTCCGGGATTCTTTCTGAACCTGAACCCCTTCTTTGGCTTCAATCGCCTGGTGCAGACCCTCGCTGTAACGGCGGCCCGGCATTAAGCGGCCCGTAAAATCATCTACGATAATCACTTCGCCTTCTTTGACCACATAATCCCGATCTCGTTGAAAAATAACCTGGGCTTTGAGCGCCTGTTCCAGGTGGTGGACGTAATTAATTTTTCCGCTCTCGTAAATATTGCCCACGCCTAGCCAATTTTCAATTTTAGAAATTCCGGATTCATTAATCGTTACGGCTTTCATTTTCTCGTCCACCTCATAATCCTCCTTTTCCTTGAGACGCGGAACCAACTGGGCAAATTGGTAGTAAAGCTTGGTGGAGTCGCTGTCGGGCGCGGAAATGATGAGCGGAGTGCGGGCTTCGTCAATTAAAATGGAATCCACTTCGTCCACAATGGCGAAATTAAAGGCTCGCTGGGTCATTAGGGAAACATCGCTGACCATATTGTCACGCAAGTAATCAAAGCCGAATTCGTTGTTGGTTCCGTAGGTAATATCCGCCCCGTAAGCTTCTCGGCGGGAAATGGGCTTGAGATTTTGCATTTCCACACTCACTTCATCCGTGTCCAGAATTTTTGGCTCATAAAGAAAGGAGGCGTCATGAATTATGCAGGCGGTGCTAATGCCCAGAAAGTGAAAGATGGAGCCCATCCAGTTGCAGTCTCTTTTGGCCAGATAATCATTGACCGTAATTACGTGAACGCCTTTGCCGGACAGTGCGTTGAGATAAACCGGCAAGGTGGAGGTCAGCGTTTTTCCCTCTCCGGTTTTCATTTCGGCGATTTTTCCCTGGTGCAAAACAATGCCGCCCAAAAGCTGAACGTCAAAGTGCCGCTCGCCGATAATCCGGCGCGCCGCTTCCCGGACCACTGCGAAAGCTTCCGGCAAAAGCTCTTCCAGTGTTTCCCGGGCTTTGAGCCTTGCTTTAAATTTCTCAGTTTGGCCGCGCAGCTCCTCATCCGAAAGTTTTTCCATCTCTTGAGAAAGAGAATTTATTTTTTCCACCCAAGGCTGAAGTTTTCTGACTTCCCGCTCGTTGGATCCAAAAATTTTTTTAAAAAAAGACATAATTCCAATTTATTTACAAATCGGCTAAAAAAGTTGATTTTCTTACTGATTCCCTGGCTTTATTCTATAAAAAAAAAGTCTTGATGTCTACTGGCCCTAAGGATTTGGGGCGAATCTTGACGAAAGCTAGAAATTGCATTACTTTTAGGTTAAATTCTGATTCTTAGCTTTAAATTAAAAATATGCATCCCGAAAAATTCTCTTCTTTCGAAGAAGGTGAAAAAAAGCTTTCCGCGGATTACGAAAACATTCGAAACGAGGCAACGGAAATTCTTCAGAGAAAAATTTTGCTCCTTGAGGAAAAGCTCTCAGAAGGAAAGAATCCGGAGGTAGTCAAGTTGGAGGAGGGGCTAAAAAAGCTTCAAGCTAACCAGTTTGTTTTAGAAACGGCAGAGAAAAAAAATTGGCAGAAAACTCGAGATTATTCCCAAGACCTTGAGATTACCGACCGGGACTTAGCCAAAGAGTTAGCCGAGGCGGCCTTGAGTCACTAAAATTTTTTGCGTTTTCTCTCAACAAAAAAACCGCCGGAGTTTTAACCGGGGGTTTTTATTTTTAAAACTCCTAGAACCTCGCCTGCCCGTCCAAAACAGTTTTTTTCTTGAGAGAAATGCGGCCTCTCCGACGTAGAGTTCGCTCCCTTCCTTTGTCTTTTTTTATTTGCCCTCTTAATTGGGCCACCGCAATATCCACCGATCCTTCAACGCTTTCGGTTGTTTCCTCGGCGCGGTAGAGCCGATAGGGGGTTCGGACCACGATTTCCGAACGGAATTCTCCCTTTTTATTCAGACCGATTTCCACTTCGATGATCAGGATTTTTTCTAGCAACTTACTTATTGGGGAAAGCCTCTTTTCAATATATTCTCGGGTTCTCTCATCCAGGGTTAGGCCTTGAAATAAAAATCGGATGGGGTTTTTCTTGACCATAGAGCTGCTTAAAAAGTTAGGGCTTAGAAGCCAACAAACTGAACTTCTTCCTCAAGCTGAACGCCAAAATGATTTCGCACTTTTTGTTTAATCAAGCTGGCGAGAATTATGACATCTTCGGCTTTGGCCGTTCCCGTGTTGATAATAAAATTTGAATGTTCTTCGCTAATCATGGCCCCTCCGATTTTTTTCTGTCTCAAGCTTAGTTGGTCAATTAGCCAACCAGCGGGAATTTTATTTTCCCGACACTGAACCCCTTGATCCTCTTCAAATTCCTGAATCAGTTTTTTATTTTTAACCTGGGGATTCTTAAAGAAAGAACCGGCGCTGGGTTTGGGAGGATGCTTCCGAGAACGTTCCTGAATAATCTTCTCCATTTTCGCATTGATCTCTTCTAGTTTTCCAAAGTTCAAGGAAAAAGTCGCGGAGAAAATCATTAAATTTTTATCTTTTTTAAAAGCGCTTTCCCGATAAAAAAGCTGGCAATCTTCACGGGAAAATTTTTTCCAGGTAACTTGCGGAAGGGAAAAATCCAAAACTTCGACCTCTTCTAAATTATCCGCCATAGAACCATCGTAGGCGCTGGCGTTACCGGCGAGAGCGCCTCCCACAGTTCCAGGAATGCCCGTGGCCCATTCCAAGCCAGAAAGCTTTTCCTTTTTGGCCAGCGTCACCACTTCGGAAAGCAAGGCTCCAGCTCCACAAACCAGCCGGTTTTTTTCAATTTCAATCTTCCGGTTGTCCAATTTTAAGACTAGTCCGTCAAAACCCTGATCGCTTATTAAAACATTGCTTCCTCCTCCCAGAATAAAAAGCGGAAGTTTTTTTTCTCGCGCGAAACTAAAAGCCTTTTCGATTTCCGACTTTTCAGAAATTTGCATAAAGAAACGCGCCGGACCGCCAATTTGGAAAGTTGTGTAAGGCGCTAAAGGGACGTTTTCTTGAAGTTTATTTAACATAAAGCCTTTAATTTATTTTCTCTCTTAATAATACAATCTAAAAAGAAAAAAGGCCAATTATTTTTCTTTTAGCTTTTCAGCCAGTTCAAAAACGTTACCCGCCCCCAGGGAAAAAACCACATCGTTTTTTCCGATTTTTTCTTTGAGATAATCCACTGCTTCTTCAATGGTTGGCAAATAAAGGGATTTTTTGTCCGGGCCTTGATTGATGAGTTCGGAAAGATCTTGGGAAGAAACTTTTCCGGAAAATTCCCGAGCGGAGGAATAAATATCCAAAATAATCACTTGATTGACTGCGTCAAAACTTTGAGCGAAGTCGTTAAGGAGCGCTTCGGTGCGAGAATAAGAGTGCGGATGAAAAACCGCAATGATATTTTTGTGCGGATAAATTTCTCTCGCGGCTTTGAGAGTGGCTTTGATTTCTTCCGGATGATGAGCGTAGTCATCAATAAGCAGGGCTCCGTTTCTTTGGCCAATGTATTCAAAACGGCGCGTAGTTCCGCGAAAACTTTCCATCGCGCGGGCAATAGCTTCTTGGGTTAAACCTAGTTTAAGGCAAAGAGCGGCGACGGCGGCCGCATTGAGAAGGTTGTGTCTGCCGATTAGTTGCAGGTAAAAATTCCCTAAGATTTTTCCCTTTGGATCGGAAAGAGTAAATTGTTGGAATTGCTGGCTGGAAATAATAACGTCGTTTTTGGCTGAAAATCCGTATTTTATTACCGGACAGGGAGCTGCCTGGGCAACTTCTAAAGTCGCTGCGTTATCTCCCCAGACGATGAGGATTCCGGAAGCTGGCAGGCGGGAAATAAAATCCTTAAAAACTTTTTTATAGGTGTTAAAATCCTTGAAGCAATCCGGATGATCCCAATCCAGGCTGGTCAGAATCGCTGCTTGGGGATTGTAAAGTTTCAGTTTATTTTGAAATTCGTCGGCCTCAATCACAAAATACTCTCCTTTTCCGGTCAGGGCGTTGGTTCCCCAGTCAATGACTCTTCCGCCAATGGCCGCAGAAGGATCCTGTCCGGTTTTTTGAAGCACGACGCTCAGCAAAGCGGAAGTGGTAGTTTTTCCGTGAGTGCCGCAAACCGCGATTCCGTATTTTTCATTAAAAAAACCCGCGAGTATTTCCGGATAACTCATAAGAGGGAGATTTTTTTCCCGACAATATTTTAGTTCAACATTGGTTTTTTCCGTGTAAGCGGTGGAATAGATTATCAAATCGGCGTCCGGAGGAATGTGCGCCGGAGAAAAACTTTCAAAATAACGAATCCCGAGTTTTCGAAGAACGCTATCGGTAAAAAATTTTTCCTGGGTATCCGAACCCGTAATTTCTATTCCCTGGGAAGACAAAAGCTGCACCAAAGAAACTATGCCGGAGCCTTTAATGCCGATAAAATAAACTTTTTTGAGCGGTTTTCCTTTGAAAGTTAAATTGGAAAAATTAAGCATATAGGTTAGATTTTTTTAAGCTATTTCCAAAACTCCTTGGGCAATTCTTTCCGCCGCGTCCGGATGGTAAAAAACTTTAATTGCCTGGGTCATTTTGTCTCTCAACGCCTGGTTTTCCATAAGTTCGTCAATGTTTCTTAATAAAATATTCTTACCTAAATTATTTTCCTCCAAAACGACGCAGGCGGCCACTTTAGCCAAAGAATAAGCGTTCATTTTTTGGTGATTATTCGCCGAGTTTTCAATCGGAATAACAATGGCAGGCTTGCCATTAGCGGCGATTTCAGAAAGGGAATTCGCTCCGGCTCGGGAAATGACCAGATCGGCTACGGCCAATAAATCCTTTAGCTCCTCGCTTTTATAGCTGGCCAGGGGATGATAATCATCATAACCGGTTTTGATTCCCAATTCCCCGGCTCTTTTTTGCGCCTCGGCAAGATGCACCAGGCCCGTCTGGTGAATGACTTGATATTTCTTTAAAAGATCGGGGATAATTTCCAAGATTTTTTCGTTTATTCTTTGCGAACCTTGAGAACCGCCTATGACTAAAATAGTCTTTTTTAAATCGGAAAGTGAAAATCTTCGCTTGATCTTTTCCCGGTCGCCCTGGGTGACATCGTTCCTTACCGGATTGCCGGTCAACACCACCTGGGCTGGAGGAAAATAGGTTTCAGCTTGAGGATAAGAAACCGCTACCCGGTTAGCGAATTTTCCCAGAAAGCTATTGGTCATTCCCGGAACGCTGTCCGATTCATGAATTAAAATGGGAATTTGATATATCCACCCAGCCAAAACTACCGGCAAAGAGGCATAGCCGCCTTTGGAAAAAATCGCGTCCGGCATAAAAACTAACAAGTGCCAGAGTGACTGAATGAGGCCCAAGGGTATTTTGAAAAAATCCGTAAAATTTTTAAGAGAAAAATAGCGACGCATTTTTCCCGAAAGAATATTTTTCAGAGGAACGCCTGCTTCACTCATAAGATTCACTTCTCTTTCTTTTTGGGGTCCCAAGAAAAGGAACTCCGCCTCCGGATTTTTTTCTTTAATTTTTTCGGCCACCACAAGTAGCGGCAATATATGTCCGCCTGTTCCCCCACCGGTCAAAACGATTCTTAGACTCATTTTTTTATTGATTAAGATTTAGAAATTTTTAAATGCTTGGAAATGTTTAGCAAAATTCCCGTGCCGGCTAAAAGGAAAACTAGGGAAGTTCCCCCATAACTAATAAAGGGAAGAGGAACACCAGTCAACGGCATCAATCCCGAAATCGCAGCAATGTTAATAAAAGCTTGAACAATTATCCAGGAGATTATTCCGGCTCCGGTCAAGCGCGCGAATTCATCCGGAGCTTTTTGGATCAGGCGCCAGCCCCGAAAGGCCAAGATCATAAAAAGGACCAGCACCAAGACACAACCCACAAGACCCAATTCCTCTCCTATTATAGCAAAGATTGAATCACCAACCGGTTCGGGCAAATAATTAAATTTCTGAAGGCTTTTGCCCAGGCCTACTCCAAAAATTCCGCCGGAACCAATGGCTAACAAGGCTTGATTGACTTGGTAACCAATCCCCCGCGGATCCAATTCCGGATGGAGAAAAACCAGAAAGCGGTTCATGCGATAAGCTTCGGTCTTGATGAGAATAAAAAAAGCGGTTAGTCCCCCAATTCCCATTAGGAAAATATGCCAAAGACTGGAACCGGAAACAAAAAACATAATCAAGGAAATAAAAATTATTACCCCTAAAGTTCCCATATTCGGCTGTTTCAGCAAAAGAAAACTGACAATTCCCACTACCACCAAAAAGGGCGTCAAACCCTCAAAAAAATCTTTAATTTTTTCTCCTCGGCTTTCCAGCCAAGCCGCCAGATAAAGAATTAGCGAAAGCTTCAGCATTTCTGAAGGCTGGAAGGAAAAATTTCCCAAATAGATCCAGCGACTAGCGCCGTAAATCCGAGAACCAAGACTCGGAACAAAAACCAACGTTAAAAGAGCCACGCTCAACACAAAAAAAGGAAAGGAAATCTTTTTCCAAAAAGAGTAATGGATTTTCTGGGTGAAATATAGAATTACCAGGCCCGGAAGAAGTCCAGAAAAAATTTGGCGCTTGAAGAAAAAATAGGGATCGCCAAACCGCACTTTGGAATAAGCCACGCCCGCCGAAGCGATCATGATCAATCCAAAGAGGAGCAGCAGAAAAATAGTAAAGAGCAGGGTTTTATCAATTGGAGCTTTTGTTTTAGGCATAAATTACAGTTTACCGGAATGTTTCCTTCGCCAATTTTCAATCTTTTTGTGATGACCGCTCAGGAGAACGGCAGGCACTTTCCAGCCTTGAAAATTTTCCGGCCGAGTATAATGCGGGTGTTCCAGGTAGCCCTTTTTCTTGTGCGATTCGCTCAAGACGCTTTGCTCGTTTCCCAAGGATCCGGGCAAGAGACGAGTGATCGCGTCCACTAGCGTCAAAGCGGGAATCTCCCCGCCCGTTAGCACAAATTCTCCTAAGGAAATCTCCTCATCCGCTAAATTCTCCGCCACTCTTTCATCCACTCCTTCATACCGTCCGCAAATTAAAATCAACTGCTCGTATTGGGCCAACCGGCGGGCGTCTTTTTGGGTAAAAACTTTTCCTTTGGCGGAAAAAAGGATCACTCTTCTTTTGACTTTATTTTTGGGAAAATATTTTTTTTGCAGTTCCTTTAAGGCCTGGAAAATGGGTTCAATTTTTAAAACCATCCCCGCTCCTCCGCCGTAAGGAATGGCATCAACTGTGCGGTGCCGATCATTGGTCCAGGAGCGTAAATCATGGATTTTAATTTTTATGATTTTTTTTCTTTGCGCTCTTCCAATGATGCTTTCCTTAAAATAAGAATCAAAGCTTCGGGGAAAAATTGTCAGGATATCAAACCTCATAAAGCCATCATAACATAAATACCTAAAAGGAAAAAGCCTGTTTTTACAGGCTTTTCCTCAAGATCTTGAAATTCGGCCTGAAGCCGAAAAAATAAAAGTTTTCTTTAGATGCTGCCTACCACTTCGTCAATGCTTTTCTGATCTTGTTCCTTCTTTTCCGATCCCGCGGGTTCGTTAATTTTCAAGTTTACCCGGGCATTATTCTTGGCCCCGATAATCCGCAGGAGGGTTCGCAACGCCTTCGCGGTGGCACCTTCACGACCAATAACCATTCCCATGTCCTTAGGATCAACATCCAAAGTTATGAGAACGCCCATTTCGTCAATGCGCCTTTCTACCTTAACCGCTTCCGGATTGGCTACGATTTGCTTCACAACATATTCAACAAAATCTCGGTCATTTGTATTCTCTGACATTTTCGTATATTCCTTTTTAGTTACTTTCTGGCAAGAGGGTTTGGGGAAGTTCGACCAGCCATCCTTGCCGCGCTTGGCGGGATTCCACACCTTGCCGTTACAAGGATATTATAAAAGAAAAAAAGCGGTTTTGTCAAACCTTAAATTTCCCAATATGAGTTTTCTTTTTATTCATAACGCAGGGCTTCAATCGGACTAAGGTTAGCGGCTCGCCGGGCAGGATAAAAACCGAAGATGATTCCCACTCCGGCAGAAACTCCGAAAGCCAAGAGGACTGAAAACAGGGAAATTTCCGTCTCTAGACTGCTGTAAAACTTGGGGATTACCAAGGAAGCCATCCAACCAAGAAAAATTCCCAGCGCTCCACCCAGAAAAGTCAGCATAACGGCTTCAACTAAAAATTGAAGATAAATATAAGCTTTCTTGATTCCGACGGCTTTGCGAAGGCCAATTTCCCGGGTGCGTTCCGTCACGGTGGTCAGCATCATATTCATGATTCCGATTCCTCCGACCAAGAGAGAAATACCGGCAATGGAAGAAAGAAGGAGGGTCAGGGTATTAGTAATGCTGGTGGCAGTGGAAATAATATCTGCCTGGTTCATGAGACTAAAATCGGCATTTTCCATATCTTCAAGCTTATGGCGTTTAAGCAATAAAGTGGTTACTTGCTCCTGAACTGTAGTCATCAATTCCTGACTTTCCGCGGCCAGATTAATAGTAGAGACATATTCGGAGCCGGACAAAAAATGCCGCGTTGTATTCAGAGGAACATAAATCAAATCATCGGAGCTGCCCATGCCTGAGCCCCCCTTGGCCTTGGTGACGCCAACCACTTCGAAATCAATATTGTTTATTCTGATTTTTGCGCCGAGGGGATCAACTTCTTCTCCAAATAAATCTTCGATTACCGTTGGCCCCAGAATCGCCACTTTGGAAGATTTCTTATTTGCTTGTTCAGTTATAAAAAGGCCGCTTTCCAATTCCACGTTTTTAACCGAGAAGTATTCTGGGGTAACCCCCAAAATCCGTGTATTAGTATTCTTGCCTTTGTAGGTAACTTGATAACGACTACTGATTTCTGGGGCCACGCCGCTTAAACCCTGAACTTCGTTTTTTATCGCTTCCGCGTCGTCAATTTTGAGCGTTTGCGCGCCTCCCCGAGCGCCCATCATCATTCCGGTTCGTTGGGCTCCAGGCAAAACCATAATTAAATTCGATCCAATGGATTGGATTTGCTGTTCAATGGATTTTTGCGAGCCCTGACCGATGGAAACCATCGTAATTACCGATCCGACTCCAATAACAATACCGAGAATCGTCAGGCCGGATCTGACCCTGTTTCCCATCAGCGCCCAAATTGTTTCTCTGAGAAGATCGCTTAACATAATAATTTTTTTAGGGAAGAAAATGATCGTTAGGTTGGTTCGGAACGTCTTTTTCAATCGCTCCGTCCCGGACATGGATTATCCGGTTAGCGTAATCGGCCACCTCCATTTCATGGGTAATAAGAATTATCGTATGTCCCTTTTTATTTAACTCTTGCAGGGCTTCCATAACTAGGCGGCTGGTTTTTGTATCCAAGTTTCCTGTCGGTTCGTCGGCTAAAATAATGGCCGGATTATTAATCAGCGCTCTTGCAATCGCCACTCTTTGCATTTGCCCTCCCGATAACTGATTGGAAAGATTAAAAAACTTGTTTTCTTCCATCCCGGCATATCTGAGACATTCCTTGGCTCTCTTTAAGCGCTCTGCTTGAGTAGTGGCCGAATATAAAAGCGGCAACATCACATTTCTCAGAACGGTGGCGCGAGGCAAAAGATTGAAAGATTGAAAGACAAAACCAATTTTTGTGCGACGAAGAAGCGAGAGTTCGTCATCGCTTAATTTTGAAATTTCCTGTCCGTCTAAAAAATATTCGCCGCGAGTAGGAATATCTAAGGCTCCAAGAATATGCATCAGCGTGGACTTGCCCGATCCGGACGGACCAATAATGGAAACAAATTCCCCTTTTTCAATCTGAAAGGAAACTTCTTTCAGTGCTACTGTTTCCACTTCTCCGTTAACATAAATTTTTGTTAGGTTTTTACAACTGATCAAAAGAGTGCTAATCAACAAGCTTAAAAATTATTTTGAGCTTGCCAATTTTTTAATTAATTTAAGCAGGTTTACATTCCCGGCAAGCGCATACCTCCCGGAGGGCGGTTTCCGCTTCTTTGGCTGGAATTGGAAGAAGAATCATTGCTAGAGCTTTGAGAGCTTTTACTTGTTTGGGTAACGACGATTTCTCCTTCTTTAATTCCCCCTTTGATTTCCGTTTTTGAATTATTTTCTAGGCCGATTTCCACTCTTTTTTTCGTGGGGACATTATTTTGCATAACTTCCACGTAATAATTCTGACCTTCAGTTTTTACAGCGCTGCTTGGAACAATGACCACATTTTCCCGGACCTCGGTTACAATTGAGGCAGAAACGCTCATTTCCGGCTTAATTCTGGAATCAAGTTCCTCAAAACCGATGGTTACCTTGTAGGTAACTACTCCGGAAGTAGAAGTGCCCAAAGAATCCATTTTTTCAACTTTACCTAGGGCGGTAAAATCATCTAAAGCGTTGAAAGTTAGAACGGCCTTTTGCCCAATCGCGACGCTGGCGATATCCACTTCGCTAACAGCCACTTGGGCCTTGAGCGTCTCCAGATCGCCGATAATTATGGGTACCTCCCGGGAGCTACCCGAAGAGAGCTTACTTAGATCGTCTCCATTTTTGATATTGACGGCATTGACCGTTCCGGTAATTGGAGCGACCACTTGACGCTCGGCATAATTTTTCTTTTCATTTTGGTAATTCGCCAACGCCGTGGAGACATTTTCTTGGGCCACCGTAACGGACCATTCCGCGGCTTCAAGTTTTTGCTTTAAGATGTTGTGATCGCTGGAATTCGCGTCTTCATAATCCGCTTTGGCTTGTTTTTTATTGGCTTTAGCCGATTCTACTGCCTGCAAAGCTTGCAGGTAAGAAGCGTTCGCCTTGGCAGCATTTAAGGCCAGGTCGTCGTTCTCTATTTCAAAAAGAAGTTGGCCTTTGGTTACCTGATCCCCCACCGCCACTTTCAAATTAGCCACCGTCCCGGTGATAGTCGGATCGACATTGGCGCTGCTGTCCACAATCACATTGCCCGATCCGGAAACCGCTACCGTCAACTCTCCCCTTTCCGCGGTTGCCGTTCTATATTGAAGAGCGGAATTTTCTGCGCTTTTTTTGTTTTGCCAATAGTATCCTCCAACTATCAGTACTAAAAACAAGGCCAGCGAAAAGTATTTATGTTTCTTAACCCAAGAAATGATTTTTTTCATAGCGCATTATTATTCCGTCGCTTTTCGATTTAAAATCCTAATAAAACTCGCCTGAATCGTTCCGTCTTCCCCGGGCTCACCCATAACCACAATTTCATCTTGGTTTTTAAGATCGCTGATTTTTATTTTCTCCCGTTTTGATTTTATGATTGTCTCCTCGCTGACCGCGATTGTATTTTCCCTGTCTTCTCTGTCTTTGATGACTAAATTGTTTTCGGTAAGGGAGAGTATGGTTCCGACGATGCCGTGCGCGTTGCGAAAGTCTCCTCCCTCCAGGTCTTCAAATTTTTCTCTCATCATGCCCATCGGCCCGCCTGGCCCTCTCTCTCGGTCAGAAAAATCGCGACCCCCAGAAAAATTGTTGCCCGGGTGAGGACCCATAAAATTCCGTTCGTAGTTTTCTCCGAACCGATCAGAAAATTTGACTTTTTTAATTCCCACGGCCACCCCCAAAGAGAAGCTAAAAAGAACGATTAAAACCAACCCGAGAATAATCAAAGCGATAAGAAATTTTTTGGATTTAATTACTTCTGGCATAATTTTTTTAAGTTTTCTGGCTTTCTTGAATTTAAGCCAGCGAACCTTTTTATTTAATTATTAATTATATTCATTAATTATTTAGGCTTAAAGGATTTGAGTCCTCAGTCGGAACAGATTTTTCCCGGAACTTAAGTGGCCGAGAGAAAGAAGAAACTGGGAAAAAGCCAAAAAGCTGAAAAGCGGAATAAGCAGGATAATCGCGTCGGCGACCGGAAAATTCTCTCCCAGTGAAAACAGAAAGCTTTTCCAATTCCCCAGCACGACCAAGGCATCGGAAAAAAGCAAAGACAGCAGGCTCCAGAATTCAGAACGTAAAAAATCGATTCCAAGAGCCACCAAGGCGTAAAGTCCGGCGGCGGCTGAAACTGTCAGTCCTGCGTAAGAAACCAGCAATTTTCTCTTAAAGCTCTTCCTTTGTTCCTGAATAATTCTTTGCTCAATCAAAAAAGCCAAACCTTCAGGGGGTTGGGGAGAATCGAGCTGTTTAAAGATTTGGCCGATTTTTGTGTTCATACTAATAACTACGAATTAGAATTCATTTTCGACGCGTTATTCTTCCAAAAATTTTTCTCTTAAGGCTTTCAAGGCTCTCCCATGGCTGCTTTTAACCGTATTGTAGGGAAGTTTAAGAATCTGGGATATTTCTTGAAGGGAGAAATCTTCTTTATAGTGAAGAGACAGGATTAGTTGATACTTTTTAGGAAGCGCCTCAAGTTTTTTCCCCAGTTCAAGTACTCCTTCCTTTTTTTCCAGCTCTCGCGCCAAAGAATTCTCCTCCTCCGCCAAATTTTCCAGCTGATTATTTCCCTCGGCGTCAAGAAAAAGAGAGAAAGGCAAAGCGCGCTTTTTTTTCAAAGAGTCCCAGGCCGTGTTTCTGGCAATCGTAAACAGCCAGGATTTGAAATTTTTTTCCGGTTGAAATTTATTCAGGTTTTTCCAGGCTTTGAAAAAAGTTTCCTGGGAAAGATCGTCAACGGTCGAACGATCCGAGACCAACTGATAAAGGAAGCCGTAAATTGGTCGAAGATATTTTTTAACCAAGGCCTCAAAGGCATTTTCCTCACCGGCCAAGAAATCGGCCACTAATTTATTATCTTTCCTGTCCATAAACCGATTAACTTAGCGTTTTACAGTGAAATAGTCGTCGCTTTCGTCCGAAACCAAAAGGTGGTCTTCCACGTCATAAGCCTCAATTTTCAGCTTAAACTGATTGGGCTTGTCCCCTTCTCGGGGAACGGGAACCTCGGCTTCTTCAATTTTCCAATCGTATTTTCCCTTGGTCGCGGAGACTTTTTCCTCGTCCGAAACGATTTCTTTTTCTGAATCGCCACTGG
>CAZVVG010000013.1:14236-16172 GCA_964630615.1 uncultured Bdellovibrionales bacterium
GTCGCGGAGACTTTTTCCTCGTCCGAAACGATTTCTTTTTCTGAATCGCCACTGGTAATGCGACTGTCTGCAATTAGAAATTTCACCTTTTCAATTCCCGGATCGGCCTCCCACTCAAGGGAATGTTTCTCTCCGATTTGCCATTTTTCTCCTCCATTAGGATTGAGCAACTTGATTTGCGGTAAGATTTCAAAAGCGGAATCGCTTTCATCGGAAGCTTTTTTATTTCCTTCTCGGTCATAGCCTTCAATCCGAATTTTAAAATTATCCATTTTCTTTCCTTCGGGCGGCGGTGGCAGAGAATCTGCATCTATTTTCCAGGCATAAGTCTTAGTGGAAGCTGGCAGCGAATCTTCTCCTAGCTGAATCTCTCTTGGCTTCTCCTTTTCTATTGAACGACCGTCAAAAAGATAAATTTTAACTTTTTCAATTCCAGTTCCGGCTTCCCACTTGATGTCGTAACTTTTTGACTTTTCCAGCTTATCCCCTCCGTTAGGATAACCTAGATTCAGCTTGAATTGGGAATTTTCCTGTTCTTGAGTATTGTTTGGTTGAGGACTAGGCCGAGGAGCAGGTGTATTTGGCCGGGAAGCCGGTTGAGCTTTCACCGGTTCTTGAGTTTCCGAAAAAGAAAGCGCCAAATTATCAAGCCTTTCTTGAGATTTAATCCCCAAAATTTCCTGACCCTCCCGATTATTAAGGGTTAAATAAAAAACATAACCCGTCAGAGCCGCGGAGGCTAGGGCCATCAATAAAACTAAAAAAACCCGCTTATTTTTCATCATTTTTTGATTTGGCTTAACTGGACCTCATTATATCACGTTCTCAGTCTTTTTCCAGAATATAAATGTGCAAAAATAATAAAAGGGGCGGATGATTTTTCATCCCACCCCTTGGAATCCAAGCTAGGCCAGGCTCTGGCCGGCAACAATCGCATTTTCCATTTCCGTGTAAAATTCTTCGTCTTTTTCCCTTTCCCCGTCTCTCACCAAAAAATCGCATCCGTCATACTTAAGCACCAGACTTTTGTTTTCTTTTTCACAGGCAGCGAAAATTTTTTCTCCTGGTCGCATAATCGCTAAAACTTCCCCCCGCTTGAATTTTTCTTTTAGCCCTCTCTTTAAGGGATAAAATGAGATTTCGGCAATAATCCGGCTCTGATCAGAATAAAAAGAAATTTTTTCCTTAAGGCTTTGCAGCGGCGCCCTCCAGAAAACCAGCACTCGTTTATCTTCTTTATCCTCCGCATTGAGATTTTGGGGACAAACGGCCAAGTATCTTTCGGGTAAAATATTTCCGTTCTTTTTCAGAGGAATAATATCCACATCTAAAACCCCTTCTCTTATAAAATATTTTGACTCGCCCAAGGGAATTAAGATTTGTTGAACTAAGAAACCTTTATCCCGATGGCCCAGGGGAATCCAAACTTTTTCTTCGTAACCTCCCCTTTTTTCACCTAAAAAAATTCTGGGGGAAGGCCAAGGATAAACTTGAATTCCGGGAAATGTTCTGTCCCATCTATCAACCGTATACGTTTTCATTCTTCTTTCTCTCCTTTCCTTAACTTTTTATTTAATTGATAAAGAGCTTAAATTAAAATTTTTCAGACTAATACTTTTAAAAGTAATAATGTATAAGCTCAATAATTAGCTTATCCCAAAGAATAAAATCTTTTTTAAATTGAGTCAAGACTTAAGAAAAAAACCGCTTAGAAAGCGGTTTTTTAGAGCCTTTTTTTAAATTAGGGAGTTACAGGACTGGTCGTAGAAACATTAGGATCGGTAGGCGTGGTGGGAGCCGTTGGAGGGGTGGGAACAGGAACTTCGGTACCCGCTCCTCCGTTTTCTGCTTCCTCTTCCTCGGCATTTTCAATGGCTTCTTCTACTTCCTGGGTAATTTGTTCTTCCTCCTCTTCGTTTATGGGTGTTTCCTCGTA
>CAZVVG010000013.1:16182-17664 GCA_964630615.1 uncultured Bdellovibrionales bacterium
AGGGAGTAATGGGACTGGTAGTTGAAACGTTGGGATCGGTAGGCGTAGTGGGAATCGTTTGTGAGGCGGGAACCGGAACTTCAGTAACGACTCCTCCGTTTTCCGCTTCCTCAGTATTTTCCAAAGCTTCTTCCACTTCCTGGGTAATCTGCCCCTCTTCCTCTTCGCTTATGGGAGTTTCTTCGTAACCACTTAAGAATCGAGAAACCCAGCCCAGCAAGCTGAAAGAGTCTTCATTTTTAAGAATTAACTCCTTGATTCTTTGACGCTCCTCCATCAAGATCTCCAGTTGCTTTTGGGTCAGTTCTCCGCTTTCGCCCGCTTGGAATTGATTCATAGTTCGGGTTAATTTTCGAATTTCATTTCGGTTGTGAACTAGACTGCTGCGCAACTGTCCCAGGTTTTTATAATCCGTCCCGACAAGAAAAGTTTTAAATTTGTTTCGGCTTTCCAATTCTTTAATCGCTTCCGTTGTTCCTTCTTGATTGGAATCCTCTTCCGCCGCGACTTCTTCAATTTCGTCGCTGACTTGGATATTGCCGACTGTTTCTTCCTGGTTGGCTACGACTTCCAGATTTTTGACTACTTCGTCGGTTTTGGCTTTATGTATTTGGGCGTGAGTTTCTCCTTTAGCCTCATTCGGTTTTTTGTAATTTTTCAAGTTAATCTTTTTACCTTTCTGGGATTGGAAGTTTTTATCGCTTTTATCATTCTTGGCGTTTTCATTTTTGGCCAAGGCCACGAAAGAAACCAGACCGAGAACCAGCGAAAAAGCGATAACTGTCAGGTAGACCCATTTGGATTTTTGCATGTTTTTTAAATTTAAATTATTAACTGCTTTTATTATAAGCTTTTTTTAGATTTTAAGCAATCAGCCTTTGAATTAAAAAAGAGGGCGCTTCAGTGAAGCACCCTCGGGGGTTGCGGTGATTAAATCACCTTGTTTTTTGTTTCCGCCAAAAAGGGCGAAAACTCCGTTACCGGCGTTGAGGGAGTCCTCCCTTTTTTGAATCATCTCTGATTAAAGCTCAGAATCTCTGTTCTTGAGGCTGTCAGTGATGATTCTCTTTCCCTCCTGGGGTCATATCAAGGCAGGAAAACATGACCCTTATTGATATAATGAGGTAAATTACCAGAAAAGTCAAATTTCCGCTAAAAATTAAACTGGCAATTCTTAGCGAAGGCCCGAGGAAACCGTTTTACGCGGCAATCCGTCCTGCACCACAATTACCGCGCTTTTAAGCAGTTTCCGGTTGAGATTATAACCGAGGATTTTTTTCTTTCCCGGTTCGGTTTGTCGCAACTTGACCGGTGTCAAAAGACCGACTTCTTCCAAGCCTTTTACCGCTTGAAAAATGGTTACGCCGGAAAATTTTTCCCGGCGGGCTTCAAAATACCCCAACAGCGCCTTTTTTAAATTGCCAATGGGAGCTTTCCCATTCTTAGCGAAGCAATCTATGATTCCCTCAAGTACCAGTTTTT
>CAZVVG010000014.1:0-16491 GCA_964630615.1 uncultured Bdellovibrionales bacterium
CCTACGCCGGTCGGGCCGAGAAAAAGAAAGGAGCCGATCGGCCGGTCCGGATTGGCGATTCCCGATTGGGAACGAAGCAGGGCGTTGGAAAGTTTTTCCAAAGCTTCCTTTTGACCGATAATTTGAGTGGAAAGAATTTTCCGAATATTTTTCAGGCGCTGGCTTTTTTCTTGGGCCAATTTTTCCACCGGAAGGCCGGAGATTTTCGCTACCGTTTCAATCAAGTCCGCCCGGGTTATCTGGACGGCGTGTTTTTTTTCAGTTTGGGCTTGGCTTTTTTTTAGTCCTTGGATTTTTTCCTCCAGTTTTTTTTCTTCCTGGCGTAATTCAATGGCCTTTTCGTAATTTTCCTGGAAAACCAGCTTTTCTTTCTCGTCTAGAAGCTGATCTCTTTTTTTCTCCCATTCTTTGATTTCTCGGGTAAAGTCGGAAATTTTGTTCTTGGACCGGACATAAGCAGCCGTTTCGTCAATAATGTCAATCGCTTTGTCGGGCAGGAAACGTCCTTGTACGTATTGAAGGCTCAGTTCAACGGACAGATCGAGAGATTCATTGGAAAGGGTGACATTGTGAAATTCTTCGTAGTTTTTCCTGATTCCCAGGAGAATTTCTCGGGTTTCTTCAGGGGTTGGCTCTTTGACGAGGACGGGTTGAAATCTTCTTTCCAGGGCCGCGTCTTTTTCCACGTGTTTTTTATATTCTCCCAAGGTCGTGGCTCCGATAATTTGGATTTCTCCCCGAGAAAGAGCAGGTTTGAGGATGTTAGCCAGATCTAGCCCTCCGGCCACATTGCCGGCGCCGATAATGGTGTGAATTTCATCAATAAAAATTATCAAATTTTTGTTTTGGGAAGCTTCGCGGATTATTTCTTTAAGGCGCCCTTCAAATTCTCCCCGGAAACTGGTTCCGGCGATCAGCTGGGCGACATCCAAGTTCATAAGGGTTTTTCCGAAAAGGAATTCGGGCACGTTTCCCGCATTAATTCTTTGCGCTAAGCCCGAAACCAGAGCTGTTTTTCCTACTCCGGGCTCGCCAATCAGCAGTGGATTATTTTTGTTTTTTCGGCCCAGAATCTGAATGATTCGGGTGAGTTCTTTTTCCCGGCCGATGGTAATTTCGTTTTTTCTTTGGGTCTCCCGATTAACGTTAAAACAGAATTTTTCAATAAAAGGAAAGGCGGGTTTTTTTTGCTTTTCCTTGAGCGAAAGATTAAAATCGGGAAGATTAAAAAGGCGGGAAATTTGAGAAAGCTGGTCTTTTTCAAAAAGAGCACCGGCGGGATTTTTGGGGACGGAAGAAGAAAAATTTTTAGGGAGCTGGTCAGGATTTTCCATTAGGGCGTAAACCAGATGTTCCGTTCCCACGTAGGGGTAATTAAAATTTCGGGCGACGGAATAAGCCCGGGTTAGAGTTTTCTTGATTTCCTCGGAGAAAACTGGAGCGGCTAACTTCTGATTTTTTTTCCGATCCAAATTTTCCTGAAAAGTTTTCAGGAAATCATTTTTCTTTAAAGCAGCTTCGCCTAAAATATTTTTTCCCAGACTACTTTTTTCTAGCAGAATAGAGAAAAGCAAGTGCAAATTCAGAATTTCTTCGTATTTGAATTTTTCTGCTAGGAGCTCCGCTTTGGCTAGGGAATTTTTGGCGTGTTGAGTCAATTTCTGGGATAAAAAAAGTTTTTTGAGAAGATTTTTTTGGCTTAACATAGGGATTTATAAAAAATGGACGCAGACGGCTTATTTTTAGTTTATTTTTAAAAAAGCGAGCTGTCAAATGACTCAGATTAGAAAATATTCCAATAGAGCTAGAAAAGAAATTAGCAAAATATTTATTTTTATGCTATAATTTTTCTGAGCCTAAATAGCGCAATTTTTAAAGTCAAACAAAAACAAAATGTCTTGGTTTCGTGAAAGTTTTTTAGGAGTAGATATCGGCAGTTCTTCCGTCAAAGTGGTGGAGATTCAAATTAAGGATAAAAAACCCATCCTGACCAATTACGCCTGGATGGATTTAGGAGGGATCGTCGGAACCACCGCCAAACAAGACACTCTCAAACTTATTTTAAAAAGAGTCACAAAGGAAGGAGGCCTAAAAGGAAAAAATGCCTTCGCTTCGGTTTCTCCCGCGGGATCCCTGATTGTCATTTTTGAATTGCCCGCCATGGCGCGGGAAGACTTGGATCAGGCAGTAAAATTTGAAGCCAGAAAGTATGTTCCGGTTTCTTCCCTGGAAGACGTGATTATTAACTGGGAAATTCTGAATTCAGTTCAAAAAAATTCAGAGGAAGAAAATTCTTCTGAAAAGAATCCAGAGAATTTAAAAACCAATCAGATTCTTCTGGTGGCATCTTCCAAGAATAAGGTGGAGAAATGCGAGAAGATAGTAACCGGAGCAGGCTTGAAATTAAAATCAATGGAAGTGGAAAACTTTTCCTTGGTACGGTCTCTCGTCGGAAATGATCAGGGGAATTTTATCATCGTGGAAATTGGATCGGTAATTTGCACTATAATTCTGGTGGAAAAAGGCGTAATTAGATCCAGCCGCAACCTGGATTCTGGAGGAGAGGATGTTACCCGAGCTATTTCTAGCAGTCTTCAGGTGGATGAAGCGCGGGCCGAGCAAATGAAACTTTCCGGAGAAAATTTTTTCCGTTCCAATTTACGAATCAGCTTGCCCTCCCTAGGATTGATTGTTGCGGAAATCAAGAAAGTGTTATATAATTATTACAAGACCGAAGAAGTCCATATGGTTAACGGTGTAATTCTTTCGGGAGGAACAGCCGGCCTCAAAGGAATTGAAGAATATTTTTCTGAGAATTTGAGAATTCAAAGTTTTGTCGGCAATCCTTTAGGAAGAGTGGAATATGATCGCCGCTTGGAAGAAATCCTGGAAAAAAATAAAAACCGGTTTTCGGTGGCTCTAGGTCTCGCCCTAAAAGGACTGGAGGAGCAATAAAAAAATCATAGGATACTTAAAAAATAAAAAAAATGACAAACATAAATCTCGCTCCCAAAAACGTAAGTGAAGAACAACATTCTTCCCTTCGGGATTGGGGAATTTTCCTTTTAGTGGTTTTTCTTTTGGCCTTAATCTACTTTGGTTTAGCTTATTATAATCGCTGGGCAAATCAGAAGTTGTCCAGCCTAGAGCAGGAATATCAAAAAAATTACGAATCTCTTTTGAGCAAGGGAGAAAGTGTTTTTGATTTCCAAAATCGCTTGGAAGTCGCCAAAAAAGTGGCGGCTGAAAAAAATTACGCTTTGGAAAGCTTGGGCGAATTGGAAAAAGCCATTTTGCCGGAAATCTACGTGGAAACTTTTGTTTTAGACAAAGAAAAAGGAACGCTGAACTTAACTTTGGTGACGACCAATTATCGCTTAATTGCTAATCAGGTAGCCAGCCTCAAGCAGTCGGGTTATTTTACGGAAGTTTTCTTGAGCCAAAGCAAAAACCGGGAAGGCGGAAAAATAGAAGCTACCCTGGATTTGAAGTTAAAATAAAAGATTTTAAAAACAAATATATATGAAGAAAAAATTTTTAATAAATCTGCTAACCATCCCCCTGGGCTTAATTGTCTTTTTTGTTTTTATCCAGCCCCAATCTTCCCAAATGCTTGAAAGCCGAGAAAAACTGGAAAAATTTCAGGAGAAAATGGACAGCCTCAATCAAAAAATCCAAAATGTGGATAATTTAAGTCAGGAGCTGACGCAAAACCCGGAAAATCAGAAAATGGTAATGGACTACGTTCCCGAGCAAAGAGGAGACGACTTCATTGTTAGTTATCTGGATAACATAACTTTCGGAGAAGGGGTTCCGATTAGCAATGTCGTGATTCAGGAGAAAAAAGACAAGACTTCCCAGGCCCAACCCGGTCAGGGAGGAAGCGCGATGGGAGTAAGCCCCCAACCAGTTTTTCTGACCACCCAGTTTTCCGTTCTTTCAAGCTATGAGAAAATTATGGCCATCGCGAAAAAATTTGACTCTCTGAAACGCTCCAACACTCCAATTTCTCTAAAAATCGTAAAAACCTATCCTGAAGACAAGAAAGAAGACGCCACCGTGAATTCTTTGCAGGCCGATTTTTCCCTGGACTTTAATTATCTCAAGAAAATTTCTTCGCGGGCAGAAATCGGAGAAGAACTTCTTGCCAAAGAAGGTTTTGATCCGGAAACTCTAAAGAGAATAAAAGAAAAAGCCACGGAAAAGGCCAGAGAGCCAGAAGTGCAATCCAGCGGCCGACCCAACCCCTTTATTCCTTAAAAAACTAAAGCGGAAAATTGATGGCTAAAAGAGAAGATGAAAAAAAAATTGATCTGGATGAAATGACAGATTCAGCTCTTGAGAAAGCGGATACGCACGCTCTGACTAGATTGGAAGAAATCCCCGAGAAAATTGACCCAGAAGTGGCTAATTTGATACCCCAGGAGGTGGCGCAAAGACTCGGGTTTATGTTTTTTGACAAAAAAGGCAACACGGTGAAGGCTGCAATGCTGGATTCCCGGAACACAGACGCTTTTAACGCTTTGCGTTTCGTGGTAGAGAAAGAAAACCTGGAGGTGGAAATCTACGAAGTTTCCCCGGAGGTTTTTGAGAGAATGTTGAAAACCTACGATACGCCAGTGGAAATGGTGAAAAAAGCAGTAGCTTCTTTTGAAGGCGAGGTTTCCGAAGGGGAGTTCACGAAGAAAGAAATAAAGAAGGAGGAAGAACGTAAGGAAGAAATTTTAAAAGACGCCCCGGTTGCCAAACTGGTTCAGGTGATAATTACTCACGCCATTGAAGGAAGAGCCAGTGATATCCACATTGAACCGACGGATAAAGATTATCGAGTGAGATACCGAGTAGACGGTTCGTTACATACCAGCCTCATTCTACCCAAGGAAATTGGTCCGGTGGTAGTTTCCCGGATCAAGATTATGGCCAATCTTAAGATTGACGAAAAGAGAAAGCCCCAAGACGGACGCTTCAACCTTAAAACGGGAGCGGAAAAGGGAGAAGGAGAGCGAGACATTGACTTTCGGGTTTCCACGCTGCCGGTACTGATGGGAGAAAAAATTGTGATGAGAATTCTGGAAAAGAATGAGGGCTTTATCAATTTGGAAGCGCTGGGAGTCATGGGTTCGGCGATGGATAATCTGCTTTCGGCCATCCGGGAATCTTACGGAATGATTTTGATTACCGGTCCGACCGGCTCGGGAAAATCAACCACGCTCTACGCCGCTCTTAAGATTTTGAATAAGGAGGAAGAAAACATCACCACACTGGAAGATCCCATAGAGTATAACATCAACGGCCTAAACCAAAGCCAGATTAATCCGGAAATTGACTATACCTTTGCCAACGGACTAAGAACGATTCTGCGTCAGGATCCCAATATCATTATGCTGGGAGAAATTCGCGATTCGGAAACTGCCGCGCTTTCCATTCACGCCGCCCTGACTGGCCACCTGGTTCTTTCCACGCTTCACACTAACACGGCGGTTGGAGCTATCCCTAGGATGATTGACATGGGTGTGGAACCTTTTCTTCTGGCAAGCGCCCTCCGAATGGTTATCGCCCAGCGTTTGGTGAGAAGAATTTGCCCGGACTGCTTGGAAGAAGTAAAAGTTACGGGGAAAATCAGAGCTGTTTTTGAAAATGAAATAAAAAATATTCCACAAGAAGAAATCAAGAAGTATGGGATAAAACCGGAAGAAGGAATTCATTTTTTCCATGGAAAGGGCTGCAAAAAATGCAACAATTTGGGATTAAAAGGAAGAATCGCTGTTTATGAAATGGTTCCCGTCAATGACGTAATGAGAAGCATTATGGTAGAAAAATCCGGCAACGAACTTCTACTGGTTCAGGAGCGAGATAAAAATAAAATTCTTACCATGAAACAAGATGGCATTCTCAAGATTATCAAGGGCCTGACCACGGTTGAAGAAGTGGAGCGGGTTACTGAAGGGGAAATCGGGCTTCTGATTGACGAAGAATAAACTTTTGTTTAAATAAGAAAAAATTTATGGACAAGTCCAACGAAAATAAGGAGAAAAAGAAAATAATCATGGTAGTGGAGGATGATTTTTTCGTCATGGATATCTATCAGACCAAGTTGAGCCAGGAAGGTTACGAAGTGATCCAGGCGGAAAACGGAGAAGAAGCGCTCCAAAAAATAGAAAAAGAAAAACCGGACTTGGTACTCTTAGACATTATTATGCCCCAGTTGGACGGTTGGCAAGTACTCAAGAAGATGAAAGCGGACGAAAGGTTTAAAAATATTCCCGTGGTTTTGCTAACCAACCTGAGTCAGAAGGAAAACATTGACGAAGGACTGAAATTGGGAGCCCAGGATTACCTGATCAAATCCCATTTCACACCCTCCGAAGTGCTGGAAAAAATAAAAATATATTTAAAATAATGAGCAACATACAATTCGAACAAAGAGTTAAAAATTTTTTGCGGCTGGTCGCCCAGCAAAAAGCTTCCGATCTCCATCTCACCGTCGGACGTTATCCGACATTCAGAATTGACGGAAAACTTTATCCCTATAAGGAAGACAGCTTGCTGACGCCCGCGGAAATCAAAGGCATGGGAGAAGTGCTCCTAACTCCGGAAAACAAAGAAAAACTCATAAAGGAAGGCCAGGTGGATTTTTCCTACAGTTTTGAAGACAAAGCCCGCTTCCGGGTCAACGCTTTTTTTCAGATGGGTTCTTTGAGCATCGCGATGCGTTTGGTTCCCCGGGAAATAAAAACGCTCAAACAGCTGAACCTTCCGGAAGTCATTTACGATTTTACCCGTTACTCCCAGGGACTGTTCCTGGTGGTCGGCCCGATCGGCCACGGAAAATCAACAACTCTGGCCGCGCTGATTGACGAAATCAACCATAATTACGACAAGCACATTCTGACCATTGAGGATCCGATTGAATATGTTTACGAACAAGACCGTTGTATTATTAGTCAGCGGGAAGTCAATCGCGACACCTCGTCTTTTTCGGCTGCCTTGCGGGCGGTTTTCCGGGAAGACGCCAATGTGATTTTGATTGGAGAAATGCGGGATTTGGAAACCATCCAGACGGCGCTGACGGCCGCGGAAACCGGACACCTTATTTTTGCCACCTTGCACACCAACGATTCCCCCCAAACCGTGGACCGGATTATTGATGTTTTTCCGCCGGATCAGCAAAACCAAGTGCGTTCCCAGCTGGCCGCTTCTCTTTTGGGAGTGGTTTCCCAGCGGTTGTTGCCGTTGGCCAAAGGGGGAGGCAGAATTCCGGCGGTGGAAATTATGATCAAAAATAATGCGATTGAAAACCTCATCCGCACCCAGAAAAATTATCAGATTGCCAACGTCATTGAGACCAGCATGGATCAGAATATGATAACCCTGGATCGGTCGCTGGCCAATATGACGCGGGAAGGTCTCATCACCCAGGAAGAGGCGCTAAGATATGTGCGCGACGAGAAAAACTTCAAGATGCTTCTGGGCAAAATATAAAAAACAAAAATGAAATTCTTTTTTCGGGCCAAAAACAAAGAAGGGGAAATAAAGGAAGGAACAGTGGACGCTTCCAGCAAAGAAGTCGCTTTGGACTTGATTCAGCACAGTCAGCTTTTCCCCATTTCCATCCGGGAATACCGGAAAGACAATACCCCGCTCCAGGTTTTGAACAAATATCTCAATCGGGTAAAAGTCAAGGAGCTGATGATGTTTTTCCGTCAGCTGGCCATTTTGGTTGAAGCCCGAGTACCGATTATATATTCTTTGCAGGCCATCAAAGAACAGGTGGAAAATTCCTATTTTCGAAAGATTATCAACGAGATGATGAACGACGTTCAGGACGGGATGCCTTTTTCTGATGCCATCAAGAAAAAGCCGGAAATTTTCTCCCGCCTGTCCGTGAGTATCATCCAGTCCGGAGAAAATTCGGGCAATTTCCGCCAGTCGGTGGAATACGTGGCGGACAACATTGAAAAAAACTACAATCTCTCCCGCAAGATCGCTTCAGCTTTTATTTATCCGGCTGTAGTTATGGTGGTTTTTTTCGTAGTGGCCTTTATCTTTTTGGCTTTCATTATTCCTAAAATGACAGCCGTTATTAAAGGCTTGGGAGTGGATTTTCCCTGGTATACGAAAATTATTATCAGTTTCAGCGATTTTATGGCGGTTTTCTGGTGGGTCGTGCTTTTGGGAATAATATTCTTTATTCTAGGTTTTATTTACTATCTTAGCACCCAGGACGGGAAAAGGTGGTCGGACGCGTTGAAAATAAAAATGCCGGTTTTCGGGGCGATTTTTCGAGGAATCTATTTGGCGCGTTTCACCGGCAACCTAGCCATTTTGCTAAACGGGGACATTCCCATCATTCGGGCGGTGCTGCTTTCCGGTTCGGTGACTAATAACACGGTTTATGAAGATCTTTTTGAACGGGTGGCTTACGAACTTAAGATCGGAGGCAGTATGAGCAAGGTTTTTGAAAAAACAGAACTGATTCCGCCGGTGGTGGCTCAGATGATCAGGGTAGGGGAAGAGAGCGGCCAGTTGCCTCTGGTTTTAGATCACGTTGCCACTTTCTACGAGCGGGAAACCGACCAAGCGACCAAAAACCTTTCCGTTTTGCTGGAACCGTTGATTATGATTGTTATGGGAATCGCGGTCGGCTTGCTAGTCTTTTCCATTTTGATGCCGATTTACGACATCGCCGGGAGAATTACCTAGTTAAAAATGAAATTTTTGATAAAAATTAAAAAATAAAAATAGAAAGCGAGGTGGAATATGGCAAAAAAGAAAACAAAAAAACCGGCTCGCCGGGGCGGGAAAAAGAAGGGCTTTACCCTCATTGAACTTTTGATTGTTATCGCGATTATCGGAATTTTGGCCTCAATTGTGTTGGTAAGTTTAGCTAATGCAAGAGT
Source organism: uncultured Bdellovibrionales bacterium (assembly GCA_964630615.1). GTDB lineage: Bacteria > Patescibacteriota > Minisyncoccia > Moranbacterales > UBA2206 > CAZVVG01. The sequence continues at coordinate 8,901 of CAZVVG010000014.1, forward strand.
GAAAGCCAGAGTTGCTGAATTTAAATCTCAAGCATCTAGCGCGCATGCATCAGTAATTGTTAACTGTGATGATGGAACATGGGATGCTGCAGATACAGTATTGCCTGCAGCAACGAGTTGGACAACAGCTCCTACATGTTCTGCTACGGGATTATCTAATTCTCCTGTCATGAGTACGACAAACGTTGTATGTACAGCTACAATGGATGAATCTGGGATTACTGCTTGGGGCGGTGCCGATTGCACTTAAAAATTTACTAATTATTTTTTTAGTAAAGTTTTAGCTTGCCAATTTAACCGCCTAGGCGAAATTGGCAAGCCTTGCGGTGGTTTTAATTTTTATTGAAGCCAGCGCCAGGAAAGAAATAATAAATTAAGAAAAAAACTTGAAAAAGAAAAAAGCCTTTACTTTAATTGAGATATTAATGGTTGTTTGCATAATCGGAATTTTAGCTGCGATTATTATTGTTTGGACAGCGTCCGCGCAAAAAAAGAGCGCCATCGCGGCTTACAAAACTTCAATGAAAAGCGTCCAAGCGGGAATGGAACTTTGCGTGGGATCTGGAGGATTGGCTAGTTCCGGAGCACCTAGTAATCCTATTTGCATGGGAGTCAATTATCCCGAAATTTCTTCAAAATGTGGAACCCAGCCTTATTTTAAAGCCAAAAATCCAACAAACGTAACTATGGATGACTGGGAGGTTACAACTAATGTAAGTATTCTAGGTGGTTTTTGGGAATGTAAGGGTTGCCGACTAAATTGCACGGTTACTGGTTGTGTCGAAGCCAGCGCTCCGGGCAGCTGTAATTAGCGGGATCATAAATTTATAATTTAATTAAGTTTAAGATAAAAATAAAAAGCTAAAACCTAATGATTTTCATTTTCTTCATTTTTGGATTAATTGTCGGCAGCTTTTTGAATGTGGTTATCGTCCGGCTAGATCTGGCGGAGAGCCTGCTCGGACGTTCGCGTTGTCCAAAATGCAAGAAAACTATCCGTTGGTACGACAATATTCCGCTTTTGAGTTTCTTGCTTTTGAATGCCAAGTGCCGGGCTTGCCAGAAAAAAATTTCCTGGCAATATCCGCTGGTGGAATTGGGTACCGGTTTGATTTTTGCCCTGGTGGCTCTTTTGTTTTTCCAGGATGGGAGTGAGGCCAGTTGGCTGGAAACGGTTTTCTATTTGGGGTTCTTTTCAGCTTTGATCGTAATTTTGGTTTTTGACGGGAAGCATTTGGAAATTCCGATGCCGGTTGTCTGGTTGGCGCTGGGTTGGACTTTGGTTTTTTGCCTCCTTTGGGACGGAATGAATTTTCAACCGGGGATGGACATTTTCTCCTCCCGGACATTCTCGGGAAGCTTGGCGGGGTTTTTGTCTTTTTTGTTTTTTTTCGGATTGGCTTTCGGCTCCAAGGAGAAATGGATGGGAATGGGAGATGCCTATCTGGCTTTTCTGATCGGCCTGGGTCTGGGCTTGGAAAGAGTTTTGGTCGCTTTAATGATAGCTTTTTTGCTGGGTTCGGTTTTCGGAATCACCCTGGTTTTACTTAAGAAAAAGACTCTCAAAAGCCAGGTTCCCTTCGGGCCCTTTCTGGTGGCCGGAGCCGCTTTGGCGACGCTGGTTCTAGAATTTTTTCCCCTATTTAACAATTGGCCGGTAGTTTTATGGTGAAAATAAAAGAAAATCAAAAAGGATATTCTCTCGTGGAATTAATGCTTGTCATTGCCCTTATCGGGATTATGATAATGGTTGGCTTTGTTTCTTTGGTTAGCGCGCGCAACAAGAACGCGGTGGAGGTCGCGGCGCGGGAAGTGGCCGCGGTGGCGCGGGAAGCTCAAAATTACGCCTTGTCCGGGAAAGACTTGTGGACTAGCACTCAAAACAATTGCGGTGGCTACACTTTTGGGTGGAACGCCGCAACCTATAGCATATCCGGATGCACGAATAAAATCTATACGCTGAAAAACGGGGTAACTTTCGGAGGACCCAATTTCGTTACTTTTGACATCCCTTTCTCTCACGTATCAAATGCCAGCATCACATTGCAAAAAGGAGCGTATTCCTATTATGTGTGCATTCATGAATCCGGCATAGTTTCAGAACAAGAAGCAGCATGTGTTTTCCTATAAAGTAAAATTAGACAATGAAAAATCAATCTAAAAAACAAAATTTGAAAGGGTTTTCCCTTCTGGAGGTGATGATCGTTATTTTTATTCTTTCAGTGGCACTGGTCGCTTTTATTCAGACCATCGTCAAAAGTCTGGACCACTCTTTTGAAAGCCGCGACACCATTATTGCTTCCAGCTTGGCGCAAGAAGGTGTGGAGTTGGTGAAAAACGTCCGGGACAATAATTGGGCGCAAAATGATGCCGGAGGCGCCTTTTCTAATTTAGCCGCATGTATTAATTGTAAAATTGACTATACCATGACAGATGTAACTTCTTTTGGTGATAATAATCTTAAAATAAATAGCGGCTATTACAGACATTCAGGCTCAACAGCTTCAAAATTTGATAGAAAAATTGAAATTATTGGCGCGGGAGATACGAGAGATGTTACGAGTATGGTTGTTTGGGAGGGGGCTTCTTTTCAGCCAACTCAGCCAACTAATAAATGTACGGTTCAGAATAAGTGTGTTTACGCACAAATAACCCTGACCCAATGGGCCAGCGACTAAAAAATCCAATGAGTAATTTAACTAAAAAAAAGAATAAAGGCTTTACCTTGCTTGAGGTGATTATCGCGATTTTTATTTTTGCCCTTTCGGCAGTCGCGGTGATGCAAATCTTTGCCGGCTCAATGTCTGGCTATCGTGAAGCAAAAAATACCCAGCGAAACCTTGAGGACGCGCAATTTATTATGAATCAAATAGCCAAAACCTTGAGAACCAGCAGCATTGTTTTTCCAACCATTCTTTCTCATTCCACTTCCAGCAATGTAAAAGTTTATGATTATTCTTCAGGAAAGTGTTGGGCTTATCTGTTTGACAACGGATCTTCTAGGATTAAATCTGACTCAGACAGTGTCCCTGCCGCTTCTCTTGGTGATCCCATTAGTTACTGCAAGGGCTTTTCCCCAACCTACACTTCAATGACCGATTTTTACACAACCGGAAGTTTTTACGTTTATCCCTCAAATAATGATCCTGCAGGATCAGGAGAACAATTAGGTCGGGTTACTATCCAAATGAATGTCTGTCCGGGCGTTTCTTCTTGCTCCCATCCGGAAAGAATCCAAACTTCCGTTTCCCTCCGGGATTACTATCGATCGGGAATTTAAAAAAATATTATGAAAAAAATTAAGATCAAAAAAGAAATTGTTTTTTTAAAAGGTTCCATCGCGGTTTTCGCCTTGTTTTTAATGTTTATTTTAACCGTAACCACCCTTGGTATCATTGCGGCCGCCAGCGTTGAGAGAAAATCTTCTATGTCCACGGGTAGTTCTACCACGGCCTTCCAAGTTGCGGAAAAAGGAATGGAGAAGGTAGAAAAACATTTTAAGGATAATTTTTATAATGATATAAACAGCGTTGCTTCTGCGCTTGGAGCTTCATGTGGAACAGAAGGACCCATAAGTGGAAGTTCGGCGGGAACGCACGCAGCAACAATAACTAAGGGCAACGAACTCAAAATTAGATTTAAATATCAACCTAATCCTCCTATAAATCCCATCCCTCAATACATTTCAAATTGTGCTGAAAAAATTTCTAACGTGAAAATAATAAAAGTTATCGGAAATACTAAAAATGAAACCCGCACCATTGAACAAGATGTCTTTTTTGGAGCCACGAAACTTCTATTGCATCTAGACGGTAAAACTATCGGTGGCGAACTTGAAGATTCTTCTTATTATTATGAAAGAAATAACCCTACAACATTACATGGTGATGCGGATATCTCAAAGAGTACTGATCCGCAAAAATTTGGTTCGAATAATATTGCTTTTGGCCAAGGTAGTAACAGCGATGGATATTTAGAAGTTAACTTAACTAATGATAATAAGGATTATTTTTATTTTAAAAACGAAGATTTTACAATCGATTTTTGGGTATATCCAACTAGGGTAAATGTTCCGATGGCTGGATTAGTTTCTCATGCACAAAACGGCAATACAGGTTGGTGGGTTGAATTAAATAATGCAACATTTAAATTTTATGCCAAAGATTCTGGATTAAATATCTTTCAAATCTCTTCTCCAACTCCAATTACAGCAAATAACTGGTATCATATTGTAGCAGTAAGAAAAAAGGGTGCTAGTAATGGCTTCAAGCTTTTTGTTAATGGTCAACAAAAAGGATCTGCGCCCGATGCAACTATGCCAAATATTGGTACTTCTGGGAAATTAAGAATTGGACAAAGTTTTCCCTCCGCTCTCTTTCTAGGGCCTAGGGGATTTATGGATGAAGTTCGCATTTCTAAGGGAATAGCCCGCTTTTGGGATAATAATTTTACTCCTCCTTCCAATCCCTACTGGGCTGACTAAAAGTTTTAAGAAATAAATAGAAAGCGCCTTCCTTGGAAGGCGTTTTTTTGTGCTATAATGGGCTTATGCAGAAAAAAAGTCAAAAAGAAATAAGTTCCCGAATGGAGAAACTCAGCCAGGAAATTGACCGTTGGCGCTACCAATACCACGTTTTGGACCAGCCGGAAGTGACGGACGAAGTTTATGATTCTCTGATGGAAGAATTGCGAAAGTTGGAAGAGGAATTTCCTCATCTCCGCCTGCCCTACAGCCCGACACAAAGAGTGGGCGGGGAGCCCTTGGCCAGATTCCATAAGGTAAGGCACCGCCTGCGACAGTGGTCTTTTGACGATGTTTTTGACTTTGAGGAGCTCAAAAAATGGGAAGAAAAAATTGAAAAAATAAAAAACCAGTCGGCAGCCGCTAGGGAAAAACTGGATTATTGCGCCGAATTAAAAATTGACGGACTCAAAGTTATTTTGACCTACGAAAAAGGAATTTTTGTTCGGGGAGCGACGCGAGGAGACGGAATAACCGGTGAAGAGGTGACGGAAAACCTGAAAACGATTGAAAGCCTGCCGCTGCGTCTCAAGCAGCCGGTTTCCTGTGTGGTGGTGGGTGAATGTTTTCTTTCCAAAAAAGAGCTGGAAAGAATCAACCGGCAAAGAAAAAAAGACGGCGTGAGTCTTTTTGCCAATTCCCGCAACGCGGCGGCCGGTTCCATTCGCCAACTGGATCCCAAAATCGTGGCCGGAAGAAAGCTGGACAGTTTTATTTACGACCTGGACTGGCTGGAAAAGGAAAAAAATTCTTCCTGGGATTTTCCCGCGACGCAGACCGAAGAGCTGGAATTTCTCAAAAAGTTGGGATTCAAAACAAACCCTTTTTCCCGTCTTTGCCGGAACATTCTGGAAATAGAAAATTACTATAAAAACTGGGCCCGGAAAAGAAATCAGGAAGAATATGAGATTGACGGAATCGTCATAAAGGTCAATTCTCAGAAAATCCAGGACGCTTTGGGCTATACCGGGAAATCCCCTCGTTGGGGCGTGGCTTATAAATTTCCGGCGGAACAAGTGACGACAGTCGTGGAAGCCATCCGGCTCCAAATCGGCCGGACCGGAGCACTGACCCCGGTGGCGGTTTTGCGGCCGGTGCGGGTAGCTGGTTCCACTGTCAGCCGGGCGACGCTTCACAATGAAGACGAAATCCGACGGTTGGAATTGAAAATCGGCGATACGGTGGTTATTCAAAAGGCCGGCGACGTGATTCCGGAAGTAGTGACTGTCCTTAAAAACCTAAGAACCGGGAAAGAGATGGCTTTTCGGATGCCCAAAAGCTGTCCAATTTGCGGCGGGCCGCTCAAAAAGGAAACTCTCAATTCCAAGAGCCAGAAAAAAAGCGCCAATTATTATTGTCTCAATCGGAATTGCTTGGCGATTGAAAAAGAGCGGATCATACACTTTGTTTCCAAGAAAGGGTTTAATCTTGAGGGCTTGGGAGAGAAAATCGTGGAACAACTTATGGCGGAAGGATTGGTAATCAAGCCAGCCGATATCTTCAAGTTAAAAAAGGGCGATCTGGAACCGCTCGAAAGATTCGCCGAAAAATCCGCCCAAAATATAATCACGGCGATTGAAAAAAGCAAAAAAATTACCCTGGAAAAATTTCTCTTTGCCTTGGGCATCCGCCACATTGGAGAAGAAACCGCGGTTTTAATTTCCAAGGCTTTCCGGGGAGAGCTGGAAAACACCGATTTTCCCCGCTTGGAAATAAAAAGCCTTTCCGATATTATCCGATTTTTTCCTAACCTTACCCAAGAAAACTGGCAAAAGATCAAGGGCCTTGGAGAAAAATCCGCTGCCAGCTTAAAACAGTGGTTTGACCAGGAAAACCATTTGTCCGAAATGGAACAAATGAGTCAGTCCGGCGTGGAAATCTTTCGGGAAAAAAGAAGAAAAACTCCCAAGCGGCTTAGGGGAAAAACTTTAGTGCTGACCGGAGAACTCGGAAGCTTTACAAGAGACCGAGCCAAAGATATTATTAGAAAAGAAGGCGGAGAAATTTCTTCCACGGTGAGCTCTCGGACGGATTATCTTTTAGCGGGGGAAAATCCCGGCTCAAAATATCAGAAAGCTTTGGCACTGGGAATCAGGGTTATTGACGAAGAAGAGTTTAGGAAATTGGTGGGCATAGAGCATAGAGCATAGAGCATAGAGCATAGAGCATGGAGCATGGAACATGGAACAGGAAACAATGTATTGATTGGTGGTGAGTTGGGGGAATTAAAATTTATTTTTAAAGAGAAATAGTTTAATGATAACTAAAGAAGAAGTAAAACACATTGCCCAGTTGGCGCGGATCGGAGTTTCCGAAAGAGAAGTGGAAAAATTTTCCCAGGATCTTTCGTCAGTTTTGGATTGGGTGGAAGAACTGAAAGAAGTTGATATCCGGAAAGCGAAAGAAATTAGTTCGGTTTCCGAAAGGAAGAACGCTTTGCGTGAAGACGAACCCCGGAAATTTTCCGAAGCCGATAAGCTTATTGATCTTTTTCCCGAAAAGGAAGAGCGGTATGCCAAGGTCAAATCGGTTTTGTAACTTTCTAAAAGCTTCAAAGGGAATATATTTTTTATTTTCTGTTAAGTTTCTATGATTAAGGAATTGCACCAAAAGTTAATCGAGAAAGAAATCACCGCCCAAGAACTCACGCGGGAATATTTTTCTCGCATCCGGGAAAAGGACCAGGAGATTTTTGCTTATCTCACTTTGTTGGAAGAATCAGCTCTAGCTCAAGCCAGAAAAACGGACGAGAAAATAGCCAAGGGCGAACCACTGGGAATGCTGGAAGGGATTCCGGGCGCTATCAAAGATAATCTATGCCTTGAGGGCGTGCGCACCACCGCCGCGTCCAAAATTTTGGACAACTATATTGCCCCTTACGACGCTACCGTTGTCAAAAAACTGAAAGAGCAAGGAGCGGTAATTTTAGGAAAAACTAATCTGGATGAATTCGCGATGGGTTCCTCCACGGAAAAAAGCGCTTACGGAAAGACCAGAAATCCTTTTGACCAGGAAAGGGTACCGGGCGGATCTTCCGGCGGTTCCGCATCCTCGGTGGCGGCCCAAGAA
>CAZVVG010000014.1:16501-17109 GCA_964630615.1 uncultured Bdellovibrionales bacterium
CTTCGCCGACACCCGATCGATCGAGGTCGACTTCGACGACGCAGCCGCGGTGGCGGCCCAAGAAGCCGTTTGGGCCTTAGGTTCGGACACTGGCGGCTCCATTCGTCAGCCGGCTTCTTTTTGCCAGGTGGTGGGCCTGAAACCGACTTACGGTCGAGTTTCCCGTTATGGATTAATTTCCATGGCTTCCAGTCTTGATCAAATCGGTCCCTTAACCCAAAACGTGGAGGATGCAGCTTTAGTCTTAAGTGCGATTGCGGGTGAGGATAAAAACGACGCGACTTCGGCCCGGAGTTCGAGTAAACACTACGAAAATTATTTGGAAATTAGCCCGGCGGGAAAAAAAATCGGTTTCGTAAAAGAACATTTTGAAAAGCTAAACCCAAGCAGCAGAAAAATAATGGAAAAAGTTTTAAAGCGGTATGAAAAATTAGGGGTGAAGCTTCAGGAAATTAAATTGCCCCACGAACGTTATTCCTTGCCAGTTTACTATCTGATTATGTCTTCGGAAGTCAGTTCCAATTTAGCCCGCTTTGACGGCATAAAATACGGAATGAGGATTTTTGATCACAAAGATTCCGACATAAGAGTTAATCCGCAAGACAGGA
>CAZVVG010000015.1:0-16517 GCA_964630615.1 uncultured Bdellovibrionales bacterium
CCCGAACCCTGGATTTTCTTTCTTTGAAAATTCCGATCGCCGTGAGAAATAAGAAAGAGCTGCTTTTTCTTAAAATGGTTAAGAAAAAAGACCGTATCCGGAAAAACATACTTTTTTGTGTCGGCTAGGAAACGCTCCACCGCTTTTCTTAGTTCTGACTTTTTAAAAGAAACTTTTTTTCTGAGCACTTGTAGATGCTTTTCCAGTTGATAAGTTTTTACCGAAGAATTATTGCTGTTTGGAGGATAGGCAAAATAGAGCCGCTCGAAAAGGTCGGCCGAAATCCCGAACCGAAAAAATATTTTTTTCAGATCCGTCTTGTATCTTTGGGTATTGAAAACAACGTCGTCAAAATCAATAAAAATCTTCATACAATTCCCTTGAGAATATTCTCATACTTGCCTAGTTCTAAAAGCATAATCAAAAGCTCCGCCAATTTATTACTGTCGTGCCGAATTAGCGAACGCTGATTCGCCACCGCGTCGGAAGGGCTATACCGGGCCAGTTTCCGACTCAAAAGATCGGCTTGAACCACTCGAAAAGATCTCTTTAGGCGGCGCTGAGGCTCAAAAGTCACCAGCAGTTCTTGCTGACTGCGATACTTTTCAATGATTCTCTTCTCCGGCTTGCGCGTATTGAAGGTCACAAAGTTTAACCGGCCCGGACCAATAAATTCCTCTAGGGATTGAGCGTATTCATCCAGGGTGAAGTTTTCCGTGTGTCCTTTTTTATTGACCAGATTGCAGTTCAACACCACCTTGGCTTTGGATTTTTTGATGGCTTCGGAGATTCCCTGAACTAAAAAATTGGGAAGCAACGAACAATAGTAATTGCCAGGGCCAATGACGATCAGGTCCGCTTCCCGGATACTCCTCAAGGCTTGGGGGTTAGCCTTGACGGAAGGAGAAAAATACATTTTTGAGATTCTGACCTTTTCAATCAGGTAGTTGTGATTGATCTCGTTTTGGCCCTTGAGAATTTTCCCGTTTTTAAGTCTTAAAAAAAGATGGCTATCCTGATTGGTAACCGGCAGGATCTCCCCTTTGACATTCAGAATTTTCATGGCTTCCTGAGTGGCAGCACCAAAGCTGCCACTGACTTTTTCCAGCGCAGAAAGGAAAAGGTTGCCGAAATTATGCCCCTTGAGCCCCCCACTTTCAAAACGATAATTCAGAAGTTTTCTTAACATTTCCGAAGATTCGCTTAGGGCCACCAGGCACTGGCGAACATCGCCCGGCGGCAGCACACCCAGCTCATCGCGCAACACACCCGTGGAACCGCCGTCATCCGCCATGGAAACAACGGCCGAAATATCCACCGGGTATTTTTTAAGTCCGGAAAGTAGAGTGAAGCTTCCGGTTCCACCTCCAATGGTAACCAGTTTCTTGTTTTTCATTTTTTAGCGAATTTTTCAATAATTTTTTCCGCGTTTTGCAGATCATCCGGATTGCCAATTGGATGCCAATGCCCGGTCTTGACGACTCGGACCGGATAATCCCTCGCCATCACCGCCAAAGTTTGCGGCAAGCCGAATTCTCCATTACCAATTGGAACCAGGTCGTAATCAAAAAACTTCCGATTGAGACTGAAGATTCCCACCGCAGCCAGTCTCTCTTTGGACTTTTTTGGTTTTTCCACAATTTCCACGACATGGCCCCGCCGATTAGTTTTGATTATTCCGAAACGGCTTGGATCTTCCACTTCCCGGGCCAAAACCGCCAAATCATACTTGAGCAGCTTTTTGATGTCTTTGGGATAATAAAGATCATCGCCGTAAACTACCAAAAATCTTTCTTCCAAAAGAAACTTGACCAGATGCAGAGCCCCTCCGGTTCCGTTTAAGTCCTTCTGGAAAACATATTTAATTTTCCGGCCTCCGAATTCCTTGCCAAAATAATTCATTATCAATTCGCCGTAATAACCGATGACAAAAATCACCTCGTTAACCTCTTTAGGCAAAGCCTCTAGTTTATATTCTAGAATCGGCTTGCTCTTTATTTTTAGCATGGGCTTGGGAACTTCCCGGGTAAGGTCTAGCATGCGCTTGCCTCTTCCTGCCGCTAAAATTACTGCTTGCATAATTTTTTTAGTGAATTAAGAATTCTTGAGTGATTAAACCACGAGATTCAACAGCCGGCCTTTGACAAAAACAATTTTGCGGGGCGGTTTTCCCGCGAGCCACTTGCTTACGCTCTCTTCTTTCAAAGCCAGCTGGCAAGCCGCCTTTTCTGAAATATCCGGAGCCACGGTTAATCTTCCACGAACTTTACCGTTGATTTGAACCACTAATTCAATTTGCTCTTCCTGGATCAAGTTTTCAGCGTATTTTGGCCATTTTTCTTTGAAAAGGCTTTCTTTATGCCCCAATTTTTCCCAAAGCTCTTCAGCCAGATGCGGCGCGAAAGGAGAAAAAACCAACAAGAATTTTTCCCAATCTTTTTTGGCTATTTCCCGGTAGGTTTGCAAACAGTTAATAAAAATCATCAATTGGCTGACCGCCGTGTTGAATTTTAAATTTTCAATGTCTTGACCAACTTTTTTTATTGTTTTTTCCAGCTCTCTCTGAACGGCCAGGGGAGTTTCTTTTTTTCCGACCTCCCAGGAAAGTTTAAAAACTTTTTCCAAAAAACGATAAACCCCAATAATTCCCTGGGTGTTCCAAGGTTTCGCATCTTCCAGCGGACCCATGAACATTTCAAAGATCCTGAGCGTATCGGCCCCGTATTTTTTCACCACTGCGTCGGGATTAATTACGTTTCCCAGTGATTTCGACATCTTGTTCCCGTCTTCGGCTAAAATTATTCCTTGGTGGCGCAACTTTAAAAACGGTTCATCAAAGTTGAGATATTTTAATTTGTGGAGCGCTTTGGTAAAAAAACGGGAATAAAGCAGATGCAAAACCGTGTGCTCCGCTCCCCCCACGTATAAGTCCACCGGCAGCCATTTTTTCAGTTTTTCCGGACTCGCGAATTCCTTTTCATTTTTTGGATCGCTGTAGCGGAAATAGTACCAGGAAGAACAGACGAAAGTATCCATCGTATCCGACTCTCTGCGGGCCGCGCCTCCGCATTTAGGACAACTGACAGCGTGAAATTTTTTTGAAGTCGCCAGGGGTGATTCTCCGTGGGGAACAAAATCCACGTCGGTGGGTAACAAAACCGGCAAATCTTTTTCCGGCACTGGTTGTTCCCCGCATTTTTCGCAATAAATAATCGGGATGGGGGCTCCCCAGTATCTCTGGCGAGAAACAAGCCAATCGCGCATTTTGTAATTAATTTTCTTCCGACCCAAATTGTTTTTTTCAAGCCAAGCTACCATTTTATTTCTAGCCTCTTCAGAGGTGAGGCCTGAATATTCCCCAGAATTGATTAAATGTCCGTCTTCCGGAAAGGCTTCTTTCTGGACGAAAGATTTTCCGTCCCGACTTTTTATGACTTCCTTGATGGGCAGTTTGAATTTTTTGGCAAACTCAAAATCCCGCTGATCGTGAGCTGGTACCGCCATAACGGCACCCGTGCCGTAGTGAACCAAAATAAAATCCGAAACAAAAAGCGGAATTTCTTCATGCGTAAAGGGATTGATAAGGGTCACTCCTTTTACTTTTACGCCGGTTTTTTCCTTGGTCTCGGAAATTCTTTGAAGTTCCGACTTCCTTTGGCTTTTTTCTTGGTATTTTTTTATTTCAGAAAAATTGGAGATTTGAGGCTGAAGTTTTTCAAGAATTGGATGTTCGGGAGCGATAAGCGCATAAGTCATTCCGAAAACTGTATCCAGGCGGGTAGTGTAAACCTCCAGCGCCTCCTGGTGATTTTTAATCAGTAGCTGGAATTCCGCTCCCACGCTTTTCTGGATCCAGTTTTTTTGGCCCGCCTTGGTGCTTTCTGGCCAGTCAATTTTTTCCAAACCGGAAAGTAAGCCGGAGGTCGCGCCGTTGTCTTCAATAAAATCAGTAATTTTAAAAAACCACTGTTCCAATTCCTTTTGCTTAACTGGACTCTTGCAGCGCTCGCAAATTCCTCCCTCGGCTTGCTCGTTGGCCAAGACCGTTTGACAAGACTGGCACCAGTTGACTTTGCCCTGGCTTTTATAGGCCCAGCCGTTTTTATACAGCAACAAAAAAAACCACTGCGTCCATTTATAATAGGCAGGGTCAGCGGAAGAAATTTCCCGCGACCAGTCATAAGAAAAACCCATTCTTTTCATCTGGCTCTTAAAAGTCGCGATTGCCTTTTGAGTTGTCTGCTGCGGATGAATCTTAGTCTTAAGTGCGTAGTTTTCCGCCGGCAAGCCAAAAGCGTCCCAGCCCTGCGGATGAAGAACTCTAACTCCCTTCATTCTTAGATAGCGCGAGATGATGTCCGTGGCCGTATAGCTTTCCACGTGTCCCACGTGCAGTCCATCACCTGAAGGATAGGGAAACATATCCAGAATATAGGCCTTTTTCCCTTCCAAACCGTCTGGCGCCGAATAAAGATCTGGGTTTTGCTCCCAAAAATGCTGCCAGTGAGCTTCAATTTTTTGGTGATTGTAACTTCTCATAATGCCTTTATTCTATTCTATTCTTCCCCTTTTTTCAAGAAAACTCGCCTCCAAAAGAAAAACGCGGAAGACCCGAAATAAAGTTTATTCAAACTCTAATTCAGGATCCGTGAAAACTTTAAGTTTCACTTTTCCGCGCTTTTTAGGAAGATTCAAGAAATTTCCGCGAGCGGCAGCGAGTTAATTGCTTCAATTTCCTGCGGGCTTCCGCCCAACGGAGAGAGTAAGTCAAGATAATGCTCATACCGACATTTGTGTTTTCCGCAACCGCAAACCATCTCCAAGAGCGCCGTTTCACCCTTAAGCTCCCGGAGGATCCCGAAACTATCCGGGGGCTGACCAATGGAAACTAACCTTCCTAAGAAATTCTTGGCTTCTTCCTTGTCCATTTTCTCCTCCTTATTTTTAATGGGTAAATAAAATTAATTAACTCGAATAAATTCAACTTCCTCTTCATTCTTGGTCAGGCGGGCGTAAACCAAGATAACTTGTTTCTCGGGAAATTCCTTTTTAATCCTGGCTTCGGCTTTTTTTAGTTCTTTCCGGTGAAACACTTCTTCTTTTTCTCTATTTCCACCAAATTTTTGTTTTCCACCATAGGCTCCGCAATCCGAATGATTCACAATCACTATCTTTTCCACTTGGTGAAGACGACAGGAAACGTCCAGACAGTCCCAGGCCAGTTCCTGGCCTTCGTTGATTGCCTTAGCCGCTCCCGGAAGAGAAGGAAAGTCAAAACTTTCAAGTCTTAGCTTCTTCTCAACAAATTCCAAAGTTTCCCGCCAAAAACGAAAATCAATACAAGTTAAGACCACGGCTGCGCACTGGTGGGTATGGGGATAGTTGAATTTCAATTTCATATTTTTTCAAACAGTTTTTAATCAAGAGTGACCCTTTTGGTCGAGTGGTGCTTCTTGGCGATTTTGATGCGCGCCATTTCCTTTTGGATTAAAGCGGCCACTCGAGCGTATTCTTCTCCACTTAAGTGAATTTTTTCTTTTCTTAAGTCTTCGGCTCTTTTTTTGGCCTCTTCCGCTCGCTGAAGATTAATTTCTTCGGCCAACTCAGCCGTATCCGCTAAAATCACCAGTTGATTTTTATTAAATTCTACGAAGCCGCTGGAAATTGCCAGGCTAGTTTCTTCCTTGCCCTCTTTCAAAATTATTTCTCCCGCTTTCAAGGAGGCAATGTAGGAACGGTGGTTGGGCAAAATCGTTACTTCTCCGTCAGCAACCGGTAAGGTAGCTTGATCAATTTCTTTTTCAAAAATAGTTCGTTCCGGAGTTATAATTTTGAATTTTATTTTTAAGTCTGACATTTGAGAAATTTTAAAGCTTAAGCGTTCTTAGCTATTTTTTGACTTCCTCTATTCCGCCCTTCATATAAAATTCCTGTTCGGAAAATTCGTCCATCTTTCCTTCTAGAATCATGCGAAACCCCTTGATCGTGTCCGCAAGTTTTACATATTTTCCGGAAGTGCCGGTGAACTGTTCCGCCACGAAAAAGGGCTGGGAAAGAAATTTCTGAATTTTTCGCGCCCGGGAAACCGTAACTTTGTCTTCGTCCGAAAGTTCTTCCATGCCTAAAATCGCGATGATATCCTGCAGATCTTTGTACCTTTGTAAAACTTTCTGCACTCCCCGCGCTACTTGATAGTGCTCTTCGCCAACAAGGTTTGGATCCAGAATGGTAGAGTTGGAATCCAGAGGATCAACTGCGGGATAAATCCCCAGCTCCGAAAGACCCCGGGAAAGCACCACGGTTGAATCCAAATGACCAAAAGTCGTGGCCGGCGCCGGATCGGTCAAGTCGTCGGCTGGCACATAAACCGCCTGAACAGAAGTAATTGAACCCTGACTGGTAGAGGTTATTCTTTCCTGAAGCTGACCCATTTCTTCAGCTAAAGTAGGTTGATAACCCACCGCCGAAGGAATGCGTCCTAAAAGCGCGGAAACTTCCGAGCCGGCCTGGGTAAAACGGAAGATATTATCGATAAAAAGAAGAACGTCTTTCCCTTCTTCATCGCGAAAATATTCAGCCATAGTCAGCGCTGAAAGGGCTACCCGTTGGCGCGCCCCTGGTGGTTCGTTCATTTGCCCAAAAACTAAGCAAGTTTTGTCAATCACGCCAGAAGTTTTCATGTCGTGATAGAGATCGTTGCCTTCCCGTGTTCTTTCGCCCACTCCGGCAAAAACGCTATTGCCGCCATGTTCCTGAGCAATGTTACGAATCAATTCTTGAATAACCACGGTTTTCCCTACTCCGGCTCCTCCAAAGAGTCCGACTTTTCCCCCTTTAACGAAAGGACAGATGAGATCAATAACTTTGATGCCCGTTTCAAAAATTTCCGCTTGGGTGGATTGTTCTGAAAATTTGGGCGCTTCCCGGTGAATGGGAAAATATTTTTCCGAAATGACTTCTTCTTTTCCGTCGATCGGTTTGCCTAAAAGATTAAACATCCGGCCTAAAGTTTTTTCTCCGACCGGTACTTTAATGGGATCACCCGTAGCGCTCACTTCCATTCCCCTTTTCAAGCCGTCTGTCGAACCCATGGCCACGGCTCGGACTTTATTGGCCCCCAGATGTTGGGTAGTTTCCAAAACTAGAATTTCTTTTTCAGAAATTTTTATTTCCAGTGCGTCATAAATTTTGGGCAGCTTTTCCGTAAATGTTACGTCAACAACTGGACCAATAACTTGGGAGATTTTTCCTACATTACTCATATTTTTAAATTTTATATTAATCACTAAATATTAATCAATATTTATCATCCTTGAATTTATTTCAGCATCTAGTTAGATCCCGAAACCTGCCTGCCGATAGGCGGGCAAGTTCGGGATAACATAAAATTTCACCTTGAATCCTGAACTTTAATTTTGAATTTTTATTTTTGGGATTTTATTAGAAATTGAAAATTGAGATTTGGAAATTCTCGAAAACTTTAGTTTTCGAGGGCGGCTCGACCCGCTGAAATCTCTGCAATCTCCTGAGTGATTTTTCCTTGGCGGATCTGATTATAGGCTAACGTTAGATCTTCTGACATTTCCTCTCCGGCTTCTGTTGCGTTCCGCATGGCCATCATTCGGGCGGAATGTTCAGAGGCGCAAGACTCTAAAACGGCGTGAAAAATTTGCGTTTCAATAATTTTGGGGAAAATAACTTCCAGCACTTCCTCCGGACTTGGTTCCACTTTGTATTCCGAGAAAGGTTGGGAATCCAGCTGAAATTTTTTTTCCAATTCGCCCATTTCTTGAATTTGCTTTTCCAGATCTATCTTCGAAATCGGAAGTAACTGACGAATTCTGGTTTTTTGGATAAGAGTGGAAACATAGTCGGTATAGATAATGACTATCTTGTCGTATTTTTTTGACAGATATTCCTCAATGACAATTTGAGAAATCGGTTTAATCTGAGAAAGTTCCGGAGCTTGAACGATGTCTGGAAAAGCGGCAAGAATGTTTCCACCCAGCTTTCTCACTATTCCCTCGCCCTTCCTCCCAATAGTCAGAAAGTCAGTTTTGATTTCTCCTGAAAATCCTTCTGCTTGGACCTTTTTTGTTCCGACCCGATTAATTTTCAGTCTTTCTGGGTGAGTCAGTTCTTCCTTAATTTTTCTGGCAATCTGAGCGTTAAAAGAGCCGCACAGTCCCCGACTGGAAGTTACCACCACAAAAAGAACGCTTTTTACTTCTCGCACCTCCAAAAGTCCAAAACGATAATTTTCAAAGGCCCGAGCTAAATTGGTAAGAATCTGCCAGGCACTTAGGGCGTAAGCGCGGTTTTTTAAAACACTCGCGACGGCTTTTCTCATTTTGGCCGCTGAAACCATTTCCATGGCCCGCGTGATTTTGCTGGTGCTTTTGACAGATTTTATCCGCCGGCGGATATCTTTAACT
The DNA here is from genome assembly GCA_964630615.1 of uncultured Bdellovibrionales bacterium. GTDB lineage: Bacteria > Patescibacteriota > Minisyncoccia > Moranbacterales > UBA2206 > CAZVVG01. The sequence continues at coordinate 8,436 of CAZVVG010000015.1, forward strand.
GAATTCATAAAATTTGGAAAGTTAAGGTAAAGAGGATTACCAAAATTTTCTTGGCTCCATTTTTAGGTCTTTTTTGTCTCCTTAAATTCTTTAATAGCGCTATTTAGTTTCTCAACTATTTCATCATTCAATTCTTCCTTTTGGACAATTAGTTCTAAAACTTCTTTCTTTTGTCCATTAAAGAAATCGTGAAAATCGCTTTCAAATTCTTTTATTTTTTCCACTTCCACGTCATCTAAAAATCCTTGAGTCAGGGCGTAAAGAATCGCTATTTGGTTTTCTACGGGCATCGGTACGTATTGGTTTTGTTTAAGAATCTCCACGGTTCTCTTTCCGCGTTCAATCTGGGCCCGAGTTTTCTCATCCAGATCGGAACTAAACTGAGCAAACGCTTCTAATTCTCTAAATTGAGCCAAATCCAGCCGAAGCTTTCCGGCAACCTTTTTCATGGCTTTAATCTGAGCGGAAGAACCGACCCGAGAAACTGAAAGACCAATATTAAGCGCTGGCCGCACGCCTTTATAGAACAAATCGGACTCCAGATAAATCTGACCATCCGTGATAGAAATAACGTTAGTCGGGATATAGGCGCTGACGTCGCCGGCCTGAGTTTCAATAATGGGCAAAGCGGTAATTGAACCTCCGCCAAAATCTTCGCTGAGCCGGGCCGATCTTTCCAATAAGCGAGAATGAAGGTAAAAGATGTCCCCGGGGTAAGCTTCCCGGCCGGGGGGTCTTCTTAAGATTAAAGAGATTTGGCGATAAGCCCAAGCGTGCTTGGAAAGATCATCGTAAATAATCATCACGTCTTTTCCTTGGTCCATAAAATATTCCCCCATAGCGCAACCGGTATAGGGAGCAATGAAAGAAAGCGGAGCCGGATCAGAAGAACCCGCTAAAACTACAATGGTATGTTCCAACGCTTGATGTTTTTTAAGCTCGGCAACAATTCTCGCCACTTTGGATTCTTTCTGGCCAATCGCCACATAAATACAAATTAGATCTTTGCCTTTTTGGTTAATGATGGCGTCAATGGCAATGGCGGTTTTTCCGGTCTGTCGATCACCGATAATTAGTTCGCGTTGGCCTCGGCCAATGGGAATCATTGAGTCAATGGCTTTAATTCCGGTCTGTACCGGAACCGTGACTGACTTTCTTTCAATTACACCCGCCGCGATTTTTTCTACCGGATAAAATTTCTCAGCTTTAATTTCTCCCTGTCCATCAAGCGCTTCTCCCAGGGGATTAACGACTCGCCCGATTAAATTTTCCCCCACGGGAACGGAAAGGATCCGTCCGGTAGACTTGACTTCGTCGCCCTCCTTAATTTCTTCGAAAGAACCCAGAATCATGGCACCGATGCGATCTTCTTCCAAATTAAGCGCTACTCCCATAGTTCCATTTTCAAATTCTAGCATTTCACTGGCCATAACTTCGGCTAATCCGGAAATTCGAGCAACGCCATCTCCGATTTCAAGAACTTTGCCGACTTTCTCCGTTTGAATTTCAGCCTTATAGCCAGCTATCTGTTTTTTTAACTGTTCGATGATAAAGTCCTTATTTGACATAAATTTAAGAGAGTTATAAAAAATTACTTAGTTAATATCTTTTGTAAGCGCCTAATTTTTTGCTTGAGACTTCCGTCTATCACTTCATCCCCGATTTTAAGAATAATTCCTCCCTTCAGACTCGGATCTAGATAATTTTCCAGAATAACTTCCTTAGCTTCATAGTTACGTTTAATAAATTTTCGGATTTTTTCCTTCAGCGTTTCTTTAATTTTTTCCCGGGAAAAAATTTTCACTCGGATAATCCCGTTCTCCTTATTCCAGATCTCCTCAAATTTAGCCAGAATGCTTTCCAGAAGTCGCGAGTCCTGATTGACTAGCAATTGTCGCCAGAAACCCACAATTGCTTTATCCAAATCTTTTTCTTTCTTTTCTTGGGAAATTTCAAAGAGAGCCTGGGCATATTGAGAAGCTGTAATTTTCATTTGATTATCCCTTGAGAACTTTATTAATTAATTCTTCGTCTTTCTTTTGATCAATTTTTTCTTCTATTATTTTTTCGGTCGCTTGGATAATCAGCGTTCCGATTTCCGCCTTGGCTTCCGAGATGATTTTCCTTTTTTCTCGCTCCAGCTGCGCTTGGGTTTCCTGTAAGATTTCCGCTTTTTGCTTTTCCGCTGCCAAAATTAGACGTTCCGTGTTTTTGGCGGCTTGGGCGCGAGTTTTTTCTATTATTTCTTGAGCTTCTTTTCGAGCTTTTCGCAAGATATTTTCTTCCTTTTCTTCAATTTCCTTAAGTTTCTGACTCGCCGCTTCCGCATTCCTAATTCCCGTTTCAATTTGATTTTTCCGCTTCTCGAGCATTTTTAAAATCGGACGGTAAGCAAAACGCTTAAGCAGAAAAAATAAAACGAAAAAGTTAATTAGCTGGGCGATTAGTAGTTTTCCCTCAACCCCAAAAGTTTTTAGGAGTTCCATAAAATAATTTTTAGTTAGTAGTTTATAGTCCATAGTCCTGACTATGAACTATTGACCGCCAACCAAATCACACAAACTTGATAATGAGTGCCACCACCAAGGCGTATATGGCAATCGCCTCCGTGAAGGCCAGGCCAAGAATCATAACCGTCTGAACTTTGCCTGAAGCTTCCGGATTCCGGCCAATGGCTTCCAGGGCCTTAGAAACCAGGATTCCCAAACCAACCCCCGGTCCAATGGCTCCCAAGCCCATGGCAATAGCGGCTCCGATTGATTTTGCTGATTCTGCATCCATAATTTTGGTTATTTTATTTATTATTTAATTAGTTAATTAATGCACTACTTCTGTAACCGCCATTTTAAGAAAGACCAAGGTCAGCATGGAAAAAACTAAAGCCTGAATCACCCCGACAAAAATTTCCAACGCTAAAAAAGGCAAAGGAATAAAATAGGGCACCAGCATCAGCATCACCGCCAACAATACTTCGCCCGCAAAAATGTTCCCGAATAACCGGAAAGAAAAAGAGATAAGCTTGGCAATTTCTCCAATAAGCTCCAAGATTCCCACAAAAGTCCCAATAACATAAGGCTTCTGCAACGGACTCACAAAAAACTTTCCAGCGTATTTGAAAAAACCGAGAGCAGCAATGCCTAAAATTTGAACTGAAAAAACAGAAACCAGCGCCAGTGCTAAAGTCACGTTTAAATCCGCGGAAGCACTCCGGATAAAGGGAACCAAAATCGTATTTCCTTCGTGATTTTCCTGCAACCCGATTGTCCCCAAGCCCGGAATAAGCTCCACCCAATTAGAAATAAGCACAAACAGGAAAATTGTCGCTACAATCGGAAAAAATCTTTTCGTTTCTTCGCGATCTTGCGTCACGCTATCCACCATTTTCAGTAATCCCTCAACCGCGTATTCCAGGATATTCTGCAAGCCCCCGGGCACAGTTTCCAAGCGACTTCCAACCCAATAAAAAGTCAGCAGAAGAAAGGCGCTAACGCTAAAAGTGACTACCAGTGTGTTTGTCACCGGAAACGAGCCGATTTGAAACAAAGTTTCTGCCGCTAAAGAAATTTCCATAAAAAATTAGAGATTTTTTAATTCATTGCTAACTTTACGATAAACAATAAAAGAAGTAAGCATCAAGGAAAGCGCCAATCCTCCTAAAAGCAACCAGGGTGAAGTGTCAAATTTTTTATCCAAATATCTTCCTCCCAGGGCGAAAAGGACGAGCGGAATAGCAATTGAGTAGCCCAATTCCCAAGCCAAAGCGAGCAGCGACCAGGAATTTTTTTTCTTTTCTTCTTCTTTCATAAAAAAAGATAGGAGGTTTAAAAAACACCCTAGTATTTTATTTTCCCCTAAAAATAAAAAAAAGTCAATCAAATTTTTTCCCCAGCCTATCTTATAAAGAAAAACATTCTTGGGCGTTTTGGGTCGTGATTTGAGCGACTTTTTCAAAACTTTCCCCTTTTAATTTGGCGATATGCCGGGCTACTAGCTCAACAAAAATCGGCTCATTTCTCTGTCCCCTTTTAGGCGCAGGAGTCAAATAAGGACAATCGGTTTCCACCACTATTTTTTCAAGCGGTATTTCCTTAATTAAGCGATCGAAGCTACTGGAATAAGTGATTACTCCGTTTAAACCAATTTTAAAGCCTAATTCCAGGAATTTTTTTGCCGTTTTATAGCCACCAATAAAACTATGGATAACTCCTTTTTGGGGAATTTCTTCTTTTTTAAGAATTTCGTATAAATCGTCATAGGCGTCCCAGCAGTGAAGGATTAGAGGTTTTTTTAATTCGCGAGCCAGTTGAATAAACTGACGCAGAATTTCTTTTTGCTTGGTCTTAATTTTCTCGATTTCCTCTCCCGGTTGAAAATGATGGTAATCCAGACCCACTTCGCCAAGAGCGACTATGCCTTTTTGTTTTCCTAATTCTCGATATTTCTCATAACTAAAAATCTCTCCAACAGATTTTATTTCCTCTTTCCCGAGCTCAAAAGAAGTTTCACTGACAACATAATTTTTTTGTTCCAGATGAATGGGATGAAGGCCTGCCGCCGCCCAGACTCCTTTTTCGTATTCCTGGGAAAACCTGAGCGCCCGGACACTAGTTGAATATTGAGAACCCACGTTAATTAAAAAAATTTCTTTTTTCAAAGAACGTTCAATCACTTCATCGGCGTCTTTCCGAAAAGCGTTAAAATTAACGTGAGCGTGAGTATCAATAAGCATTTTTATAAAAATCCTTTGGCTAGCTTAGGCTCGATCGAAAAAATTGAGAGTACTAATTCCTTTTTGGGCCAAAACAAATCACCGGGTTTCCAGTCAGAAAAAGTTCGCAGAAAAAAATAAAAAGAAACCGTGGAAACAATTTTGAAAGCGTTTCTTATCCGGAAACTGAAAGCAAGCTATTTTTAATAAGCTAGGTTTTTATTCTTGGGAAAAGAGGCTGACCTTTTTGTATTTTTCCTTCTTGGGTTAATTCCAGAATCCTTTTCGAAGTTTGCGGCATAAAGGCTTCCAATTTTTTCCCGACACAAACGATAATTCCTAGCAGTTCTTCTAAAATTTTTCCGGCTTTTTCTGGGTGACTCTTAGCCAATTCCCAGATTTTGGCTTCATCTACGCGCTTATTCGCCCAGCTGATTTTTTCCCTTATTTTCTCCAGAGCCCGAGAGAACTCAAAACCTTCCATCTCTTTTTTAATATCAATTTCCCTGATCACGGGTTTCATTTTTCCAGAAAAATTTTTTTCAATTATATTCAGAACGCGACTCACAAGATTGCCTAAATCATTGGCCAAATCTGCGTTGAATTTTCTCGTCAGGGCTTCCCAACTAATATCCGGGTCTTCGCCGAAACTATCCAGACTTAAAAGCAAATAACGCGTTCCGTCGACTCCATACTTTTCCACTAGCTCATAGGGAGAAATCACATTTCCCAAACTTTTACTCATCTTTTGTCCTTCACTCGTTAAAAAACTGTTAATAAAAATCTGTTTTGAAGGAGTCAGTCCGACCGCAAAAAGCATTGCCTGCCACATGGCTGATTGCTGTCGTAGATTATCCTTTCCCGCCACCTGAATGGCCGGCCACCACTGCGTGAATTTTTCCTTGTCTTTGGGCCAGCCAATAGCAGAAATATAATTTATCAAGGCATCAAACCAGACGTAAATAACCTGTTCTTCGTCATCGGGAACCGGCACACCCCAAGGCATTTTGCTTTTGAGTCGCGAAACACTGAAATCTTCTAATCCTTTCTCCACAAACTTTATGATCTCATTAAATCGTTTTCTGGGAACCACAAAATCCGGACGGTTTCTGTAAAGCTCCAAAAGTTTTTCTTGAAAAGCACTAAAGCGAAAAAAATAATTCTCTTCTTCAATTACTTCAATTTCTCGGTTGGGATGAAGCGGACACCTCCCTTTTATCAATTCTGAATCGGTTTTTTCCAGCTCACAACCGACACAATATTTAGCTTTGTAATGTTTTTTGTAAAGAAAGCCGTTTTTTTTCACTTCTCGCCAAAATTCCCAAACGGCTTCTATATGGTTCTTATCTGTTGTGCGGATAAAATTATAAGGGCTTAGATCAAGCAAATTTCCCAATGCTTCCCATTTTTCTTTCTGCTGATCACAATAGACCTGGGGTTCCAGCCCTAATTCCTTGGCCTTTTGAAAAATTTTTAAGCCGTGCTCGTCTGTTCCAATATTAAAGAACACTTCCTGGCCAGCCAACCGTTGAAATCGTGTCCAGGCATCCGCCCGAACAACCTCCCAGGCATAACCAATATGGGGATCGGCATTCACGTAAGGCAAGGTGGTGGTAATATAGAACTTCTCTGACATAATTTTAAGTTAGCTTATTCCCTGATAACAATTACGAATTCCCCTTTTAAATTATTCTTGTCTTGCCGAAAAATCTGAAGAATCTCTTCTGGAGTTCCTCGATAAATTGTTTCAAACATTTTAGTCAGTTCTCGACCAACCATTATTTTCTTGTGCGGCAATAAATTTTTCAGAGTTTCAAGGGTTTTTAAAATCCGATGGGTTGACTCGTAAAAAACCACGGTTCTATTAAAATCAGTTATTTCTTTAAAATACTTATCCCGCCCCTTTTTATGCGGAGGAAAGCCCAAAAAAACAAATTTATCCGCTGGAAAGCCGGAAACGGAAAGAGCGGTTATTGCGGCGGAAGTTCCGGGAATCGGAACTACCCCAACCCCTCTGGCTATCACCACTTCTATTAATTTTCCGCCTGGATCGGAAACGCCCGGCGTACCCGCGTCGGTCACCAAAGCGACGCTTTTTCCTGATTCGAGCTTAGAAATTATTTCTTTTACTTTTTCCAGCTTTGAATGCTGATGAAAAGAAATCAGCGGTTTTTTCAGCTTATAGTAAGCCAGGAGTTTTTGGGTTGTCCGCGTATCCTCACAAGCAATCAGGTCGGCTTGTTTTAAGGTTTCCAGGGCCCGAAATGTAAGATCTTCCCGATTGCCAATTGGGGTAGCGACAATGTATAATAAACCTAGTTTCATAAAAAAATAGCTTGAGAATTTTGTATCTTTAATTTATCAATAATTCGCTAATTTAGCAATTTAGATTAAAACTATGATTCTTACCACTCACGCTTTAGTCGGAGCCGTGCTTGGAAAAAATATTCAAAATCCCTGGTTTGTGGCTTTTTTTTGTTTTCTTGTTCATTTTGCCTTGGACTCTTTTCGCCACGGGGAATATATTGATCATCGAAAGAAGCTAAAAAATCTAGCCTGGAAAATTGTTTTGGATTTAGTTTTCGCTCTTTCCCTTATCGGTCTCATCGTCCTTTTTAAAAACTGGGATATCAACATTTTAAGAAATATTTTTTTAGGAGTTCTTTTCTGTCTTTTGCCCGATTTTTTAACTTTTCTTCATTACGAATTTCCTTCCTTTAAATTCCTAAAAAAAGTTTACCATTTTCACGAAAGAGTTCATCCTTATCGCTCTCCTTGTGAGCAAACTAGATGGTGCTTAAGGAATGCTTTAAACGATATATTTTTTTCTTTGATCGCCCTGATTTTCTTGCTGGTTTAAATTCTTTCTCTCTCCAACAAAAAAAACGCCCTTTTCAGGCGTTGTTTTTATTCCTCGATTAAGCGGAAATTTCTTTTGGCTTTGACATCAAATCATCTACCACCACTCCGATGGCCGTTGTTATAGGCATGGCTAAAATGGCTCCTAAAACTCCGCCTAATTTTAAGCCGACTAACAAGGCTAAAATAACCACGATGGGGTTAAGCCCCAGGGCTTTTTTCATTACCTGAGGCACAATTATATGGTTTTCAAATTGTTGTGTGGCAAAAAAAAGCAACATTACGATTATTCCAGTAATCGGAGAAACAGTAAATCCCACAATAGCAGCCGGAATTGCAGCGATAACCGGTCCCATAAAAGGAATTATTTCCATAATTCCGGCAAAAAAAGCCAACGATAAGGCGTAAGGCACACCGATGAAATAAAGACCAGTGAAGTCTAAGAGAAAAATAATCAGCATCAGAAGAAGTTGGCCGATCATCCATTTCCCGATTTTGTCTTTTATCCTTTCGGT
>CAZVVG010000016.1:0-15024 GCA_964630615.1 uncultured Bdellovibrionales bacterium
ATCTTGTGGTTGAGCGGATCCATTATCGGAGTAATTTTGCCGGCGGCCTGCGCTCGCGGATTTTTGGGAAAAAGACCGGTCAAAAAACAATTAGGACTTTCCTACCTTATGATCGCTCTCATTGGTCTGGTTCTCATGGCGGCTTATTTTCTGATTCCGGAATTCATCATTAATCTGTTTTTCGGTAAAAAATATGTTGTGGAAACAAACTCTCTCTGGCTCTTCGGTCTCATGGCTTTTTTCCTAGCTCTCTTGATGCTGGAAACCAACCTCTCTTTCGCTAAAAACGATTTTCGCGTTGTTTATTTTTTGGGGGCAACGGTTTTAACTATGGGTCTAGGTGTGTTTGCCTTTCACTCCAGTCTGAGGGAAATAGCCATGGCCTTTTCAGGGTCCTTATGCCTCGGCTATCTTTCAGTTTTGGCGCTGAATTTGACACATAAAAAATCCATACGCACATAGGTTATGATAAAATTTAGCTTTATTATTCCGGCAAAAGAGATTAATGACTATATTCAAAAACTGGTTTTAAAAATCTCGGCTTTTGACAGAGATGATTTTGAAATTATCCTTTATCCAGATGATAAATCTCAAAAATCTTGGCCGAAAACGAAAGTAATTGCCAGTGGTTCGCTTTCCCCGGCGCGGAAAAGAAATCTGGCGATAAGGGATGCAATTGGAAGCATCTTAATATTTATTGATGATGATGCTTATCCTCAGAGCGATTTTTTGGCAGTTTTAGACCAAGATTTCCGAGACGAGAAGATTATAGCGGTTGGTGGCCCGGCGGTTACTCCTCAGGAAAGCCGATTTTGGCAAAGGGTTTCCGGGGCAACTTTTTTAAGCGTTCTTTCTGGTGGTTTTCCGGAAAGATACCGCCCCGTCGGAAAAAAAAGGTTTGTTGGTGAATGGCCGACAGTCAATTTCTCTATTCGTAAAAATATTTTCCAAGAAATTGGTGGCTTTAATTGTGATTATTGGCCTGGGGAAGACTCTTTGCTCTGCTTTGACCTGCTGACCAAAAAGAATATCCAGGTTTTGTATGATCCAAACCTGATCGTTTATCATCATCGCCGAGATGGGCTGCTCAAGCATATTTTGCAAGTCAGTGCCTACGGACTCCATCGTGGCTATTTTTCCAAGAAATTCCCCCAAAATTCTCTCAAGTGGCAATTTTTTATGCCTAGTCTTTTTGTTCTGTTCATTGTTATCGGAGCCTTAGCCAGCTTGTTTTCCCAGACATTCTTTCTGCTATACCTTTTTGGTTGGGGAGTTTATTTAGTGGCTTTGCTGAACTCTTTTTACGATATTTATAAATATGAGAAGTCTTTTTTAGTCACCCTGGCGGCGTCCTATTATATATTTATAACCCATATATTTTACGGAATCCGTTTTCTGCAAGGGTTGTTATTGGTCCGGAATTTAAAGAGCAAGCTGAGATAAAAATTTATGCGAAAAAAAATCAAAATCGCGATTTCTTATCCGCCGTTGGAATCAGAAAAAGGGACGCCGTGTCTGACGCAAAACAGACAGTTCCAGTGGTTCAGTGAACCGACGTATATTTATCCGGTCATTCCGGCCTGGGCCGCAACTTTGCTAAAACAGGAAGGCTATGAGGTTTTTTGGGATGATGGTATCACCGAAGGCTTAACTTACGAACAATGGAAGAAAAGAATTATTCGGGAAAAACCAGATTTGATTGCTCTAGAAACCAAAACTCCGGTGATCAAAAGGCACTGGCAGATCATTGAGGAAATAAAAAATTATCATCGGATCACTCCGGAGGGAAAAAGAGCGTCAGATTGGCAGCCAATCCTGGTTTTAATGGGTGACCATGTTACCGCGCGGCCACAGGAATCCTTGAAAAACTCAAAAGTAGATTTTGTGTTGGTTTCCGGCGATTATGACTTTCTGCTCCTAAACTTGGTGGAACATCTAAGCCAAGGCCGGGAACTGGAAGGCGGTTTTTGGTTTCGCCAGCCAAATGACGGAAGAATGGTTTCGTCTGGAGAGGATGCTTTATCCGGGAAAAAGTCTCAAGCGACATTTGTAAATTCCGGGCCAGCCGATTTATCCAAGCATAATTTGGATTTGCTGCCAAGGATTGATCGGGAACTGACCAGATGGCAAAACTATGCTTACCAAAACGGTAATTTTAAATTTAAGCCCGGAGCTTACCTGATGAGCGGACGCGATTGTTGGTGGGGCCGATGCTCTTTCTGCTCCTGGACGACTTTGTTTCCTGGAAAAAGTTTTCGGACGCGCAGCGTTCCTAAAACCTTAGATGAAGTGGGGCATCTTATCAGCTTGGGAGTTAAGGAAATTATGGAAGATACCGGCAGTTTGCCCGTTGGCGACTGGCTTCTTAATTTTTGCCAGGGAATGATTGCCAGGGGTTACCATAAAAAGGTCGTTATTGATTGCAATTTGCGGATTAACGCAATCCAGGACCCGGAGATCTGGAAGTTGATGAAAAAAGCCGGTTTTCGCCTAATTTTATTCGGTTTAGAATCGGCCAACCAGGAAACCCTCAACCGTCTCAATAAAAATTTAAAGATTGAAGAAGTTGAACCGAGTTTAAAAATGTGCAAGGAGGCTGGCTTAGAGCCGCACATTACCACGATGATTGGTTATCCCTGGGAAACAAAAAAAATGGCCGAAAATACCATTCAGTTCGTAAAAAAGCTCTTTAAAAAAGGTTATATTAACACCCTGCAGGCCACCCTGGTTATGCCTTACCCTGGCACTCCATTGTATAAATATTTACAGGAAAATGATTTATTGGTTACCAAGGATTATGAGCGTTTTGACCAGAGAGAGCAGGTGATTAAATCAGAACTTTCCACCGCCGAAGCGCAAGCATTAGTGCGGAAACTGTATAAATCTTTTTTCTCAATCAGATTTATGGGAAGAAAAATATTGTCGCTCAGATCATCTGCCGAAATAAAATATTTCTTGGCGGCGGGCAGAAAATGGTTAGCGCACCTGACGGATTTTTCCCGCTAGCCGGTCCGGTCAGAGCTTCATAATTTGGCTTCTATGATTCTCATATTCTCTTGCAATTTTTCGTTCGCGGGGTCAATTTCCAGCGCTTTTTTCACGTAGTCCCGCGCTTTAAAATAATCCCCTTGTTTGAAATAAATCCCCGCCAGGCCTTGATAGGCTTGCCAGAGTCGGGGCTTATATTCGATGGCTTTCAGGTAATTAGGAATAGCCTCATCATTTCTTCCGTAATGCTGGTAAAAGGTAGCTAGATTATGATAACCATCGGCATAACGGGGATTGATTTCAATTGCTTTTTTAAATTCCTCTTCCGCTTTTTCCAGATCCCCCTGTTTTTTATAAATTTCGCCCATCGTAGCGTGGATATTTGGTCCGGAAGGAGATGTTTTGGCGGTAGCCGTCCAGAGACTTTCTTCGCTTTTCCAATCAGTATTTCTGATAAGAGACCGAGCTGATAGCAGGATGACAAGAATGCCAACCAAGGAATAAATAACCGGGCGGAATCTGACATTATTTTTTTCCAACAGCCAGTCGAGGCTCAGGGAAAAAGTGACGATAATGCCCAACGTACCTAAATAAGCATAGCGTTCTGCCACTACCCAGGCTATCTTAAGGGGCGTCAGGGTCGGCAAGAGGGTGATAAGGAAAAAAGCTAACCAGAAAAACAGGGACTTATTTTTCCGCCAGCCGTAAAAAATAAGCGAAAAATAGAGTAAGGTTATTATCCAGAAAAGCACAATAATTTTAAACGGATATACTGTTTCCGTATGGTAGAGGGTCAGCTTGTGCGGCCAGAAAATAAGGCCAAAATAATTTGACAAAGCTACCGGTACTTGGAATAGGGGATTGTATAAGCCGGAAGCGTTTTTGTGGTATTCCGTATCTACGGATTCAATTTTATGGCCGACACCCTGGAGGTATATTATAGCTAAAACAAGACCGAGGATAGCGAAAACAAGCGATTTTTTCCAATTAGCCTTGAAATTCCCGAAAACTATTTCATATAAAGGAAAAATAAGCACTAAAACCACGGCCTTTTCCGATGAAAGCAGAGCCAGCAAAAAAGTTCCGAGGGAGTAGTATAAATATTTTTTATTTGACGAGGAAAGAATATAGAAGTAGAAGGAAAGAAGAAAGAAAAATCCGTATAGGGTATAAGGCATTCCGGAAATCCAGGTAACAGCTTCAACCAAAATCGGATGAACCGCAAAGATAAGGGCGGAGAAAATAGCCACCCTTTTTTTCGCCAGCAGGCTGAGGAGAATAAACACTAAAAAGGTTGAGCCCAAATGGAATAAAATATTAAAGAAGTGAAAATAAGTTGGTGCGCCTCCACCAAGATGATGGGCGATAAAATGTATCAAACCCTGCACAAATCCGATCGGGGAAGATAAGGCAAAGCCAAACTGCCCAATATTTTTGTTTTCGGCGATGGCGTCAAGATCATCGGAAACAAAATCATTACCAATGGCATTGAAGTAAACAAGGAAGACGGCGCAAAAAAGCAGGATAAAAACCTTGAAATTGTTAGAAAAAAAGCGCCGCAGGCTAAAAGAAGCCAAGTCGCTTAAATTTTCCTCTGATTTTATATATTTTTCCTCGCGGCGGATGATAATTTTTTCGTATTTCTTTTTATCCCAACGTTTTTTGACATAGGCAGTGATCTCCTTTGCGGAGATTCCTAGATATTCGGCCATTTGGTCAATAGTCAGGTTTTTTACATTTTTTTTGATGTATTTTTTTTGTAGCGAATTTAGCGACATGGAGAAGTTTTTAATTATTTACATTCTTCCGCTATAATGACATTATATTACGGTTAACAAAAAAATCCAAAATATGCTAGTTTCCGTCATAATTAACAGTAAAAATGAAGAAAAAAATATCGAGAATTGCCTGCAGTCTATCGACAAGCAATCTTATCCGCAGGCAAAAATAGAAATAATAGTTGTCGATAATAATTCTTCTGACCGGACCAAAGAGATAGCCAAAAAATATACCAGCCGGGTTTTTAATTTTGGTCCAGAGCGCTCAGCCCAAAAAAATTACGGTGCAAACAAGGCGCAAGGCCAGTACCTTATTTTTCTGGACGCCGACATGTCCTTGAGTCGCGATGTTTTGCAAGAATGTGTCGAAAGAGCGACTGCTGATAATCAGCTGGTGGCTATGTACATTCCGGAAATTATTCCCGGAAAAAGATTTTGGAATAAGGTGAGAAATTTGGAAAGGAGTTTTTATAACGGTACGGTGATTGACGGCGTCAGATTTGTCACCCAGGTAAAATTTTGGGAAGTCGGCGGCTTTGATGAAAGTTTATACGCCTTTGAAGATTGGGATTTGGATAAAAAATTAAAAAAGAAAGGAACACTGGGAATTATCAAAAACCCCCTCTACCACAACGAAAGGGATTTTAGAATCAGCTATTATTTAGGCAAAAAAAAATATTATTTGGGCAGCCTGGAAAGCTATCGGAAAAAGTGGGGGGAAAATGATTCAGATCTAAAAAAACAATTTGGACTCAGTTACCGTTTTTTCGGAGTTTTCATTCAAAAGGGGCAATGGCTAAAATTGCTCAAGCAGCCAATCCTGTCGCTCGGTATGTTTTTTTTGCGATTTTTAGTGGGCGTTATTTTTTTGATGAAAAAAAATGAATCAGCTGAAGTTTAGCATTTTAATCCCGACCTATAATGGCGAAAGAGTTATTCTAGACACCCTGAGAAGTATCCTGTCCCAGAATTTTAACAATTATGAAATTATTGTTCAGGATGATGCTTCTACGGACAAGACCGTAGAAATTATCAAATCCCTGGAAGACGAACGAATTAAGGTTTTCCTGAATGAAAAAAACCTTGGCTATCCAAAAAATTTGGAAAAACTGAGCCAGCGGGCGAACGGAGAGATAATCTATCTGATGGGTCAGGATGATATTCTGGGAGAAGGAGCGCTTTTAAAAACGCACGCCGCCTTGCAAAAAAATGAAAATATCGGTGCCGTCGTCAGGCCGTATTACTGGTTTAAGCGGGATATTGCAAAACCCGTCAGGGCTACTGGCCGGCTAAATCAGAGTGAAGAGGAAATAATTCATATTTCAGATAATTATGATAAAGTAATATTGGCAATTGATGTAGCCGGGCAATTGTCGGGTTTGGCTCTGCGGAGAAAATATCTTGACTGTCCCTTCAATGAAGAGGTTTTTCCCTGCCACGTCTATCCCCTGGCTTCAATTTTTAAGAAGCATCCTATTGTTTTTCTGCCCGAGTATACGGTAGCGGTGAGAATTGAAAGTAGTCAGTGTCGGAACTTTTCCAAAATTTACGAAAAATCTCCGGTAAAAAGCTGGGTGGATTTTTTCCATAATATTTTCCCGGAAAAAGAATTTGACCAACTGAGAGTCTATGGCATCAAAAACTATGTGGCTAAAAATTATGTCGGCCTAATCCAAATTAGGAATTACGCCAAATTCAAATACCTGCTAAGAGAAATCGGATATTTACTTAAGTACCGGCCGGAAAATATTTTCAGTCCCGCCTTCTGGTTCTTCAGTTTAGGCACCATGGTGACACCACCGTTTATCTTGATTCCGCTGGTGGATTGGTATAAAGCGAAGATAAATTCCAGAAGACTTAAACATATCAAATTTAAATATAAACTAGCCGAGAAACAAAATTTTTCTCCAAATTGAATGGCAAGATATGAAAAAACTTATCGATAAAATATATCACGCGCCCTTTTTTGGCCGGATTTTTCATACGACGCCTTATTGCTTGGAGCGGGAACTTAAGCATTGCGCAAGCGTTTTAGATCTCGGCTGCGGGCCGTCCTCACCGCTGCAATATGCCAAGAATATAAAATACAGTGTTGGGGTGGAAGCCTTTAAACCATATTTTGAGGAATCAAGAAGTAGGCGCCTTCATAGTGAATATATCGAAAGCCGGGTCGAGGCAGTGGATTTTCCTGCCAAAAGTTTTGACGCGGTGATCATGATAGAAATAATTGAACATTTACCGAAGGAAGTTGGTCAGGAAATTTTGAGAAAAGCTGAAAAATGGGCGAAAAAGAAAATAATCATTTCCACCCCCAATGGCTTTTTACAACAAAAAGGGCGGGATAAGAATGTTCTCCAAAAACATCTTTCCGGGTGGAGTCTGGAAGAAATGAAAAAACTTGGGTTTAGCTGCCGGGGCTTGGCCGGTTTTAAGTTTTTACACGGCGAAGCTTTGCCGGAAGAAATGCAGCATAATTTACTCGCCTCTATTAAAAAACGGCCCAAATTTTTTTGGTTTGCCATTGCCGCTCTGAGCCAGCTTTTCACTTATCCCTTTCCGCAATCCGCTTTTGAATTATTTTGCGTAAAAAAGCTTAGTTAATAATTAACCCTGTTAAGTAAATGAAAATAAATTTTTGGAAAAAAATAATCGCTTATCTGATCACTTTCCCGGCCAGACTAAAAGGCGTTAAATTTGGTCAAGGGAGTTTTCTGGGACCAGGATACGATCTGGACCCGAAAATGCAGGGAGTTGTTCTCGGAGACAATGTTATGATTGGCCGCAACGCGTGGCTGGACATAGCGCCAGGAACCCCAAACGGAAAAATTCTAATCGGCAGCGGAACGCAAATCGGCCGCCAGGTCGTAATGTCAGCCTGTCGGAAAATTGAAATCGGAAAAAAATGTTTAGTTTCCTATAATGTTTCTTTTATGGACCACGACCATGATTTCAGCCGGATAGATGTATCGCCGATGGATAGCGGTATCACAAAAGGCAGGGAAATCACCATCGAGGACAATTGTTTTATCGGCGCGCACTCTTTTATCCTCAAGGGCGTTAAGCTGGGAAAACATTGTGTTGTGGGCGCGAACAGCGTAGTCGCGGATTCTTTCCCGGAAAATTCGGTAATTGCTGGCAATCCGGCTAAATTAATCAGAAGGCTAAAATAAAATTAATGGCGGCTGGGGAAAACAAAAAACATACTATCTCGATAGTAATGCCGGTATATAACGGTGAAACGACCATAAAAAAAACATTGGAAAGTCTCGTTGGCCAATTGGCGGAATTTAGGGAAATAATAGTCGTAAACGATGGATCGACTGATAATTCCGTCAAAATACTGGAAGATTTTTTGAAGAATAAAGCGGAATATAAATTAATCAACCACCAAAAAAGTTTGGGCTTGGCCAGCTCTTATAATGATGGGATTAAGAATTCCCAAGGCGAATTGATAGTTACGCTGCATCAGGATGTTTTATTAGAAAAAGATTCTCTGCAAAAATTAATTAAGCCATTTTGGGATGATAAGGTGGTGGCTACGGGCCATAACGTCATTCATCCGCTGGAAGTCTGGAGCCGGTATAATTTTTGGCAGAAATGTTTTTTTGCCCGATTGGCGGGGAAAAAATTTTCTGGCATTGATGGTAAATTTGATGGTTTCCGGAAAAAGGCTCTAATTAAGACGGGAATGTTTAACGCAAGCCTTTTCAGAAGTGCTGGTGAAGATGCAGATCTGGTATTTAAATTGGAAAAAATGGGGAAAATAATAAACACCAGCGCCCAAATAGTTCATTTGCATAAAATAACTCCCGTTTTTAGCTATGCAGATATTATCTTCAAACAGAAACAATACTCCGAATCAAGGGGAGTGCTTTTAAGGCAGGGAAGGGTCAGAAGTCTGACGAATTGCGGAGCGATGTTTTTCCGGGAGATCATGATAATTTTACTTTTTTTCCCTTTTGTCCAATATGTTTCGCTGGCCCTGATTATGCTTTATGCTTTTTGGTACACCAAGTTGGTTTATCTAAAAAATTACCAAGATCCTAGAATACTGATCCTGCCATTTTTTAACATCTATCTTCTGCTGGTAAGTTTCATTTATTCGTTTAAGGGCTTTGTCTATGGACGACAAAAAATATGAGTCACAACCGAAAGATCTTATCAGCATAGTGCTGACCTATTATAACAGACAGGAATTTATTGAAGCGCAATTGGACAGTCTGCTCTTCCAGACATACAAAAACTGGGAACTGATAATTGTGGATGATTGTTCGACCGATGGAGCCGCAGAAATAATCAAAAAATTTATTCAGGATCACCTCGACAAAAAAATAGTATACTTAAGGAATGAGAAAAATATCGGTTTGGCAAAAAATTTTGAAAAAGGGCTGCAATTTGCCTCAGGTCAATATATCGCCGTTTGTGATTCGGACGACGTGTGGTTTCCGGATAAATTGGAGAAAGAACTAGAATTTCTCAAGAAGGGTAATTTTGGAATGGTTTACTCTGACCTGGTTGTCGTCGATAAAAATTTAAAGATTATCAAGAAATCGTTTGTAAAAAACTACCTATCTTTTTTTAGCAACCCAAGAGACGATTCCTTTGACGAACTGCTTGAGGACAATCATATAACGGCACCGACAATCTTATTTACGACAAATTTAAAAGATAAGCTTATCCCTTTTTCAGAATATAGCTTGCAGGATTACTGGATTGCTCTCGTCTTTTCGCTATTTTCTACAATCGGCTATCTGGGACAACCGACCGTTTATTATCGGCAGCATGCAACAAATATGGTGGGAGCAAAAAAAATGTCACTTCTTGAGCTGATCTTTCAAAAAAACAGGGCGTTTCTAGAAAAGCACACTCAAATGAAAAGCAGCAGTGTCTTATTGTTGAAAGATGTCCTGCAGATAAAAGGGTTAAAGGCCGAGTCTTTGGAAAAAATAAAGGAAAAAATTAAAAAAACGCAACTGTTGGTAACTTGTCTGTCGAAATCTAAAAAAAAAGATTCAGGTTTTTTAAGGAACTTGTTACGGTTTTGGAAGTTGGGTGCGTATCGGGAAATGTTACAAATAATATTTTTTAAAATATTTTAAATATCTAAAATTACTTAGCTCCCCTCTCAAAATCGCTAAAATATTATGAAAAGAATTGAAATAATTGTTAATATGCCGGTACCCACATCAGAAAGATACCAGGGCAAAACTGGAGCCATGGTGAGAATGATGGAAATATTTAAAAGGTTGAAGCCACTGGCTCGGGAAGTCGACATCACTATCAACACGACAGAGCAGGTGAAAAACTATCTTGTCCAGAATAAGGTTGGCGCGAGGTATAATGTCATAAATTCTTCCCTGGCTTTCAGAAACAAAATCGATCTGGGCTTTAAATCAATCTATTTATTAATAAAATTATTATGGCTTTATGCTATTCCGACGGGTAAAGATAAAGAAAAAAAAACAGTCATTTATGCAACCGCCGATCTTTTTTGGGAAGTTATTCCCGCTTTTATTTATAAGCTAAGAAATGGAAGGGTGCAATGGGTCCAGGTCATTCACCATATCTATCCTGACTGGCGCAAGCGGCCGGGGAATAAAATCATTAATTACTGCGGTTCTAAATTACAAAGATTTTCCTTTTTTCTAATTAAGCGCAAGGCGGATAAGATAATTATTGTCAATGAAGCATTAAAAAAAGATTTGCTCAAACTGAATTTTAAGGAACAAAAAATCTGCCGCAGTTCCAACGGAATCGATTTTCCCTATTTTAATAATTTGACAGGAGGTAATTTTACTTACGATGGAGTATTT
This sequence comes from uncultured Bdellovibrionales bacterium, assembly GCA_964630615.1. GTDB lineage: Bacteria > Patescibacteriota > Minisyncoccia > Moranbacterales > UBA2206 > CAZVVG01. Next base: position 10,580 of record CAZVVG010000016.1, read on the forward strand.
TTGGCCAGATTGAATTATAGTAAGGGAATCGTTGACCTGATTGAGATCTGGCAAAGAATTTGTAAGGCCATACCGAGCGCCAAATTGGCCGTAATTGGCGAGGCGGATGCGGTGACGCAAAAATTCTTGACAGGCAAAATAAAAAATTACGGACTGGAAAAAAATATAAAATTATGCGGTTTTCTGCCTGACGAAGCCGCTTATCCGCTATTGAAATCAGGAAAAGTTTTTGTTTTTCCCTCGCACGAAGAGGGCTGGGGGATTGCAATTGCGGAAGCCATGGCCTGCGGTTTGCCCGTCGTGAGCTGGGACCTGTCCAACTATCAAGCCGTTTTTGAAAATTATACCTTTCGGATAAAAGAGAATAATGTTGATCTTTTCGCGGCTAAAATTATTGAATTTTTGCAAAAAGAAGCTTGGCGGAGTAAGGTAGGTGAAAAAGGCAAGGAATTCATTAGGAGATATTCTTGGGACAATGTTGCCAGGAATGAATATGAAATTATCCGTCGGTAATTGCAGAATATAACTCTCTGGTTGCCAGGTTCTGCCAAGATGGCTTGAGAAATAAATAATTACCCCATGTCTCTCAAAAAAATAAAAAGAGCGATTCTGAATCATCCCAAATCAATACAAGCTGCCAAATTTTTCCTTTCTCGTGAGTTCATTGTCAATAGCTTTTTGTATAAAAATTTAGTTAGGAAAAAAGCTAAACGGGTCGCTCGTGAAAATAGGGAATATAAGGAAAACATTTGTCTGGAAAATATCCTGACTTGCAACGCTCGCTGCGTTTTCTGCGCCCATCATAACAAGACGCTGACCGGGATAATGTCCTGGGAACTTTTTAAAAAAATAATCGATGAATGTTATGCCTATGGAATTAATAATGTGACCCTCGGAGTTTATGGCGAAACCCTGTTGGATAAAGATTTGTTCAAAAAAATAGAATCCTTACGAAAATATGAGATGACCTATGGCCTCATTACCAATGCTTCGCTTCTGACACCCGCTACGACGAACGAAATTTTCAAGCTAGGCGGTCTCACGAGTATCAGTTTTTCCGTTAACGCCTTTTCCCGAGAAGTATACGAAAAAACCATGGTCGGCTTAAGGCGCGAGATAACCTACAAAAATATTCTCTATTTTTTGGAACAGAAAGAAAAACTAAAACTCAAGGATGTGACAGTTACGGTTACGGCTGTCGAAACGGAAATAAACAAAAAAGATTTTAAAAGGTTTTACCAATTTTGGAGTAAACAGAAGGGTGTTTTTAATGTTTTGTCGGCTGAGTTGATTGATCGAATGGGCCAGGAATATGACGGCAAAATCGGAAAACTGGGACCGCTCACCAAGAAAAATAACTGGCTTTCACCCTGTCGACAACTGTGGGGCCCTTTGAACGTTTATTATGATGGTAAGGTCGGTCCGTGCTGCAAGGATAATGATAAGCGCGAATTGATAGTAGGTGACCTGAATAAGCAAACAGTCAGAGAAGTAGCCACTGGAGCGGCGCTAAATAATCTTCGTGAACTTCATCTCGCTGGCCACCGGAAAAATCATCCCGTATGTGGAAAGTGCTATCTCAATAGTATTTGGTTGCGCTAAATCAGAGGGTATTAATTTTGAATGGATGACTGACAATAAAATAGTCCAAAAAAAATATTATAATGAAAAATTTGAAGCAGCTTCTCCTTGGAAGAGCCAGGCCATTTCTGCTAACACCAAGTATTTAAACGAAAGATTTATTAATTTAGTTGTGGGGAAAAATGTCCAGGAAGTGCTAGAAATTGGCTGTGGGAATGGACTGTTGACTTTTTTTCTTTTGAAAAAACCTCTCCGAATTACGGCCATTGACATAGCGGAAAAAGCCATTGAATGTATGGAAAAACAATTTGCTGAGGCGGTTAGCCAGGGAAAGCTTAGGCTGCAATGTGCGGACATAATTGAATTTATGGAACAGGCTAACGAGAAATATGACGCAATAATCGGTTCCGGGATAATTCACCACGTGGAAAAGAAAAACTGGAATAGTTTATTCCGGGCGGCTTACAAAAGCCTTAAGCCGGGAGGTATTTTTGCCTGTGGACCGGAACCGAATGCCGGGGGACTCTATAGGCTAGCCTGGCCTTGCGCCAGATTATTTTACCGTTTTTGGGGAATGGATTATGATGAGAAAGTGGAAAAGGGAACACGAGAGATGATTCCAAAGAATTTAAAATTAGAACTAAAAAAAGCCGGCTGGCAAAATCCAGAAATACTTCCTTTTCAGGTTATTCCTCATTTCAATTTAAGACTCTTGGAATACCTTGACCGAAAATTAAGCAAGCATCTTGGCGGAGCAAAATCTTTTTATATCATCGTGAGGGGAAAAAAATAATAATTTATCCGCCTTTTGGCAAGGCAAGCAGATATGCTAAAAACAAAAATGAGACAAATTATTCTTAATCATCCCCAACTCCTGGAAACTGCCAAAATTATCCTTTCCAGCCGGTATGTGGCGAATAATCCTCTCTATAAGAATTATGTAAGAAAAAAAGCTAAGCGCTATGCTCAAGAGTGTAGGGAGTCGGAACAGGTAATTTCCATCGAAACCACTCTGACCTGTAATGCCCGTTGTGTTTTTTGCGCTCATCACAAACGAGTAATGACCGGAACTATGTCCATGGAGCTGTATCGGAAAATAATAGACGAGTGCCAGGCCTATGGTATCAAACTCATAAACTTTGGAGTTTACGGCGAATTTTTAACAGATAAATTCTTATGGGAAAGGATAAAGTATCTGAGAAAATACAACATGACTTATGGTTTTTTCACTAATGCCTCGCTGCTCACTCCGGAAATAACGAAAAAATTATTCGCCCTAGGCGGACTGGCGAGCGTCAATTTTTCAATCAATGGATTTTCGCGACAAGTTTATGAAGATACCATGATAGGATTGAAGCGCGAGGTTACCTACAAAAACGTCCTTTATTTTCTGGAGCAAAAAGAAAAACTTAAATTAGCTAAACTAACGGTTCATGTTTCTGCCGTCAGAACAAAATTAAATAAGCAAGATTTCAGGGAATTTTTCAAATTTTGGAAAAAACAAAAAGGAGTTTTTATGGTCTGGTCGTTTGAGCTGATGGACCGCATGGGCGACAACTATGATGGTAGTTTGGGAAAGTTGGGTCCGATGGACAATAAGCACAATTGGCAAGCGCCCTGCAAATTATTATGGGGGCCCTTAAGCGTCTATTATGACGGAAGAGTTTCTCCCTGTTGCAAGGATGATGACAAGCGGGAACTTGTCATTGGCGATTTTACAAAACAAACTTTAAGAGAAATTTTACATAGCCAGGCGCTGCAGAATCTCCGACAACTGCATCTAGCGGACCAGCGTCACAAGCATCCGATTTGCGGTAAGTGCTACCTCAACAGTGTCTGGCTTAGTCAATAAAAATAAAAAAATATGTTTGCCAAAGACAATTTGCTTCGCTTGGATATATCACCGCATAGCCCGCATCAAATCATTCCGGCCTTAATAAAAAACCCCAAGGCGTTAGTGCTCGATGTCGGCTGTAATAATGGCCTGGTGGGCAGAGAAATCATCAAATGGCAGCAAGCCTATGTTGATGGCATTGACATTAACGAACAAGCTTTGGCCGAGGCTAAAAAATTTTACAGGAAAGTTTTCCGAAGAGATTTGTCTAACCCAAATTTTGGAATTGAAGCGGAAAGTTATGATTATATTATCTTTTCCGATATCCTGGAGCATTTGCCTCGGCCGGATTTGGTGCTTGGAGAGTCCAGAAAATATCTAAAAGACAGCGGCGCAATAATCGTGTGTTTGCCAAATGTCGCTCGCTGGGAAATCAGAATCAATCTCATGCTCGGAAACTTTGACTATCAGCCAGGTATCTTAAGCGGTGATCATTTGCGCTTTTTTACGAAAAAAAGCGCAATTGCAATGTTGCGGCAATGCGGTTATGAGATAGAAAATATTATTCCGACAGGGCTGGGGCACAGGATAAAAATTTTGTCTAACCTGACGGCTTACCAATTTATTTACCTCTGTAAGAAAATTCTATGAAAGTGTTGGTTATCGAGCCTTGCTTTGTTAATTTCGGAGGACACAACAGATCATTTCCGCTTTGCCTGGCGTTAAGCCGAAAAAATATTCAAGTCAACTTGTTGGTTTCCAGCCGGAGCCGTTGGGCGATCAAGAAAACAAAAATCAATGAAAATTTTTACCAGTCCGAACTGCCCAGAATCAATATGCATCCTTATGTAAACGGCAGAATCCTTCGAGGTCTGCTGGCGCTGGGGGCTGGTCTCGTTGGGAAATATGACATTATTTTTGCCAGAGTCCCGGCGCAATTAGAATCTAATCTCCCCGCTTTTTTTCTGAAACTGCTGGGGAAGAAGGTTGTTTTAGATTGGGATGATTATTGGATGGGCTGTCCGGTGCC
>CAZVVG010000016.1:15034-16004 GCA_964630615.1 uncultured Bdellovibrionales bacterium
CGCTCTTTTGAAAAAATACATAAAGTTCTGTGAAACGAAGGCGCCTAAATTTTTCAAAAATATGGTTGTTATCAGCGACTTTTTAGAGAATAAAGCTAGACGTTGGGGGGCAAAAAAAGTTCTGAAAATGATAAACGGAGTGTTAAGAGATGAGTTTGAAATTAAGGATGTCGCCGCGAGCTATGAAAAATTAAAATTGGATAAGAATAAAAAGTACCTTTTAGCCATTGGTGGCACCCATTCGCGCGACAGAACGCGACTCTTGTTTGACTTGCTTGAGCGGCTTTTGCAACTGGATCCAGCGGTGAGGCTGATTTGTAATTTTGATCCGCCCAAACAAATTGAAGAACAAGGCTTAGCGGGAAAAGTTAGCGATAATTGTCTTAAGAATACCATCGGTCTGGGATATATCAGCCACTCGGATCTAGAATATTGTCTAAGCATTTGTCAGGCAGCGGTATTTTTGCAGGGCGAAACGGAAGACGAGCTAGCCTGTTATCCAGTGAGGATTGGGAGTTATCTGAGTCGGGAAAAGGCAATCATCATGAATGATGTCGGTTCGGAAGCCGGAAATACGATGAAAAAATATGGTTGTGCTATAATTAGTAAAGATCTTTCTGTTCTGGCGAAAAAAGCTGTGGCTTTTCTGAATCACAAACAATGGCAAAAAGAAGTAGAAAAAAAGACAAAGGCGGCAAAAAATGATTTATCCTGGGATAAGCAAAGCGAAAAATTAATCGAATTTTTTAAAGAGGTAATTGAAGCCAAGAACGTCTAGTTGGCTGGTGCTGACGGAGTTTGCTAGAATATTTTTCTTAGGAGTGAGTTTTCTGATGAAAAAAATGAATGAGCTCGATGTATAATCGTAAAAAGTCTCCCGTTTTTGGAGACCTTTTGTTTTAGTTTTACTTTTTCTGAGAAAGTGGATAACTTGCTTATTTTGACATAAAGCTTGAAGGTAAATTCAAGG
>CAZVVG010000017.1:0-14255 GCA_964630615.1 uncultured Bdellovibrionales bacterium
AGCCTTGATTTTAGGCTGCAGTTCGGTCATTTTTTTCTGAGATTCAATTTGTTTTCGGCTTAAGGGAATAAGCAAAAGCTTGGTTATTATTGTTACCACAATAATGGCTACACCAAAATCTTTAAAAGGAATTAGGTTGTAAACAAGAACCAGTAAATTGTATATTGGCTCGTAAACGAAATAGTCAAAAATTACCATTGAACTTTTTTATTTAATTAAATCGGAAATTTGGAGGGATTTTTCCATTGCCCTTCCCCAGTTTTTCTTAATTTTTTCTTTACTTTGGTTCTTTTTCGCAATAATCACAATATCTAAGCCCTCTTTTAATTGGCCAAGGTTTAACCGAACAGTCCCTTTTAAAGCCCTTTTTAGCCGGTTTCTTTCCACCGCCTTAAGAGAAAATCCTTTTCCCACAATTATCCCTATTCTTGTTTCTTTTAAACCGTTCTTTAAAATTTTTAAAAGAAGTGGTCCGTAAGCGAAAGACCTTCCTAATTTCTGAACCCTTAGGAGGTCTTGCTTTTTAAATAAGCGATTTTTAAACGGAAGCATTTAGTAAAAATTAAGTTTCAAAAATTAAGCCTTGGTTAATTTTTTTCTTCCTTTTCTTCTTCTTTTTTGAAGAATCCTTCTCCCATTCTTAGTTCGGCTTCTCTTTCTAAATCCGTGCCTTCTCTTTCTTCTGAGACTTTTTGGTTTATAGGTTTGACTCATAAATTATTGATTTTACCAAAATTCTTATTATTTAGCTATCTCCAAGCTTATCAATTAACAAAGACTAAGTCAATTATAAAAAGCTTAAAAATTTTTTTATTTCCGGAGTAAATTATTTTTTTAATAAACAATTTATTAACATCTTTATCCCCAATTACCCTAGACTCTTTTTCAATTTCTGTGTTATACTTTTTAAACCACTAAAGAGCGCAAATAAAACTTTTATGACCAATGAGGAAATCTGGCAAGCCGTTTTAGGAGAAATAGAGCTCTCTATTTCTAAGGCTAATTTTATCACTTGGTTTAAGAATACCTCTATTCTTTCCAATAAAGATGGGCGGGTTTCCATTGGGGTTCCCAATGGTTTTGCTAAAGAATGGTTGGAAAATAAATATAAACTTTATATCCTGAGGGCTTTAAGAAATATCCAGGGAAATGTTAAGGAGGTTTCTTGCTCTATTGTCACCAACCATCAAAACCCCTTTAGAGAAAACAAGTTGGACGCTATTTTGCCCCCCAAAAAAGCCGGCCTTTCTTCGGAAAAAATTGCCACGAAAATCGGTCTAAACCAAACCAACAATCTAAACCCAAAATATACTTTTGAAAATTTTGTGGTTGGCGGCAGTAACGAATTAGCGCGAGCCGCTTGCTTTGTTGTTTCTCAAAACCTAGGCAAGATTTATAATCCTTTATTTATTTATGGCGGGGTGGGTCTGGGGAAAACCCACCTCCTTGCATCTATTGGCAATGTGGTTTTAAAAAAAGATCCTCAATACCGGATTAAATATCTCTCTTCTGAAAGATTCACTAGCGAGCTAATTGAGGCCATAAAAAACCAAAAAGTATCTGAGTTTAAGGAGTCCTATCAAAATATAGACCTTCTGATAATTGATGATATTCAATTCCTTTCTGGCAAAGAAAAAACTCAGGAAGAGTTTTTTCACGTTTTTAATTTTCTCTATCAGCTTAATAAGCAGATTGTTTTAAGTAGCGACTGCCCACCTAAAGCTATTCCCACCCTAGAAGAAAGACTGCGCTCTCGCTTTGAGGGAGGAATGATTGCTGATATTGGGCAAGCTGACTTTGAAACCAGAATGGCTATTTTGCGGAAAAAGGCTTTAAATAAAGGCTTAGAAATTGAAAACGAAGCCCTGGAGTTTATTGCCACTAATATCACCCGCAATATCCGAGAGCTTGAGGGAGCCCTTAATCGAATTGCAGCCTCAGCTCAATTAACACAAGAGGAGATAAATTTGGAACTAACCAAGCGCCTTCTTTCCGAGCTTGTTTCCAGCGGGAAAAGAAAGGGCATTACCCATAAACACATTATAAAGGTGGTGGCTGATTTTTATGACATTCATCCCAACGATCTTTTAATTAAAGTGAGGAAAAAAGAAATCGTGCGACCCAGGCAGATTATTATGTACCTTATGCGCAGTGAATTGAATTACTCTTATCCGGGAATTGGAGAAAAGCTGGGGGGACGAGACCACACAACCGCCATTCACGCCTTTGAAAAAATAAAAAAAGAATTAGAGCTTAATGAAAAATTAGTTGAAGATATAAACCACCTTAAAAAACAATTGTATTCTTTAGGTTAATAAAGTGTTAATAAGCCCTGTTTTTTATCCGCTAAAAACCGTGAGTAGGTTGCTTAAATATCTTTGAAAATTGTTGATTAAATTTCCTTCTTTAAAATTTGTCTCGAAATTACCCACTTTCAACCCAGGTTTTTCCACAAAACACAAAACCAAAAAGCCCTAAAAAGACAAAAAATAATAACTAAGCACAAATCTTCAGAGACTAATAATAATAAGAAATAAAATAAATACTTTTATATAAATATATTTATGAAACTCATTTGTACCCAAGAAAAATTTAAAAAAGCCATTCTTAATTTAGAAAGAGTGGTTTCCAAGCAAAACACCCTGCCTATTCTAAACAATATCCTTTTTGAGGCAGAAAGAGGTGGGTTAAAATTATCTGCCACAAACCTGGAAATTGGGATGGTTATAAAAATTGGAGCTAAAATAGAAAAAGAGGGGAAAATAACCATTCCAGCAAGATTAATTGGCAATTTTATCTCCAACTTGTCTATTACTGAAGGGGAGAATATTTTTTTAGAGGGGGGGGAGCAGGGATTAAAAATAAAAAGCCGAGACTCTAAAACAATTATCCGAGGGTTGTCGGCGGATGATTTTCCTTTAATTCCGCAAAAAAAATCCGATTTTTTACTGGGCTTTCCCAGTTTTGAATTAAAAAAGTCAATTTCAAAAATTTTGACTTGTGTGGGGCTTAATGAGACAAGACAAGAATTAACCGGGGTAAATATTATTTTTAAGGAAAAGGAGGTTTGTTTCGCTGCGACAGATAGTTTTCGTTTAGCGGAAAGCGTTTTGAATATAGAAAACAGCAAAATCAATCCCAAACTTTACGCTTTATTTATAAAAAACAAAGAAAGTGTGATTGTTCCCTCGGCTACTTTTTCAGAATTGGCTCGGGTAATTCAGAATGAAAATGAAGTAGGAGTTGTTAATGTAGCCATAGAAAACGGTCAAATATTTTTTGATTTAAATGGTTTGAAAATTGTCTCCCGGCTGATTAATGGGAAATATCCTGAATATCAACACATTATCCCCAAGGATTTTAAAACTAAAATTAAAGGAGATAAAGAAAAAATCCAAAGCATGATAAAAATGGCTAGTGTTTTTTCCCCAGGTAGAACGGGCGAGGTTAGTTTAAAAATCAACGCTCACGAAAAAAAGATCGTTTTTGAGTCTAGAAGCGCAGAAGCCGGAGAAAACTCCTCAGAGCTTAAATTAGAAGTTGAAGGATCCTCTCAGGAGATTATTTTTAACTCCAAGTATTTATTGGACGGAATCAACACTTTGGGCACCTCCCAGGTTGCCTTATTAGCTAATAGTGGAACAACTCCGGTTGCTTTAAAAGAAATAGGCAGCGAAAAAGGAAATATTTTAGGAAATTATGTCTATATCGTCATGCCGATTAAAAACTAAAAAAACCTTTAAAAAAAAGGTTTTATGGATCATAGCAAAAATTCCCAGAGGAAAAACTCTTTCTTATAAAGAAGTGGCAAACAAAGCGGGGAACCCTGGAGCCTGGAGGGCGGTGGGAAGCATCCTTAATAAAAATATTAATCCCAAAATTCCCTGTCATCGGGTAATTTGTGCGGATGGAAATTTGGGTGGATATAATCGGGGAAAGAGGGAGAAAAAAAGAATTTTAGAAAAGGAAGGTTTCTTAAAAGTAAACAAAAAACAATGAAAAAAGACGGACTAAAAAAACTAATAATAATCGGAGCTGGGCCCGCAGGCCTGTCTGCCTCCGTTTATGCTTCTCGTTATGGAATTCCTCACACGTTAGTGGGCGGTTTTATGGGAGGTTTAATCGCCGAGAGTCACCAGGTGGATAATTATTTGGGCCTGGAAGGCTTAAGTGGCTTTGAGCTTTCTCAAAAAATGGTAGCGCATGCCAAAAAATACGCTCCAGAGATAATCATGAGTCAAGTATTGGGAATTAAAAAGGAAAAAAACCTTTTCCAGGTTAGTCTGGAGGGAGAAAAGGAGCTTTTGACAAAAACCCTCATTTTAGCTCCAGGAACTAAGCGCAGAAAGTTAAATGTTTCAGGGGAAAATAATTTTCAAGCTAAAGGAGTTTCCTATTGCGCGACTTGCGATGGGTTTTTTTACAAGGGGAAAACGGTGGCTGTGATTGGAGGTGGCGACAGTGCCGTCGGGGCGGCCGTTCATCTGGCGCAAATTGCTAAAAAAGTTTATTTAATTTGTCGGGACAAAAAGCTTTCCGCGGAGGATTATTGGAAAAACCTTCTGCAAAAAAGCCAAAAAATAGAAGTTCTTTACGAAACTAAGGTTTTGGAATTTTTGGGGAAGGAAAAATTAGAAAAAATCAAGATAGACAAAGACTCTAGGGGTCAAAAGGAAGTTTTTATAGATGGAGTTTTTGTGGAAATTGGCGCCGAGCCCAATTGGGACTTTGCCAAGGACTTGAATCTTGAAGCTGATTCAGGAGGGTATCTGGTCGTGGGTGATGATGCTTCAACGAGCCAGGACGGTGTTTGGGCGGCCGGGGACATTACCACCGGCTCCAACAAGTTCCGCCAGGTTATTACCGCCGCTTCCGAAGGAGCGATTGCGGCGAAAAGCGTTTTTGAGTATTTAAAGAAGGAATGAAATGAAAAAAATCAGCTCTTTGTTGCGGAAAAAAAAATTTTCTCAAAAAAAAACGGTTTTGGATGAAAAAACCGCTTTTTATGTTTTTCGGGAGGTAATTAAAGAAGAATTTGGCAACCAGGGAGCCGCCAAATTGATTCCAGACTACTTTTCCCAGGGAGTTATTTTTGTAAAATTTCAAAGCTCAGCCTGGGGTTCGGAGCTTTGGCTCATGCGCCAGGAAATCGTGAAAAAAATCAATCAGAAGCTAGGTGGAGATTTTCTGGAAGGGATTAAGCTAAAATAATTTTTAGATTTAGAAAGCAGTTCACTTTTAAAGAATATTAGTTTTAACCTTAATCGTTGAGGAAGCCGAATGGCCCTCTTTGTCTAAAACCTCTATTTTTATATTCAAAGTTTCATTTTTTTGGTCATCGGGAACCGAGTAAGTGTAGCTAAAAGAAGAAGAACTTCCGGAAGTAATTTTGTCTCCATTAATGTAGAGCGTGGCTTTTTCTAGTCCGTAACCGGCCTTAAGAGAGGCCTTAATCGTAAAGCTGGGACTTGCGATCGTTTCGTCATTATCGGGACTGGTAATTTTGACGGAAGGAAAATAGCTTTTGAAGTCTTCCTCATCGCACTTATCTTCCGGAGGCTGGGAATCGGAAAAATCTTCTTCCTTCTCCGCCCATTTTTGGACCGCTTTTTCCCAATTCTTGAATTGGGGGTCATCTTCCGGATCTTCCGGGGCGTCGCCGCGGGGATCATCCTTTTTCACATACCAAAGCGTATCGTGTCCGGTAAAAAACCTTTTTTCTTTTAAACTGTCGGGGGGACAATTGTCATTAGCCAGGCAGTATTTATCGTCGGAAATTTTGCAGACCTCTATCTTTTCATTCATTTCCAAATTTCCATCCAAAATTGGTTTGCCTGTTTCTTCCTTTTCGTATTTCGGAAATTGTTCCACGCCGTAGTTTGTTAGGGCTTGGTCCATAAATTTCCGGAAAATGGGGGCAGCTACAAAAACTCCATCAGCTCCTTGGGCCATAGGCGAATTGTCGTTGTTGCCCGCCCAGACTCCAACCGCTAAAGAAGGTGTATAGCCAACCGTCCAGCCATCTCGCCATTCATTGGTAGTTCCGGTTTTGGCAGCGACAGGGCGATTGTCAAAGCGCAAGGGGCTGTTTTCCCCAAAAACCGGTTTGCGCAGGTCATTGGTAGACAAAATATAGTCAAGCATAGCGACATATTTTTGATCTACCACGCGCTCTCCAGAGCTGGAAGAAAATTCTTCCAAAACTTTTCCCGAAGAATCTTCAATTTTCAGAATCGGAGTTTTTTTGTGGTAAATTCCTCCAGTCGCTAAAGTGGAAAAAGCGTTAACATGATCCAAGAGCTTTACTTCTCCCCCGCCCAGAACTAGCGATAAGCCAACGCGATTGGGATCGGTCAGGGAAGTTATTCCTAAATCTTTCGCGGTATTAAGAGAATTTTTCACGCCGGCCAAATAGAGGGTCTTGACGGCGGGAACGTTCAGTGACATGGCTAAGGCTTCTTTCATCTGAAGCGGGCCCCGGTTTTTCCCGTCATAGTTTTTCGGATTGTATTTCTTTTCTCCTCCGGTATCAAAATCGGTATCCACATCCCAAACAAGCGTTTCCGGAGTGTAGCCTCGTTTAAAAGCGGTCAGGTAAACATAGGGCTTGAAAGAGGAACCGGGTTGGCGTTCCCGAATCGCCACGTTCACTTGTCCGTCAATGGATTTGTCAAAATAGTCCTTAGATCCTACCATGGCTAGGATTTGTCCGGTTTTAGGATCCATGGCCACCAAGGAGGCATTTTCGGCTCCGTAGCTTTTGATATTTTTTTCGGCCCCTTCTCGGACAGTTTGCTCCGCAATTTGTTGCTTTTCCCAATCCAGAGTCGTGTAAACCTTTAGGCCTCCCTTGGCTACCAGTTCTTGCCCGTAGGTTTTTTCCAGATATTCCTTAACATACATAACGAAATGAGGAGCAGAAATATTTTCTTGTTTGAGGCTTATTTTTGACAAAACATCCGTTCCAATGGCGGCTTCCATTTCTTCTTGAGTTATATATCCCAATTCTGAAAGCTTTTTTAAAGCAAGCTCCTGGCGCCATTTCAGTTCTTCCGGATGAGAACCAAAAGGAGAATAAAAGGTTGGGGCCTGGGGGAGCGCTGCCAAAAGAGCAGCCTCATCAAGAGTTAATTCACGGGCGTGCTTATTAAAGAAGGTCAGGGCGGCGGCTTCGACTCCGTAGGCATTGGAGCCATAGGGAATTTCATTCAAATACATGCCCAAAATCTCGTCCTTGGAGAATTTTTGTTCCAATTCCAACGAAAGAATCACCTCCTTGATTTTACGTGTCAGCGTTCTTTCAGGGGAAAGAACGGAATTTTTGATAAACTGCTGCGTAATTGTGGAACCTCCCTGGGCGACGCTGCGATGGAGAAAGTCTTTCATTAAAGCCCGAATAATGGAAGAAAGTTTTATACCCTGATGATTGTAAAAATCCTGATCTTCCAAAACAAGGGTAGCGTACTTGACGTTATCGGGAATTTCGGCGAAAGGAATGATGGTTCTTTTTTCCTCCCCGTGAATATCGTAAAGAATGTTTTGGCCGGTGCGGTCAAAAATTTTGGTTGATTCGGCAATAAAGCGACTGTTGATTTTTCCGGGGCTGGGTAAGTCTTTGGCAAAATACAAAAAAACGCCAGCAACAAAAATAATTCCTAAGATAAAGATTCCTCCAAGAATTTGAAAAAACTTTTTCCAGCCGAATTTGAAACTCAACCTTCGAGCCTTTTTTGGCTTGAAATCGGGAGAATTTTTGGGTGAAAAAATGTTTGAGTAGGGCATAGAACTATTATAGCACAAAAGCTAACCTTCTTTATTTACAAATTAACAAGGCTAAAGAGGTCGGTTAAAATTTTTTATAACTTATACAAATAAAATTACGTAGCACTTTTTTAAAGCTCAAGCTTTTTAAAAATTTTAACTCTTCCTCCCTCTCTTGATTGTAAGAATATTTGCGAACCGGGTCTTGATAGCCTGGATGACAAATCAATTCAATTACCTTCCCCTTTGGTTTTTTTAAGGCTTTTAATAATTCTGAGGATTTTTTAGGGTGCCAACCAACAAGATGATCCTGAGTTATAATGCCAAGCTTTTTTAAATAACGCCGATTTTTTTCCTTATAGGATCTTACAGGCAGATTTAGCTCCTTGGCAATTTTGGCAACGTAAGCCCGGTTAGTAATTGTTAGATGAGAATGTTTGTGGCCATCCAAATAAGCCGGATCTTTTTTGAAAATTCTTCTAAATAAATTTATCTGTCTTCTTATCTCTTTCAAAGTGTCGCTTTTCTTGAGTTCCAGGTGAAGGCCAACAGCAACCCGCGGAAACCTGTTCAGCTCATTCGGCTTAACGAAGGCCCTCTTTATCATTACGGAAATATTTCTTATAATCCTTTTTTCTGCAAGCTCTATTATGCCTTTATTGAAAAATGGGGAGAGGCCATAATCATCGGCCGTGATGGTTAATTTTTTCATTTCCTAACTTCTTTTACTTTTTTTTCAATCAATTTTATTATTTTTCCAGCAACGTTAATCTTGTCGAACGATTTCTCAAATCCTTCATATTGGGCCAAAGAATTAACCTCAATGAGGTGTAGATTTTTTCCAGCTTCAAGTATATCCACGCCCACATAATCAAGCTTCATTTTTCTCGCAGTCGCTTCAGCTAGTTTTTTAATTCTTTTGACATTTTTTCCAAAATAGGGGAAAACTTTCCCGCCCAAGGAAAAGTTAGTTCGCCACTCCCCACCTTGAGCAACGCGTCTCATTACTCCAACGGCTCTTCCCCCCAAAACAAGAACCCGATAATCCCATTTTATCTTAAAATATTTCTGGAATATGAGCAGTTTGCCAGTAGACTTATTTTTTTTAGTTATTTTCAAAAGATCCGAAAAATTGCTTATTTTAAAAACACCCGACCCTAGGCTTCCCTGGGCAGTTTTTGCAACAAAGGGAAAATCAAAAATATTTTCTTGAGAAAAAAAATTAGAAGAAGAAAAATATTTAGTGGGAATTCCAGGTAGATTATTTTTGAAAAAGAAAAATTGTTGAGCGAGCTTATCAAGGCTCGGGTAACTTAGAAAAAAATCTTCATTTAAGACAGGTATTTTTCTTGCCTTCGAATAAATTATTATCAGGCGAAGCAAGGTTCCTAAACCGCTTCTGGTTTTTTTGCCATTTTTTCTAATAATAAAATTGGGGCTACGGGGAATTATGGCATCAAATTTTTCTAAAGAATATTTTTGATCGCCGATAAGCAGGCGTCCCTTCCGGAGATTAATCGCTAGATCCAGCCAGCGTGTTAAATACATCTTATGGCCCGCCTTTTTACCCTCTTCAATTATTCGTTTAGGGGCGTAATCGTTTTTTTCAACGCAAATAACGCAGATTTTCATAAATTTTACTGAATAAAATATAATTTTTTAAAGAGGCTTATTTAAAAAGCATTTTAATGATTTTTTCTCCTATGTTTCTTGGTTTTCCTGCGGTAGGGTTGAGGTGAAAGGTAAATTCAGGAGCTCCATTTATTTCCAGGATGTAGCCAGGGGTCCCCTTATTAACTATGGGACAAGAGATATTTGTGGCAATGAGGTCAATGCCTGCAACATTAAGATCTAAATAACGGGTCAACCGACTCAGCAGTTTTTTATTTTCTTGGCAAATCTCACCCGTTCTGTCTATCCATTCTCCCCCTTCGGCTCCACTAAAACCCAAGATAAAGGATTTCTCTTTTCTTGGCCTTGAGTCAAGAGAAAGATTTTGAAAAGAAAGAATATCTTTTGTTTTTTCCGTCAATTCATAGTGCGAACTGGTTTTTTTGTTTAATTCAGCAATCAATTCTTTTACCGTGTTTTTCCCGTTGCCAACTAAAGTTTTGCCCCTAGTTTCTAATATTCCAGCAACGGAATGATTGACCATGGTGATTCTATAGTAGGTTCCAAAAACCTCCTTCTCTAATAAAACCTGATTATCATGTTTTATGCTTTTTGGAAAAAAATCTTTAACTTTTTTTAAAGAGTTTACATTTAAAAAAACTCCTTTCCCGCCTTCAAACTTTCTTGGCTTTATGACTAAAGGAAAACCTATTTTTTTCGCAATTCTTAAAGCTTCTTTTAGGGTTTTTGCTGGAAATCCTAGGGGAGAAGGAATTTTTAATTCGTCCAAAACTTTTTTTGTTAGATACTTATCCTTTATTAACCAGAGAGAAACCGGATTTGAAATGGATAAGCGGGGGCCTCTAAACCAGAAAACCTTCTTATTTTTTTTTAAAATGAATATCCTTTCCTCTTTTTGAAGCTGGTAGACAGAAATATTTTTTTTGAAAGCGGCGCTCAAAATAGATTGAGTTCCTAGTTTGTATTTGGCAATATCCTCTTTTTTTATTCTTTCCATAAAATCTTTTTATTTATTAGTATCAATTAAAAACTTCTTTAAATCTCTTTTTCCAATGAGGACTGGGTATTTTAAATTTTTTCGGTCGGTTATATTAGCCAAAGAGGTAACAATTTCCTCGGCTAGCTGGAATTCTATTTTTACTACTGGTCGGAGCGAGGAACCGCTCGCGGAAAAAACAATCGCCACGTCTTCAAGCTGGGGGATCTTTTCCTTGTATTTTTCCAGAAAATCTTTTTTTATTAAACTTTCATTTTCGGGCAGGAGCTGATAATTTGAAATATCCGCTTGGGAAAAGTTTTCCAGGGTTGATTCAAAGCCTAACTTTTTGGCCAACTCTATGTCCAAAGAAGAAGAATAGGCGCCGGTATCAATTTTGGCTGTTACTTCAAGTTCTTTTCCTTCGCTTGGCAAAAAAACTATTTTTTCTGTGGTGCCGATAATCTTTTTTCCGGAAATATTTTCCACCTCTTCTTCAATTTCTCCTCCGAAAAGGTCCATGCCGACCCGGACTCCTTTTTCCAGGGTTTTTATTTTTAAACCCCGCACTCTTTCCAGGCGTTCTTTCAGTCCAGTGAGGTTGCACAATTGAATGGAGAGTCCTGGCCGAGCGTTGATTTCCAAAATAACCGGTCCTTTTTCCTTATCAATAGCAATGTCCACCCCTAAGAAACCAAGACTGGAAATTTCCTGAGCCCGAACGGCTAAGGTTAAAATATCTTTCCAGCGGGGAATTTTAATTCCGCTTAGCAGCAGTCTAGTATTGGGAATTTTTTCAATAAAACCACTTTTCCCTTGGATGGCGGTGGTGGTTGTGCCAGAAGCCATATCAATTCCCACTCCGATGGCTCCCTGCTGGAGATTAGCCTTTCCAGACGATTCCTTGGTAGGAAGACGCAACATGGCCATAATTGGAATCTTATTGAAAACAATAACTCGAATATCCGGAATACCCTTGTAAGCATAGGGCTTGAAAAATTTTAACAGCTTAAGCCTTTCTTCAAAAAAAGCGATATCGGGTGTATTAGAAAGAGAAAAAGATCCGTCTAGGATATTCTGAATATGGTTTCTTAGATCTTCGATGGTAATGAAAGAACCGTCGGCCTTAATCCAAGCGTCATTTCTTTCCTTCTTTTTTCCGTAAACAACAATGATTCCCTCTCCCCCGAAACCGCGACTGGGTTTAAGGGCAAAGCTTTCAGGCAAGGCGGTCCAATCAAAATTTTCCAAATCGCCCTGATTTTTTATTTTAGCAATAAGTTTAGAAACGCCGATCTGGTTCTTGCCAAGAACTTGCTTGCACAGAAGTTTATTGTCAGCAATCTTCTTGGAATTTTTGAGGTTAAAAGGACGAATATATTCCAAGTTTCGGGAATTCATTCCGAGAATAGTCCGGCTTTTTTTTAGGAAGTTAAACATAAGTAGACAAAGAAAATTAGCCCTAGGGTTTTTTAATGATTTCCCTAAATCTTAAGTATTCACTAAAGCGCAACCCGGTCCATTTCCCCAAAAAAATGTTAATCGGCAAAGTCAAAAGGACCAGCCAAGGATAGGAAGCCAACCATCTTATTAAAAGCTCCCAACTAGCCAAATAATAACCTAAAACCGAAATAATCAGAGTTTCCAAGGCTAATTTGAAAGCCATTTTATCTCCCTTTTCAATTTGGACGGCAATGAATTTTTCTACCAGCGTTATCATAATCAAGATGGGAAAAATGGAAACAGCGGCGAGTCCGGTTCTTCGCAAGTTTCCTCCGACAGTGAGCGCGATCAAAATAATTATGGCCACCGAGGAAATCATAATGGCAACGCGAGGCAGATAGAGAAGGCGAAAAGGCTTGAGTACAAACCGCATGGCCATGCCGGAAAGAATGACGGCCACAAAAATAAAAATTCCGTAACGGAGCCCGTTCGTCGCCAGAAAGGCAAAAGTAATAATGAGGGGGGTATAAATTCCAAAAGCCTTAATCCCGACCACTTGTCTTAAAAAGGCGATTAAAGTGGCAATAATTGGCAACATTAAAATCAAAATGACGGTTTCAAAAGGCACTCCTTCGCGAACGAAAAAAGTTACCAAAGGACTAATGTTTAATTCCATAAATTTATTTTTTAGGTTTTAGTCTAATTTAAATTAACTATTATGCAAATGACAGATAGCGATAGCCAAGGCGTCAGCAACATCGTCTGGCTTGGGTATTTTTTTTAGCTTGAGGATTTCTTTTACCATAAACTGAACTTGTTTTTTTTCTGCCTGTCCGTAACCCGTTACCGCTTGCTTTACTTGGAGGGGAGTATAACTGGCTACTTTAACATCTTTTTTTGCTAAAGTCAAAAGGATCGCGCCCCGGGACTGACTTACAGGAATGACGGTTTTTTGGTTTTTGAAGAAGAAGATTTTTTCAATGGCCGCTTCCTGGGGAGCAAAGTGGTCCAGGATTGATTTAAGGTCGGCTCCAACTTCCTTAAGGCGCTCGGCCTCCGGTTTTTTCTTGTCTGTTTTTATGAATCCAAAGCCTAAGGGAAGCAGTTGGTTTTGTTTTTTTTCGATAACGGCCCAGCCCGTCGTAGCTGTTCCCGGATCAACGCCAATAACCCTTAATTTATTGGAATTTTTCATGAAGATTCATAAATTATCAAAAATTTCCTGAACATCCTCTTGGTTATCAAGTTCTCCAAGCAGCTTTTCGTAAAGGGTTTCAGCATCTTGCGTAAGAGAAATTTTTTGCCTGGGAAGATAAGCGAGCCGCGCGTCGATTATTTTCAGGGAGAGGTTTTCCAGGATTTCTTTAATTTTTTGTAAATTGCCAGGCTGGGTTACTACGGAAAGATTTTTTCTCTTATTTTCAAGGTCTTCTGCGCCGGCCTCAATAAGCTGCATTTCTATTTCCGATAACTTTTTTTCCTCCGGAAGCTCTGTTTCCAAAACGCCTACGAGCTTAAAGAGAAAGCGGACCGATCCAGAAGAGACCAGTTTCCCGCCGAACTTTCCCAAGATTGTCCGAACTTCTCCCAAGGTCCGATTTTTATTATCCGTGGCGGTTTTAATGAGCATGGCTACCTGACCGGGGCCATAAGCTTCATAAAGGATTTCCTGGATTTCAGCTTGGTCCTTAAGTTCGCCCGTTCCTCGTTTTATTGCTCGCTCAATATTTTCCTTGGGCAGATTATTCAGCTTAGCTCTTTCAATGGCCAGGCGCAGCTGAAAATTAGCTTCCGGTTTTCCTCCGCCTTCTCGGGCGGCCAAGGTAATGCTCTTTCCGTGCTTAGTAAAAATCTGACCCCGTTTCGCGTCATTTAGTCCCTTGCGATGTTTAATTCCAGCCCAGTGACTGTGCCCCGACATAATTTTTTATTTCAGAAAACTTTCTCTTACTATATTAACACCCGAAGAAGCTATTTTCAAGAAAAACCCTCTTTTCATATTGGATGGTTTGATAAATTAACGACCTAAGTTCTCGGGTTTTTTAAAAAATTAAAGAATCACTAAGATTTTAAAAAGATTTAAAAAACCAATTAAGAAAAAAATTAATAAGAATGTTTCCCTTTTGGTAAGCTTTTTCTAAAAAGCTAAGTGGACGAACCACTGAAGGGGTTGTCTCTTCATCCTTGGAAATAAAGGCTCCTAAAATCCAACCCTGGAATTCTAAACTTTGACAATTAATTTTTTCTTGAGGTGACAAAAATTTTTCAGCTAGGACAACTCTTGGTTCATTAGCCACTTCTTTTAAATGAGAAAATTTACCCAAGTTTAAAAAAATTTCTTCAGAAGAAACCTCCGGATAATTTTCTGGAATAAGAATAGCAGTATCTGGATTTTCATCGGAAGTAAGAAGAGGGGCTTGTTCCACAGGATTTTCTAAAAGAG
>CAZVVG010000018.1:0-13092 GCA_964630615.1 uncultured Bdellovibrionales bacterium
GT
Organism: uncultured Bdellovibrionales bacterium; assembly: GCA_964630615.1. GTDB lineage: Bacteria > Patescibacteriota > Minisyncoccia > Moranbacterales > UBA2206 > CAZVVG01. Next base: position 3 of record CAZVVG010000018.1, read on the forward strand.
AGTGATTATGTCAACGCCCTTGCTCTCACCGGCGATGAAATCTACGCCGGAGGAAATTCCGATTCTGCTACCAACTGGGAAATGCCTTTTTATACTAGCAGAAGTTATACTGGTGGCTTAAGTGAAGCCATGATAATAAAAATCTACGACGCTACCGCCGATGTATTTTTCCAGGGCCAGAACTTTATCCAGGGAAACGTAAGGATAGAATAGGCTCTTATTTAAAGATTTACGCCTTAAGCCAAGCTTGGTCTTTTGGCGTTTTATGCTATAATTAAAGATAATAATGTTTTCTATGTCCGACGAAATAATCCAAAAAATTGAAGAGCAGCAGAAAAAAATTGATGCCATCTATATTTCCGTAGAACGGCTCCGTAAATATTTTCTCTGGACTCTCGTGATAACTATTGTTACGATTGTGCTCCCCCTTATCGGCCTGATTGTTCTCGTTCCCTGGATGCTTCATACCCTGACCACTGCTTATAATCTCAATTTCTAATTAGTTCTCAATTCAAGAGAATAAAAATTTTAGCTAATTATTTATATTTTTCCCAAGGCTAAAAAGCCTTTCGCAAAAATTAATGAAAAATATGTCCGACAAAAAGTTAAATGACAAAAATGTTCGTCGGCTGACCCATCGAGGCAGAAAGTCAATCGGCCTAACTTTGCCACTGGATATGGTTAAGGATTTGGGCTGGAGAGAGAAGCAACGCGTGGTAGTCAAAAGAGTCAAGGGAGGAATGCTAATCAAGGATTATTATTCCAAAAAATAAATTAACCCGAAAAAATCTTTTTCACAAGATCCGTTTTTCAGATTGGGAACCTGAAATTAATTCAGAACGACGCTTTTAAAATAAAGCGATTTTTAGATGAAATTTGTTATGTCTCAAAATCAACCGAAAAATTCTCGCAAAGTTGGATTAGCTTTAAGTGGTGGATCGGCCCTCGGGATGGCTCACATTGGAGTTATCAAAGCCTTGCAGGAACAAGCGATTCCTATCGATTTTGTGTCCGGAACCAGCGCCGGTGCCCTGGTGGCCGCGGCGGTGGCTTTTGAGGTGCCGCTGAATAAGATGATTGAAGTTTCAAAAAAGCTGAATTGGAAAAACATTTCCGTTTTTGGATACTCAAAAATGGGTCTGAACTCAAATAAGCCCCTGGAAGAAATCGTTGAAGAGATGGTGGGAAAAGAAAAAATTGAAAACGCCCGCCTTCCTCTGGCCATTGTGGCCACGGATATTGATACCGGCGAAGAGATTGTCTTCAGAGAGGGGAGTGTGGCCAAGGCGGTCATGGCGAGCACTTGTATCCCTGGTTTTTACACCCCGGTTGAAATCAAAGGGAAGAGATTCGTGGACGGCGGTTTGGTGGAAAACCTGCCCCTTTCCCCGCTGGAAGCCATGGGAGCCAAAATCAAAATTGGCGTTAATCTGGAAAGTCATAAAAAATTCCGAAAAGTCAAAAACGTCTTGGATGTCATAAAAAATTCATATACCATTATGATGAAACCCCAATCTTTGTTTTTGGAAAAAAAATCCGAAATTATCCTGATCAAACCGCGTCTGGAAAAATTTCAGGCCTCGGATTTTGAAAAAATCGAGGATCTAATGCAGGCGGGTTACGATGCTGCCCTTCTGGCGATCCCGAAAATTAAAAAGCAACTGACTAAAAAAATTTTTGTTCCCAAATCTTTTTTTCAAAAAATCGCCGATTTCCTGTTTTTCTGGAAAAAATAAGGAAAGGGTTAAAACTTTAAAGGCCGTGAGTGGCTTTTTAATTTTGGTTGTTTTAAAAAACACCTTAATTTATAATCAGATCGGAAGCTAGATTCCAAAGAATATGAAAAATAAAAAGTTAAACCGGGAAAAATTCCCGCCCGCAACTCGCTTTAACTTAATTATCGGAATCTTGACGGTAGTTTTCTTGGTCGCTAGCTACTTTTTCGTCTTTTTACCCTTTAAACAAAAGACTAGAACTGAGCTGACCAAATCGGAGCTAGAAGCCGAACAGCTAGCAACGATTGAAGTCGCAAGGGAGCCGGAAAGAATTTCGGCAAGAGTTATTCGCGTTATTGACGGAGACACGCTTGAAATTGATCTTGAGGGAAAGACGGAAAGGTTAAGATTGATCGGAATCGACACGCCAGAAACAGTGGATCCCAGAAAAAAAATCCAGTGCTTCGGGAAAGAAGCTTCCCGGAAAGCCAAGGAGCTTCTCCAGGACCAACAGATTTGGCTGGAAACCGACAACACGCAAGGGGAAAGAGACAAATATCAAAGACTGTTGAGGTTTGTTTATCTTGAAGATGGAACTCTTTTTAATCAGCTGATGATTGCTGAGGGCTACGCTCATGAATATACCTATCAAAATAACCCTTACCGCTATCAGGCTGAATTCAAGGAAGCAGAACGGCAGGCCAGAATCAATAAAAAGGGGCTGTGGGGAGAAATGTGCAATGGCAATACAACCCAACCTGCCACACAGAATGTCTGGCTTGAGGAACTCAGAAAAATTCAAGGCGGCCAGCTGGATTATTTGAAATTTCTAGAAATAATTCTGGAAAAATCCAAATTTCTAACCGGAAAAAGTTAAAAATGGTTTAATCTAAGCTTTTTTTAAGGACAGAATTTCTCTTTGGAAAATTGGTTTTTCGTGCTAGAATAGAATCAAGAAATAATTCCAAAGAGGGGAATTATGGATTGGAAAAAAATATCTTTAGAGCTGCTGTTGCCCTTTGGGCTGGTTTTAGGTCTTTGCCTGATTGGAATAAGATCCCTAGGACTCACAGCTAAATGTCAATGCTTTACAGGTAATTTCGGAACATCCGCTGTTTTAGTGGTGGCCTTATTTTCCCTAATTGCCACGGTTCCCACTATCCTAGCCGTGAAAAAAGATTGGAAAACAGATTATACGATATTACTAATTTTCCTGTTTTTAATAATGTTGGCGGCTTCCCTGTTACTCGGTGAAGCGTTCTATAATCCATCCTTTCTTTAGTTAATTTTATTTTTTTAGTTTGTTTAATTAACTTACTGGATGGAAAATAATCCACAACAAAAAATCAACCCAAGGCTCAAAAAAATCTTTTGGGCGTTTGTTTTTTTAGCTTTAGTTTTTTTGACGCTTTCCCTTTTTCTGAAACCTAAAAAAATCGTGATTGAAAATCTTAATCAGGAGGCGCCAGCAGCTAAAGAAGAAGCGGTACCAGATAAGGTTTGGAGAGAAATTCAAACTTACACTGTTTCCGAAGGCGATATTCCGGCTGAAATTTTTCAAAAATACGGCCAGCTGGATGCCAACGACACGGAAACCCTTTTGGCCGCGGCTGCTCCAATTTATGATTTCTCCAAGCTTAAAATTGGTCAAAAATTGCATTTCTATTTTGACGCAGAAGAAAAATTTAAACGGCTTGAATACGAGCGTAATACGGAAAATTTAATTGTGGCCGAGCGAGAAGGAAACAATTTCCAAGTTCGGGAAGAAAAAATCGCTTACGCAGTTTTTGAAGAATCTTTGCAAGTAATAATCAACACCTTTCTTTATAAAGATGCCGTGGAAGCCGGACTTTCTGAAGCTACCATTTTAGAAATTGCTGATATTTTCTCTTTTGATGTTGATTTCACAACCGAAATTCAAAAAGGAGACCAACTTAAGCTCGTTTATGAAAAGCGCGAACTTCAGGGAGAAAAAGCCCCAGACGGACGGGTTCTGGCCGCCAAATTTGTCAACGGAGGAAAAGAATATTTTGCTTATTATTTCGGCGAGGAAAATACCGGCAGCCATTATGACGAGGAAGGGCATGAACTTAAACGTCAGTTTTTAAGGGCACCCTTGAGCTACCGAAGAATCACCTCTGGTTATAGTGCCGCACGTTTTCATCCGATTACCAAAACGGTTTCCGCTCATTATCAAATTGACTACGCAGCTCCTCTGGGAACTCCAGTTGTGGCCACAGCCGAAGGAACGGTAACCAGCGCGGGCTGGGAAGGAGGCTGGGGAAAAATAATTCGACTAAACCATAAAAACGGTTATACTACCCATTATGGACACCTAAGCGCTTTCGCCCAGAGCGTAAAGCCAGGAGCAGAAGTTCTCCAGGGCCAAGTCATTGGCTTTGTCGGTTCTACCGGCTGGTCCACAGGAGCGCATTTAGATTACGGCCTGAAATTAAATGGAGCACCAGTTAATCCGCTTACACTTAAGCTTCCAAAGGGTCCTCAGCTCGAAGATGAAAAGAGAATAGAATTTGAAAGGTTTAAAGAAAAATATAATCAGCGGCTTTTTTGACAAAATTAAAAAGGGGGATAATTAATAAATTAAATTTATGTACAAAAAGAAAAAGCTTTCTCAAAAAAAGCACCGAAAGAGAAAAGGTAAAAAGGTTTCCCTACGTTACTAAGATCTCGCTATGAAAACTCTTATTCTCACGGCCCATCCCAGCTCATTGGGATTCACCCATCAGATTGCTCAAAGCTACGCCGCAGGAGTAAAAAAGTCTCAAGGGGAGGTAGAAATCATTGATTTGTATAAGACCCGATGGCAACAGAGTTTTTTCCACTTTGAAAACCTCCGGGAGTTACCTCCCGATGAAAGTCGGAAATTTTTTCAAGCCAAGATTTTGGAGGCGAAAGAACTCGTTTTTATTTTTCCCCTCTGGTGGATGGACGCGCCCGCCATTCTTAAAAATTTCTTTGATAACAATTTTCAAAGTCGTTTTGCTTATCGCTATGTCAAAGGTAAACCCGTTGGATTACTCACGGGAAAAACAGCTCGGGTTTTTATTACTTGCGATAATTCTATCTGGATTTACCGCCTGATTTTGATGCCTTTTCGGACTATCTGGATTCTCGGCCGACTAAGGTTTTGCGGAATAAAAGTAAAAACTTTCCGGCTTTTTGACCGAATGCTTTTTCGTAGCCACCAAGAAAAGGAAGCTTGGTTAAAAAAGGTTTATCAAGACGCTTTAAGATAAAATTTTAAGCGTGAAAATTAAAAACTAATTGTATTGAGCAGTGCTCCCGTTACGGAAAAAACCTGGACGGTTATTTTTTTTCCTTCTACCAGAACCAAGCCGAAATTTTGTCCGCGGTAGGAATATTCAGCCATTCCGGCTTTCGGTGAATCGTGATCAAAAGATTCCGTATTGCCAAAGACAAATTGATAAAGGCCCTGGATTTTTTTCCGACTGTGGATGTGTTCGTGGCCGGAAAAAACCGCAGTTACACGTTGACTAACCAGAATATTCCAAAGCTCGTTTCGTTCGGCGGCATTAACATCTAGACTTTCCTTGATTTTCGAGCTAACCGGGTAGGCCGGCTCGTGAAAAAAAACAAAAGTGTTTTCTTGCCGGTTGGCTTGCAGATCCTTCCTGAGCCAATCTCTTTGAACTTTATTAATCACATGTTCTTTGGGTTTTTCACTATTTAAAACCACAAAGTGGGAATTTTCATAATCAAAAGAATAAGCTAGCTCAGAAAATTCCGCTGGTCCGTTGGTAGGAAAATCAAAAAAATTCTGCCAAGTTTTGTCAGATTTTTCTTCGCTAGACCGATCATGGTTTCCCATTAAGGCGTAAACCTTAGAGGAATTATTAAAAACACTTTTCCAGCTGCTTAGCTTCTTGGCGCAACCGTCATTACAGCTAGAAACAATATCTCCCAAAGCCACTACCAGTCCAACTTTTTTTTGATTAACGATTCTGACTGCCCGTTGGAAACTTCCATTTCCGTCTCCTGGTTCAAAATATTGAGTATCTCCAATAACTGCAAAAGAAAATTTTCCGGTCATTTCTTTTTCAGTCGTTTCTGAATTTTCCGGCAATATTTCTTCTTCGGGAGACGCCGAAACCGGTTCGGCCTCTAAGGCAACATTTTCCGCTTCTGAAACAACAGCTTCTGCTTCTTTTTTATCCTCTTCCAGAGAAATAATAACAGTAGCTTCTTTCTTTTTTTGGACCTTTTTTTCCGCGAAAAAAATTCCTCCGCCAATGGCCGTACCGTAAGCAAAAATCAGTAAAAAAATAAATAAAAACTTTTTCTTCATAAAAGATTCGACCTATTTAATCAAAATGCTAATTTTAGGCTCAAATAAGGAATTCTTAATCAAAGACCTTGTGCTAGACAGCTCTTGAAACGAATATAGACTGACAGGATAATCTAAATTTCCCCGAATTTTTTGTTGAAAAATAGCTTTGTTTCATCTTAGCACACTTGCCGAGAATAGAAAAAGTGGTATAAATAAGAAATGATTACTGATGAAATAAAGATCTCTCTTCAGGCCGGAGGTGGAGGAGACGGCCTTGTGACTTTTGACAAAACCAAGGGAAGTCAAGGGCCCACGGGCGGAAAGGGCGGATGGGGCGGCAACGTCTATTTTCAAGGTGTTTCTGATTTAACCGCTCTGAATAAATACCTTAAAAAGAAATCTTATGAAGCGGAAAATGGAAAAAATGGAAGCAGCCGGAAAGCGACCGGTCCTGATGGGAAGGATTTGATTCTTACCGTTCCTGTGGGATCGGTAATCAAAAACTTAACTACCCTCCAAGTCCGAGAAATTATCCGGCCAGGGGAAAAGTTTTTAGCCGCCAAAGGCGGTCTGGGTGGAAGAGGCAATTTTTATTTTCGCTCTCCTGTTAACACCTCTCCTAAAAAATTTGAAAAAGGTTCTCCAGGAGAAAAATTTGATTTTTTCATAGAACTTCGCTTAATTGCCGATGCTGGTTTTATTGGCCTTCCCAATGCGGGAAAATCCAGCTTACTTAATCAATTAACTCGGGCACAGGCTAAGGTGGCAAATTACCACTTTACCACTTTGGAGCCTAATTTGGGAACCTTGGAAAATTTTATTTTAGCTGACATTCCGGGACTAATCGAAGGAGCCTCTTCCGGAAGAGGGCTTGGGATAAAGTTTCTAAAGCATATCCGAAGAACCCGGATTCTTTTTCATTGCCTTTCCCTGGAAGCTCCGGATCTACTCCAGGATTACCAAACCGTCCGGAAAGAATTGGGCGCTTACCACAAAGATTTGACAAGCAAGAGGGAAGTTCTTATTTTTACCAAAGCCGATCTTTTGAAAAAAGCTGCTCTTGGGGAAAAAATAAAACCTCTGAAAGAAAAAGAGCATTTGATAGTTTCCATCTTTGATCCGAAAAGCCTCAAAAAACTAAAAGAAACAATCAAGGCTCTGGCGTCTTCAGACTCAGCCTCAGCTTGATTTCTTAAAAATTCCGTGTTAGAATAAGTGCTGGAAAATAATTCCTCAATTTGAAATTTCTATGGAAAAAAATCGCCTGATCTTTTTTCTTATTGCTCTTTTTTGGACGATTCCCTGGAAAGCGATCGCGCTTTGGCGAGCCGCTAGAAACAGGGATCGGATCTGGTTCGGAGCAATTTTTCTCATCCAGACTCTGGCGATTTTGGAAATAATTTATATATTTTTCTTCTCTAAAAAAAATAAGAAGCTACCGCCAATAGAAGAAAATAAGAGCGAAGAAGAAGCTGGTTCCGGTTTAGAAAAACAAATAATCTATCCCAAGAGATTAATTTAATTTTTAATCATTCTAATAAACTTATGAAAAAGGAAAACATTAAGCCCCTCCGGGATAACATCCTGGTTAAGCTAATCAAGAAAGTGACCCGCACGAAGTCGGGAATTGTTCTTCCGGAAACAGCCAGTGAGGATCGCCCCCAAGAGGGAAAAATTATTGCCGTTGGTGATCACAAGGACATCAAAGTAAAAGTCGGACAAAGCGTTATTTTTGCCAAGTACAGCGGGACTGAATTAAAGATCAATGAAGAGGATTATCTCCTGATTAAAAATGAAGATTTACTAGCGATTCTCAAGTAAACTTCCAAAGAGATCAAAAAAAATTCCCTTTTCCGGGGAGTTTTTTTTAAAACTCACTAGGGTTGTTTTTCCAGTTCAAATTTTTTTTCTTTCCAGCCATCCAAACCGTCAGAAAGAGCCAAAACATTGAAAAAGCCCAGATCAAAAAGCCGGACCGCTCCCTGGAAAGCCCAGAGTCCATCCTTATCATAAAGAACTATTTTCCGACTTCGGGTAAGATTAGAACTTTCTTTTTCCAGATCCTCCAGAAAAATATTTTGAGCTCCCTTCAAATGCCCTTCTTGGAAAGCCGCAGGTTTTCTCAGATCAATTATGACTAACTTGGGATCTTGAGAAATTAGGTTTTTTAGTTCTTCGCTCTTAATATATTGAACTTTAGATTGGTCAACAAAAGAGTTGGGGTCGCCCTCAGAAACAGTCGGATTATATTCAGATTTCCAGAATGAAAAACCGCCCTGAAGATAAAAAACACTGGAGATTTTATTTTGCAAAAAAAGCTGAATTGCCAGAAAAGCCGCCTGAGAAGAGGGGCCCTCATCCACCAAAACGTAGGTTTTATTCTTTTCTAGGGAACTAATTTTTTCCTGAAGATTTATAAAAGGAATGTTTAGAGAGTCCCGTAAATGCTCTTTTTTATATTCCCCTTCATCCCGTATATCAAGAATAATAATATTTTCCTGCTGCGTAATTTTTTTTAAAAGTTCTTCGGCTTTTATAATATTTTTTTCTTCTGAAACGATTTTCTTTTCAGTGGCCTTGGACGCAGAAAGCTCATTTTTTTCCTTTTGGACATTTAACCGAAAAAGGGTTACCAACGCCACTAAGGCAATTAAAAAAACTCCGATAAAAATGGCTCTGAAAAAATTTTTTTCTTTTTTTTCTTTTTCCATAGAACTATTTTAGAACACTGCCAATAAAACGCTTTTGCCCATTGAGAAATTCCTTGGAATCCAGAACCCGACCTCCTTCCATTTGGATTTTTTCCACAATGAGCTGACCGGCACCGGTTTGGATTTTCAGTTGCTTATCTTTAAGAAAAACTTCTCCGATCTTAAAATTTTCTGGCGGAGCTTCTCCTTCCCAAGAAACTTTTTTAAAATTCACCCTTCTTAAAACGCCGGGAGGATTTTCCCAAAAAGCGTAAAGGCCGGGCCAAATTTCAAAGGCTCTAGCGGCATTGGCGATGTTTCTGGCCGATCCAGACCAGTCTATTTTCCCGTCAGTTTTTTTTATTATTCGACAATAAGTCGCCTGTGAATTATCTTGTTTTTGAGGAATGATTTTTCCAGACAACCAAAAAGGGATCGCCCGAATTAGCAAATCGGCTGCCTTTGGAGTTATTCTCTGCATCAGTTCCGAGATAGTCTCTTTTTCTTTTATTTTAAGGATTTCTTGAGCTAAAATCGCTCCTGAATCCATGCCCTCATCCAAAAGCATAATCGTTATCCCTATTTCTTTTTCTCCTAAGAGCAAGGCGTTTTGAACCGGTGAAGGGCCTCGGAATTTGGGGAGAAGAGAGGGATGAACGTTGATGGTTCCTCGCAGAGGAATATCCAACAATTTGGGAGGGATAATTTTTCCGTAAGCGGCAACTATCATCAGCTCCGGTTCCAATTTCTTTATTTCTTGAATTATCTCTTCGTCTAATTTTTCCGGCTGATAAACAGGGATCCCTTGCTGTTTAGCAAATTTTTTAACTTCCGGCTCCTTAAGTTTATGGCCGCGACCCACCGGACGATTCGGCTTGGTAATAACCGCTACGACCAGAAATTCTTGAGACACCAAAGCTTTGAGCATTTCTGCTCCAAAAGGGGAAGTGCCCATGAAAATAATCCGCTTTCTCTTTTTTCCCATAAAAAGAAATTTTTATTTTCTCTTCTTAATTTCTTTCTCAATAAACAAAGTCCCATCCAAATGATCCACTTCATGCTGAATAGCTCGGGCTAAAAGACCCTCTGCCTTTAAAACAAACTTTTCCCCCAACTGGTCTAGCGCCTCCACCTTGATTTTCTTTGAGCGCTTAACCAAAATGAATTTTCCTGGAAAGGAAAGGCAGCCTTCCTCGGCAACAATTTTTCCCCAAGATTTTGATTTTAGGCGCGGATTAATGAGAATATAAGTTTTATCGAATTTTACAACGCAGATACGCAAAGGAGTGCCAACCTGATTGGCCGCCAAACCTAATCCGTTGTCCTTTTCCATCGTTTCTAGCATATCAAAAATAAGTTTCCGAATTTCTGGAGATTGGGGATCTTTTACCTCCTTAGTTTTCTTCTTGAGTAAGAAATGGGGATAAGTTAATATTTTGAGCTTGGCCATAAATAAAAGTTAAACTAAAGAAATGGGGTCAACGTCAATTGCCCAACCCTTTGGCAAATTCTGAAAAATATTTTTTAAATAAAATTGGGAAAATTCAGTTTGCCCTCCTTTCAGACGGATAATAATTTGTTTGCGAAAACGACCTCGAATTTTTTCCAAAAGAGGGGACTGGGGAGCAAAAATCTTTATTTTTGGATCCTTTCTTTTTTCCAAAAGAGCAAACATTTTTTCTCCCTCTTTCTGAACTTTTTGAAGACTGTAATCCTGGTAGGTTAATTTTACAATGCGTCCAAAAGGCGGCAAGCCAATTTCTTTTCTTTCCTCAATTTCTTTTTTAAAAAATCCGACATAGTCCCTTTGGATCGCCAGTTGAAAAATAAAATTTTCCGGATGGAAAGTCTGAATTATCACTTTTCCTGGCCGTTGGCTATGAGGACGATTCGTTCGGCCGGAAACCTGGAAAATTGTTTGAAAAGCCCTTTCAAAAGCAAAAAAATCGGGAAGAGAAAGAAGATTATCTGAGTCCATAATACCAACCAAGGATACTTTTGGCAAATCCCAGCCCTTGGAAACCATTTGCGTTCCGATGAGAATATCCGCCTGACCCGAAGAAAATTTTTCATAAATTTTTTCCAAGGTATTCTTTCTTTGCGTCGTTTGACTGTCCGCTCTAAGAATTTTTGCTTGGGGGAAAAAATTTAGGATTTCTTTTTCCACTCTTTGCGTCCCTCCTCCCACATTATTAAAATTCAGGCTCCCGCAATTGAAACATTTGGGAATAATCTCTGTTTTATACGCGCAATGGAGACATTGATAGTTTCCCTCCTTATCTCCGACTAGCGCTCGATCGCAATGCGGGCAACGAAAAACTTCCTTGCAATTAAGACAGACAGAAAAATTACTTAATCCCTGACGACTGACAAAAAGTAAAATTTGTCTTTTATTTTTTAAAGTCCAGTTAATTTCTTCGCGGATTCTTCGACTCAGCAAGCTCGGGTTCTTTTCCCAAAGTTCTTTTTTCATATCAACTAAAACGGTCTGAGAGAGAAGCTTTTTCTCATCTATATTTCCAAAATAGGGGATAGTTACGAGCTCTCCTCCCGTTTTTAGGGCTTGAAAATAGGTTTCCACCCTGGGCGACGCCGAGCCATAAATAATTTTGGCCTGGTGAATTTCAGCTAATTTTTCGGCTAATTTTCTAGCATCATAGCGCGGATGCATATCCCATTGTTTATAAGAAATATCTTGCTCCTCATCGACAATGACTAACTTTAAGTTCTTAAAAGGGGCAAAAATTGCCATGCGAGAACCAATAATAATTTTAGCGGCTCCCGACTTGATTTTTTCCCAATTGGCATAAAATTGACCCTTGGAGACTTGGCTATTTAAAACAGTCATTTCCTCCCGAGAAAAATAAGCGCCGTATCTTTCTAGAGCAGGCGGAGTCAACCCCACTTCAGGAAGCAAAATGAGAAACTGACTTTGGGTATCTTGACTTTTTAGTTTGGCAATGGTTTGGATGTAAACCTCGGTTTTTCCCGAACCGGAGGGTCCAAAAAGAAGAAATCTGCTTTTTTTTCCTTTCAGAATTTTTTTAATGGCCTTCTTCTGGGCCTGTGTTAAAATCACTTTTTTTCCGCCCGTTGGAAATTCCAATACGTTCTTTTTTCTAATTTTAACTTGCATTGGCACGAAAAGTTTAAGCACAAAGCCCAGGGAAGCAAAATAATAATCGGCTAAAAAATCAGCTAATTGGAGCTGTTTCTCATTTAAAAATTCCTGGGCAATAATTTTCCCGATTTTTTTTATCGGAAATCCTCGCTTCAATTCCTTCTCTTGGGTAAGATAACTTTCCAAAACCACTCCTTCTCTTTTTCTTCCGGAGAAGGGAATTTCTACCAGGGTCCCAGTTGCTAGTTTTTCTTCAGAAGCGTAAGAAAAAGACCGATTTTTGAAAAGCGAGACCTTAATCAGTGGAACAATTTCATTAAGAAAAATATTGTTTGTTTGTCGCATAATTCTATTGTACCAGGATAAATGGCTAAAATAAAGGCTCTCTTTTCTTTGCCAGAAAACCCCAAATAAGCTAAAATTTAAGCCATGGAAGAAATTCTGGGAGTAAAAATTGATAATCTGGGCCGAAAAGAAATATTGGAAAAAGTGGAAAACTTTCTCCAACAAGATGGATTTCATCAGGTTGCTACCATAAATCCGGAATTTATCTTGGAAGCCTTGAGAAATCAGGAATTTAGGGATATTCTGAATACTTGTAACTTAAAAATAGCCGATGGAATGGGAATTCAGTTAGCTTTTCTGCGTAAGAAAAAATCCTTAAAATGCCGGATGGCTGGAGTAGATTTAATGTTAGAAATTCTCCGTATGGCCCAAGAAAAAAGTTTAAAAATATTCTTAGCGGTAAATAAAAGCGGATTGAGCTCCTTTAAAGAAATTCGCGAGGCGATTTGGAGGGCCTATCCTTCCCTAGAAATTGGGGGAGAAAATATAGACATTTTCGATGCCGAATACCGTTTGCCAGATGATAATAGCCAGATTCTATTGTGCAACTTTGGAGCCCCCTATCAGGAAAATTTCCTCAAAAAACAAAAAAATGATAGAATAAGGTTAGCCATGGGTGTCGGTGGTAGTTTTGATTATTTAACTAAAAAAGTGATTCGGGCACCCAAATTTCTACGCCAATTGGGATTAGAGTGGTTTTTCCGTTTTATTCAGCAACCAAAAAGATGGTTAAGAATTTGGAGGGCCGTTATAATTTTTCCGCTGAAAGTGATTTTAAACAAATAGCTTAAATCTTGATTATGAATAAAAAGGTTCGCGTTCGTTTTGCTCCTAGTCCAACTGGCTATCTCCATATTGGCGGTCTGAAAACCGCCTTGATTAATTTTCTTTTCGCTAAAAAAACTGGGGG
>CAZVVG010000019.1:0-5162 GCA_964630615.1 uncultured Bdellovibrionales bacterium
TGATGATGTTTATAAAGTCCGAGAGAAGCCAAAACCAAGGCTAGGCTTCCGATAATCAAAGCCAGTAGGAAGGCCAGACTATTTTTGGCCTGATTTTTAGTGGAAGAAATCGGCTCAACGGAAACGGGTTTCGAATTGGACTCGCTTGGAGAAACCACTGAAACCGCTTCAGCCGTTTTCGTAAAAAATAAAGGCTCGCTCTTGGCAGTTATTTTCCCAGTATTATCGGTCACTGCGACGTAAACTTGGTGTTCTCCGTCTTCAATCTCCTTATCAATTTCATAGGACCAGTTACCTTCCTGATCGGTTTTGACCGTCAAAATTATCGGATCGCTATAAATATACAAAGTCACGAAGCTGTTGGGGATGCCTTTTCCGCTGATTCTGAGGTTCTTCTTGCCGCTTTCAGAGGAAACCAGCTCCACTTGGTTAACCTGATAAAAATCTTTCTTAATTTCGCCGCTTTCTTTGGGACTTTCAAAAATCATCTTATCACTCTTATCCCCAGGCGAAGCCTTTAAGGGATTAAAGCCGTTTTTCACTTCGTCCCCATCCAAAAAGCCATCTGCATCGGAATCAGGATTAGCCGGACTGGTTCCGTAGCGAAATTCGTCGTTATTATTGATTCCGTCTTTGTCTGGATCGGCCATGCCCCCACAGATATTTTGATCCAGGCAACTTTCCGACTTAAAATATTTCTCCTGCCAGGCGTGACTTGTCTGATCCAGGGGCAAATCAACGCCTGGGCCTTCGGATTCAGAAACAACTATTCCCCCTTGAGCGTTAGAAGCCACAGAATAATCAAGAGCTTGCTCTTCTACAGAATTGAGGATAACCAGCATTTTTTGATCACTCTCATAAGAACCATAGGCATTTTTGATTTTGGCCTTGAGATAGTAAGCTCCGTTGGGTTGCTCGAGAGAATTAAAAGGATATTCCCAAACGTTGTTTTCCATTCTTTTCCCCAGGCCTAAATATTTGGACGTGTTGGAATCCGCCGGTACAAGATAAATCTCTACCCGATAAGCATTTCTGACAGTTCCCTGAATTTTAATAAGGCCGCTAATAACTTCGTTACCGTTTATATTTAAAAAGCTGAAGGCGGGGGTAACACTTGAATCCTGAGATGGTTCGCTTGGGTTCATCTTATTGACAGAGGAGGTTGAGGTTTCGCTCGTGCTATACGTCGCATAGTCGCAGGTTTGCTGCAAAACTGGCAACCTTGAATCCAGGCAGCCGCTAGGGGCTCGAGAAAGAATTTTTCGATTTTGGGTTTCTGAAGAATCGCAAGTGCTCCAATCACTCAAAGTGTAAGTACAACTTGTGGTAGAACTTTCTCTGGTAACATAAGTACAAGATTGTTTTAATATCGGTTCAGCGGAAACATAGCACCCTGAAGGCGTCTTAGAGATAATGGAACGTGTCTGAATTCCCTCTGAGCTACAAGAACTCCAGGAGCTATAAGTATAGCTACAGGCTATCGGTTCATTTGTTTCAGTTTTCGGAGTTTCTGTAGTTTCTATAGTTTGCGGATTTGTGATTAATTCTTTATTCACAACAGTTGTGGTTCCCCCTGTTCCATCATCAGTGGTAACCGTGGAGGTTTGAGCTTTTACCGAGACTTCCGCCACCCAGATTAACCCGATTGACAACAAGGCCAGAAATAAGGCCAAGAATAAAAAATGATGAGTTTTTTTTAACATATAGTTTACTTATCTCTAAATTAAATTTTTTCGTCTTTATTATAACACATAAAGAGTTGGTCTTCCTTAAAATAAAAAGTTGCTTCTCTAAAATTAGATTTTATTCAGGGAGCCTCTCGCAGATTTGTTTGTTTAGTTAAATCTCGACCATTTCCTTGGGCTTTCGATATTTAAGGTGCCAGCCGATAGCCAACAAGGCTAGCAGCAGAGAAAAAGCAGCCAGAGGAATGACAAATTTTAAAAAATCATTTTTTGTTTTCTCGGTGGGAGAAGAGGCTTGAACGTTAGGCGCCTTGACCAGAGAATCATCTCGGGTAATTGCCTGGGCGGTTTTGATAAATCCAAAGGGTTCGCCTTTGGCAGTAATCTTGCCCGCATTATCAGTCACCGCCACATAAACTTGATGTGGTCCGTCCTCCAATTCATCCTCCAAAACGTAGGACCAGTCTCCATTTTTGTCGGTTTTTAAGGAAAGCACCACTGGCAAGTCGCTGTAAATAAAAAGCGTCAAATAAACATTGGGTGGACCCTTGCCTTCTATTTTTATTTTCTTATCCTCACTGATATCTACCAGGACGACATCTGTAATGACATAAATTTCTTTTTCTGTTTCACCCTTTTCTTTGGGATCTTCAAATATAATCTTATCCCCACCTGAAGTGGTAGACGCCTTGGTAGGATCTTTCAAAATTTCTACTTCGGTTCCATCTCTGAGTCCATCCTGGTCCGTATCCGGATTATTTGGATTAGTTCCCAGTCGAAATTCCTCATTGTTACTTAACCCGTCGCTGTCCGGATCAGCTTGCCCTCCGCAACGATTCGCCTCCAAACAATATTCGGCGCCAAAATATTTTTGCTGCCAAGTGGAACTTGTCGTTTCGTTATAATTAATCGGCTCCGAAACCGGCAGGGTCTCTCCTGAGATTTGAGTTGTTTGAGTTGTTGTTTGAGCAGCAGAATTTTCTTCTGTGGTAGTATTCGGAGCCACGGTGGAGGCCGTCTTAGTTTTTCCCGATTCTTCGCTTGACCAATCCCCTTTGCCACAATCATTGACAGCGCGTACTCGAAAATAATAAGTCGTATCAGGAGTTAATTGTTCCACTTTTAGAGAATCTATGTCTTCTTCTTCAATTTCATCTATATTCCATTGATAAGTGCCCGAGCTGGTTCCATATTCCAGCCGGTAGTAATCAACTATGCCACTCGCTTCATCAATTTCCAATGTAAGCGCGGTTTCGCTCTCGGCTTGGATTTGAGTTATGTCCGGTTCGCCGGGCTCTTCTTCATCATCGCAAGTGGAACAGCCGCTGGTGGAAAAAGTGGAATCCGCACTGACTCCCTGATTGCCAGCATCATCCTTAGACCGAACGCGAAAGTGATAGTTGGTGCAGGCTTCCAAACCGGAAACAGAAACACTGTGACTAGTTACTCGCGTGGTCGTGTTGAATTCGGAAGAGCTATGATCATAGGAACTGGTTTCTCCATAATCAATAATTGAGGAGGAATTTTCGTTGGTTAACCAAGAAATATCTACTTCCTCCGAATCGGGATCGGCCACCACCGAGGAAATAACCGGTAAAACCGTGTCCACCGTAAAAGAATGAGAGGCATAACCGCTAGCCGCCGTTACGTGACCCTCATGATCTGTAGCTTGAAGATAAACCGTGTAGGTCCCGTCTGGAAGAGCGGCCGCGGGAGTGCAAATAAAGTTTTCGGTTGTTTCATTAAAAGAGCCGTCCTCTGCCAAACACGGCGACCAAGTTCCAGCCGTAGAATTTAACTGATAGTCAACCGAACTTACAAAAGAAGAAAATTCTGCCGCTAATCCGGTAAAATCAGGGAGATTACTCGAGACATTTGGGCTCATTGAATCCAGGGTAATCGTTGGCGCAAGATGATCAAAAATCCAATTGGTGTTATTTCCCAAATTGCTAACATTGAGACCGGTTACATCTATATCCGTACCACTGCTATTCTGACTATCCTGCACGCTAAGATAAGAAAGAGTTTCTGATCCGGCCGGATTAATAATCCATTGGCTGCCCGCCGTAGTCGAGCGCAAATTCAAGAGTGTGGCAGTTGAAACACCGCTCAAGGTTAACGCATTGTTTATGCTTTGTGTTGATCCGGCAGCAAAAGAAAGCGTGCTGGCGGCTGAGACCGTTTTAGACAAGCTATAAAAATCGTTTGATCCGGAAATTGTTTGATTTCCCCCTGTCAAATTAACCGTGCCATTTTGAGGAATAAAAGCTCCACTCGTTTTTTGCCAATTTCCTTTTAAGTCAATACCAAAATTTCCTCCTGAAACATCCAAGGTTCCGCCATTAATAAGCAGGTTTCCTTCCACTAAAAGGTTTCCCGCCAAAAGAAGGGTTCCGCTTCCAAGCGTCAGATTTTTATGAACAGAGAGTGCCGCTGGCAAAGTAGTCAGGGCTCCTCCTGTGTTCATAATATTTAGATTATAGTATTGACTACCCGTTACTAACGTTGCCGCTGAAACCGAACCATTAATTAAAATTGTCCCACTATTATAATCATTGACAAAATTTGTCAAAATTTGAGAACCCAAATTTTCTAAAATCAAAGTTCCGTCATTGCTAAAGGTTCCCGCATCATGAATTGTTAAATTGTAACCATGAAGATCTAGGCTGGAACCTGTTTGAATTGTCAATCCCGCAATTTCCTCAGCCGCGGTAAATTCGGGTTTATTAGGAACATTGCTAAGAATAATTTTAGTGAAGGGATCGGGAACGGCTTGAGGACTCCAGTTTATCGACTGCTCATAATTAGTGCTTACAGAACCATTCCAGATAGCAGTTGTGTGTTGACCGGACGCTAAAGCTTGAATTTCCTGGAGAGTTAAGGCTCTTCTATAAAGCCAGAGATCATCTAAACGGCCCAAAAATTTTCCGACTTCCAATGAAGGGGTTGAGCCATAAGTCAAGCCCGTAAAAGAACTACCTGAACCTATTTCCGTTCCATTTAAGTAAATTTTCATTGCGGCTCCATCCCAGGTACCAGCCAAATGAAACCACTGATTTAAACCAGGAATAGTGGTAAACAAATTATGCCAAGTTCCGTTTCCCAAATAAAAATGGATTCGATTGGCTGTGTCTAAAGAAAAATTAAAACCTTGGCTGTTAGCCTGGTCGTAATTGCCCGCAATAGCAGTATTAGAGGTTACGGGATTGTCCAAGTAAATCCACAATGAAAAAGTCAGCGCACTGGTTGGCTGGACATTGGGTGAATTTGTAAAAGTAACCTTGCTTGAAAGTGAATTAAATTGGATGCAATCATTAGGAACTGCCACCAATGGAGCACAAGAAGCACCAGAAGGATATATAATTGAACCAGAGGGAGTTCCCGTATTTGCATGGCCACTTGCGTCACTTGGATCGTTATTAAATTTCCAATAGCCTTGAAGGGTGTCTGTTGAATAAGTTGCCTCAACTGTTCTAG
>CAZVVG010000019.1:5262-12450 GCA_964630615.1 uncultured Bdellovibrionales bacterium
TAAAAAATTCTCAAAAAAGCCCTGGAATTTGGTCGAAAAATTAAATTTGCGCTCCATATTCAAAAGGGGCCAAGCAAAATCAATCTTTCGGTTTTTTATCTCGCTTAATTTTTCCGGATTTTTTAACTATTCGCTATTTGACTAAAATTGAAATTTATGCTATAATTAGAAAATAGAATTATCGTCCTTTTAAAAGCCACAAAGGAGGTAAAAAATGGAAGAGAAATTGATTATCAGAGCCACTCAAGCGGCAATTGAAACTGGCTATAATATGCTTATAGCCAACTGCAGAATTCTCTTTGAAACCCTTAACCAACAAATTGAGTATTCAAAGGATATGGTTAAGTTCGTAAATTTTGTCACGAAGGAGGCAAAATGAAATCTATTCTTTCATAAAAGAGGGTGAATCAACAAAATTAGCCCTCTTTTTTCTTTTCCAAAAAACTATAAAAACCCACCCTTTAAATGTTAGGTGATTTTTCAAGTAAAAAGGACTATTTGAAGCTTAAATCTGTAAAAATTTCTTCTCAATTTTTCTTTATTAAAAAGAAATTTTTCAAGTTAAAAAATTATTATCTCTTTTCAATAAAATTCTCATAAATTTGATCTTGTTAAAAATAAAAACTGGATTTATACTAAACACATAATTCTAAATTAAACCTTATGAAAATTATAATTCGTTGGCTCTTATCGGCTCTTGCTGTTATCATTACGGCTTACTTGCTACCCGAAAACGCGATTTTTGTGCAAAGTTTTTTTGTGGCCCTGATTGTCGCGCTAGTGCTGGGATTTTTAAATACCATTATCAAGCCGCTTCTCATCGTCCTGACTTTGCCCATTGAAGTTCTCACCCTCGGCTTATTTACTTTCGTTATTAACGCCGGCTTGGTCCTCCTAGCCAGCCAACTTATCAGAGGTTTTTATGTCAAGAGCTTCTGGTGGGCACTTCTTTTTAGTCTTGTCCTGTCTTTGGTCAGTGGCGCGATTAATTATTTTGAGCCAAAAAAATCCTAATTAAAAAATAAAAGTAAGAATTAAAACGCCCTTACCTTATTGAAGGCGTTTTAATTTATTTAAAGTTTTAAGAAAATATTTTTACTAAGGCTTGTCTTCTTTTTTAAATTTTTTGGTGATTTCACTCTCTAAACGATACAATTTCTGGACCCCGTTTTCCAGGACAAAATAATGCCATATGTAGAAAACCAAAACCACCAACAAAATCCCGCCCAAGAGCAAGAATCCGAAATGAAGAAAACTCCAATCGCTGCTAGAAGCTAACAACCACAATTCGATTGTGGCTACTTCAAAAAATATCAAACCAAAGAAAAGCGTTACCAAAAGATGGATTAATCTTTCCTGCTGGAAAAATCCGATTTGGATCCGATTATAGTCACTTAAGCTTTGCCAGTCAAAATCATTCTTCTCTTTTTTTAAAACAGTTTCCAGATAGTTTATGTGTTCTTTCAGAGCCTTTTTCATTTTCTCTTTTAAATTATTACTTGTTTTCATTATAGCACAACCAAAAGACAGATGAGCAATAAAAAATAATCCTAAACGAGGATTATGCACTTAGAGGTTTAGAAAAAAAATTTTAATCCTGGCAAACTGACTGGCAAGGGTCAATCCAGTCGGCCAAGGCGTTTTTATTTTTTACGTAACCTAAAATATTTATTTCTTTTCCTTTGTAAAAGCCCAGGTGCAGGTGTTTTCTCTCCCCATCCGTTTCCGGGCTCTGGCCTTTTCCCAAAATTCCAAGGATATCTCCCATTTTCAAATCCGCGCCGACTTCAAGCTTGATGGAATCTAAATTTAAATGTCCATAAATCACGATAATAGGATTTTTTTCTAAAAAACAATCCTGAATGGCCAAGCCGCCATAACCCGCAGCGAATTTTTTCATCCGGAGTTTTCCCGAACAGACAGTGCGAACTGGGACTTCCGAATCCAATTCCTCGGAAAAAACTTCAAAATCCGTTCCAGTGTGATAGCCGGAAAATCTTTCCGGCCAAACAGGAGAATTTTCAGGAACAATAAAAATCCCGAAGGGTTTTTTAGTCACTCTTTCCCTGGCTTTTTCTAGCGGAGCCACCAACTCTTTGTTAATCAGCGGAGCTGGTTCTTTATCTACTGAAACGGATGTTTCTTCTTTCGGTTCAACCTGGACAATTTTTCCCGGTAATATTTTACTTACAAAAATAAAAATTGTCAGCAAAATAATGGCAACCCAAAAAAATAGCTTTAAGACTTTCTTCATAGTTTCAGTATATCATAAGCGTTGCCGTCCCCCGTCTGTCGGCAAACAAACTACTTGGATATAAAAAATAACCCTGTACCCAAGGGCTATTCTGCTAGCTCGGAACTTAGATAGAAGTTCGAATTTATTTCTGAAACCTTAATCTTTCTCTATTTTCCATGCGCTTTTTTGCGAAAAACCGGAATATTCAGTCCTCTAACGACTCTGGCTAACGGACCAGCGCAGCACTTCACGGGCGATATCCACAACTTTCCGGGGAGTAGTCAGCGCTTTGACGATATAAAAATGGGTCTTAAAATTTCCAACCTGAGCGAAAGTTTTTTCATCACTGATATTACTCAAAATTACCACTGGGATCAAATTCAAGGCTTTGTCTTTTTTCATTTCCGCTAGAACCTCCAGCCCGTTTTTTACCGGCATTTGCAAATCCAAAAGGATAATATCCGGCTTTTGTTCGCGCATTAATCTGAGCCCTTCCTCCCCATTGGCCGCACTCACCACTTTAAAACCGTCGGACTTAAATTTCAACGTATAAATTTCCCGAATGTCCTGTTCATCGTCGATGATGCAAACTTTCTTGATTTTTTCAGGAGGATTTTTCATGGATTTTGCTCACTAGCTTATGATTACTAATTATAAATTAACTATTTTTAAATATCAAACCGGCTCCGGGGATAGGAGCCATCAAAACCTTTTTGCAATTTTCATTTCTCTAACACTTCCTTTAATTTGTCTATAACGGCGTGCTCCCAAAAACGCATCGCATATCCTCCTATCAAAAAACCACCCAACATAGCCAGGATTGGATTTTTTAATTCAACGTCATAGGTATAGTTAATTTTTGTACCCTCAGGAATTTCTTCCATAAGAAACTCTTCATGACCCGAAGTACCGATGGCACTTTTATTATCCGAAATATATCCCATGGGCGGACGTAATTGCGCTTCCATTTGCACAGAAAAAATCCGACCAAAGGTCTTGACCTTAGCGGAAATTGTGAGATTGTTGCCATCTCTTTTTAAGATTTGCAGCGACTCCGCTACTTTTGGAAAATATTTCGGCATATTTTCAAAGTCGCTCATGATTTTGTAAACTTCTTCGCGAGGCGCCTTGATAATCCAAGATTTTTTTAAAAGAATATTTTTCATATCAATATTTTAGCACAAAAGATTCTACCGTCATATTAGGGTATAAAAAATAACCCTGTAATCAGAAGAGTTATTTTAGTTGGCTCGCCTGGAAGGGCAGCTTTCGAACATTTGAGTGGCTTCGATTATCTGATCCGGGGTTGGTTATTAGGCAAACTCAGGAACTTATAGCATTAGCGGTATGACAGCGGCGGTTTTGGTTTACAAACTAATGAGGCACGAGTTGGTGAATAATATTAGTAATATTTTTATAAAGAGAAATGAATTTATCTCAATTTTGAGCTTTTCTGCTACAGAGTTCAATTCATAGGAATTATTTCGAGATATCCGTATTGATTAATTTTTAAGAATTTAACATTTTCGATTTTTGCAAAAGATTGTTGATTTGGATTTAAGGAAATAATTTTAAATTCTAGCAAATGCTCTCCAGGCTGTTTCTTATCAAAGATCATTTTATCTTTATTCATTTTTGCGGGGCGAGCCACTGCTTAATTTTAATATCAAACATTTATAAATGATCCACTCTCGCTTTTAGCTAATTCATCAAAAACTTTCTTGAATTCTTCCGGTTTTGTCGTATTGATAAATTCTTTCGCTGGCCTTGATAATTTTCCTTCTTTGAAATATTCCATTAGTTTTTCATAATGTTCATCTTTAAATTCTTCTCCGTACTTTTTAATGCCGAGATTGGCCATTTCTAAATCCAAAATCTGTTTCCTCACTATTCGTTCTTCTGTTTTATTTAAATACTCGCTGGTACCTTCCTTTGCTGATTCAATAAGTATTTTTTTTGCTTTTTCTGTCATATCTTTTTCTGAGTGCATACTTGCATGAATAAGTTCATGCATGGCCGTAACATACTTATCTTTATGATTATTAGCAATAAATACTTCGTTTCCATCAGGGCTATAATAGCCAACCGTATAGGCGCCCGGAGGATCATCTTTGCCAAACCTTTCTTTTATTTCATTTAAACTCAAAGAAGTAATTTTAACATTTTCTAAATTTTCTACTCTGGTTTTTTGGTATTTCTTGGCCTCATCTTCATTGCCACCAAGTTCTTTTTTCAGCTTTTCAAGGTATTCATCGCTTTTGATGTGAGAAAGTAGATCCACTTTTAATTTAACGATGTCCGATACCAATTCTGAAGATTCAATATTATTTTCCTTGTTGGATTCTAATATAATATCCTTGGCTTTATCGACATTTCTATCAATTTTTTCGCCCTTAAATTCCAAAAATGGGTACTGCTTTTTTAACTCATCCTCTTTGAATGGGTAATTTTTCAATTCGTCTCTATTAATAATAATTTTTTGCACTTCCTTGCCCTGTTGATATTTTTCAAGCGAATCGACGAAATTGTAAAAATTATTATCCCTACCAGAACCACTTAGAATATCAAAAAGGGCTAAAGCATGAGGTCCAATTTTTTCTTGGACAATTTTCCCTAATTTTAAAACTCCTGTTGATTTACAATAATCATCCAATAATTCTTTAGTTGAGCTTTCTGCTATTTTTTTATCTTCTAACTTCTGGCCACCAATTTTTTTGAGTAATGCCTCAGTATCACGAACATAGTTATCATATCCTTCCTCACCAAATTCATGAGCCGTAGAAATTCCGGTTTTTTCAGAGATTAATCTTGAAAAATATTCCGTCGCCCCCTCATTGAGACTGTTTAATGAATTATGGCGCCTCCCTTCTTTGTTTCTTGATAGAAATCCGCCTTTTAAATATTTTGCCTCGCTATCGTCAATTCCCAATTCTTTATCGGCTATAATTTTTCTATAGGAAAGAGCATGCATGTTTTCATGAACATATGCTCGTAAATGCTCGTCTTTAATTTCTTTGTTTCTAATATTTTCAGGAGAAAGTTTTATAACCAGTCCATCTAATGTTGGAACATAGCCACCATCAAACATATCACCAAAAACCAATTCTTTTTGACTCGCAGAAGCAAGCAACATAGAATCGAACTTCCCAATAAATTGGAGTTTGGGCAAATTATTTCTGCCAATTTTCACACCATTTTCATCAAAGAAATTTTTTATCGAATCCGCACAATTTTTTAATTTTTCCCCGGTTTGATTAGCTTCCAATATTTCCACGATTTGCTTCCGTTCTTGCGAAACTGAATCTTTTAAGTATCCTTCCAAATTATTCGCTTCAATAGCTTTTTTTATGTTTAAAATATCATCTTTATCTAAGAATGATCTCTGCGCCCAATAAAGCATATATTCTGGCGGCTTCCCTTCGTCATTAAAAACTTGCGTAGTCTCATATTCCTGATAATATTTTTCAAATTCTTCCACTTGATCAGTCCTAAATCCTGATAATTTTTCAACTAAACCAGGTACGATGTATTTGTCTACCGTTTCCTCATAATCTTTTTCGCTCATCAATACTTCCATTGGCGAAACAAATTCTTTTTTCGCTAGTTCTTTTTTTATTTCTTTCCCGTTTTTTTCTGAGAAAATTTCTTTTTCATCTTTTTTCTCTAAAATTTTCTTACCAAGATTCGCTACCGCCTCGGGATTTTTTTTTACGCCTTCCACAATTTTTTTGCCTGCATAAGCCAGGCGCGCGCCTTTTTTAACTTCGCCAACGGCGGTAATATCCAAACCTAAATCAATTCCGCCTTTGACACCATGTTTTAGCCTCTTCATTCCTTCCAATTCTTCTCCGTCCAATGTTTTACCAGCTACGCTTTCAAAAACTTTTTTTGTCCCACCAACAAACGGAGTAGTGTCGGCAATTTGGTTAAATTCTTTTGAGGTTACTGCCTGCCCTATTTTTTCCCTTCCCTCCTGTGCCAGACTTCTTGCTTTTTCGGAAATGCCACCTAATTTTTCCCCCAAGTCAAAAGTTGACTTAGTTTCTTCAATTTTTTCAGTGGATAGATTAATGCTATTATTAGCATTCTCTATTCTTTTTTGACCATTTTTTTCTATATTTATAACTTCGATATCTAAATTACTGCTGCGTTCTTGCACTAATTGTTTTAATTCCTGCTCACTTTCAATAGCTGCCTCTTTTTTAATTTCGGGGTTTTCCGGTTGGATTATTTTTTCTTGTGAATTTAATTTTTCCTGTGGGCCAAGCATCATATTATTGAGATTTGATTTCCGCTCTTATTTCATCCAACTTTCTTTTTTCTAATTCACTAATAAATTCCTGCAGGATTTTGTCTTGCTCATTTTTTAACATTTTCAATTTGCCTATATATTCCTGATAGATTTTTTCTATTTCCTGAGCTCTTTTTTTAATTTCTTCTTGAGTCATGGGATTTTTTTAATTTTAAATTTGAATAGACAATGGGGTTTCTAGCACTAGGATGGAAAGTTTGGAATTCTTTTAGTTTAATATTTTAACGAAGAAATAGGCTGCTAATCCTAAAATCAAGGGGTAGATAATGAAAAGAAAGAATGAGTGAACCCCTTTGGTTTTCAATATATCCGAGAAACCGTTTTTTTGGAGGTTTTCAATAAAACTATACCAAGTTTCCAGTCCCAAGATTTTGGCAAGAAAATTAACCAGAATTGCAACTGCAAGAATCCCGAAGCCAACAATTAACATACGAAGAATATGATTAAGCATATTTTTAGTATACCACAAGTTCGAATCCTGTTTGGGTTAATAAAAAACAAGGCTTAAGTAAGCCTTGAAAATCGGTGCTCCGGCGGTAGGATTCGAACCTACAACCAATTGATTAACAGTCAACTGCTCTACCATTGAGCTACGCCGGAATATGAAATTGGAATAAAAAAGATTATAGCAAAAAATATT
>CAZVVG010000020.1:0-11543 GCA_964630615.1 uncultured Bdellovibrionales bacterium
TGTGGACTCTTGGGAGGGATCAGCCTGTTATCCCCGGGGTAACTTTTATCTGATGATCTTCCACGCTCCTATGAGCGATGGTCGGTTCACTAAATTCCACTTTCGTGACTGATTGACTAATGGGTCTTTCAGTAAAGCTGGCTTGTGCTTTTGTACTATTAGTCCGATTTCCATCCGGACCTAGCCAACCTTTGTAAGCGCCTCCGTTGCCATTTAGGAGGCGACCGCCCCAGTCAAACTACCCACCAGGCACTGTCCCCGGTCTGGTATGAATCACCCAGGCATGAATAAATTTTGAACCATTAATTTACAACTTTTTAATCTGAGTATAAATCTCTGGTTCATCAAATGTTATTCGCCTTATTTGACTCATAACAGACCAGGGTTAGACTTAAAACTTCAGCAGGGTGGTATTCCACTTGTTGGCTCCATCCTAACCAGAATCAGGACTTCATAGCCTCCCACCTAAGCTCGGCAACTAAAACTCTAAATCAATACCAAGTTGTAGTAAAGCTCCACGGGGTCTTTTCGTCTTGCTGCAGGTCGACGGCATCTTTACCGCCATTGCAATTTCACCGGACTCTTCGTCGAGACAGTTTTCAAGTCGTTACGCCTTTGATGCGGGTCAGAACTTACCTGACAAGGAATTTCGCTCTTAAATGTTAGCTCTACGTCGCCGCAGAGAACGGACTATATCTTTCCCGCATAACGGGATTCAGCGTTTAGTCTCTGAGGATTCTAAAAATAAGGAAGATTTTTTATGATTCATTTTTTCTATCAGTTTGGCGATTTTCTTAATGCCCATGAATTTAGCATGGAGATTTTGATTCATCATTCTTACGATCTTAGAAAAAATAATAAAATCTTCTCTCTTGATTGTTTTTAGTTGATTTTCTTTGAAAAAAGGAATTATTATTTCTGTCAAATCTTTTTTAGCTCTAACACAATAACGATAAATATTCTCATTGTGGTTATCCCATCTTTTATTCACATAGATTTTGCCACATTTGAAAAATTTTCGTAAAATTTCCAATGATTTTTTACTTTTTTCGCCTTGTGTTACTACGAATTCTGGAAACACTTGCCACCCAAATTTCGTAGTTTTATTTCTAAAAAGACTGACAGAAAAACATCCTTCACCATCAACATAACCAACTATCCAGCCAATTATTTTTAGTCTTTCCTGCTGATCATCTGCATTGATACCTTTTTTACTAGGCATATTATTTCTCTTAATTATCTATGGAACAATTATACCATAGTAGGTTCAAATTCACCAGATTTTTCAGCATATAGCTGAATTGACATTCCGATTCTTCGGAATAAGCAACTACTTTTCCTTTGTAACTTTATCTTTTTTTGACATATTTATCTTTGATAATCGTCCCAGTCCTTCTGAAATCTTTTGCAAAATTCCAGAACCTTAGGACGATTATAGTTATCGCCGACGTTCACTGGCGCTTCGGGAATTGGCTTGCACCGCTTCCGTTAACGTTCCAGCACTGGTCAGGCGTCAGCCCCTATACTTCCTCTTGCGAGTTTGCAGAGACCTGTGTTTTTGATAAACAGTCGCTTGAAATTTTTTATTGCACCCCCACGCCAATTCTGACAAAAATTATACCTAACCTCTAATCGAGCCACTCAGTGTTTTGACTTTGCGACCCTAGGTTACCTAAAAACTTTTCTCAAAATTGGTGTGGGGGAAGACATCTTGCTAACTTACGTCTAGTTGTATTGCAGAGTTCCTTGACGAAGGTTCATCCGTTCACCTTAGGCTACTCGCCCAGTCTACCTGTTTCGGTTTTAGTACGGATTCGGAAATTTTAATCTTAGAAGTTTTTCCTGGTACCTTGCTCACCCTTGTTCCCCTGCTCTAAGCAGAGTTCCAAACTTTTCTTGAAATTATGCCAGGTGGATTTGCCTGCCTGACTTTCTCAAAAAGCTTACGAAAATCCAATAATTCGCAAGGATTACAAAGATACGTCGCTCCATCGAAAATTTCTGAAGTCACGGAATATTAACCGTGTGTCCATCGGCTACGCCTTTCGGCCTCGCCTTAGGGTCGACTAACCCTGGGTTGATTGCCATTGCCCAGGAAACCTTAGACTTTCGGTGTCCCGAGTTTTCATCGGGATTGTGGTTACTAATGCCAACATTCTTACTTCTCTGCGCTCCACCTTGGCTCACGCCTTAAGCTTCACTGCCCAGAGAACACTTCCCTACCTCCCCCGCTAGTAAACTAGCGGAGAATCGCATCTTCGGTATTATGTTTAGCCCCGTTAAATTTTCGGCGCAAAGCCTCTAGACTAGTGAGCTGTTACGCACTCTTTAAAGGATGGCTGCTTCTGAGCCAACCTCCTAGGTGTATAAGAAGCTTTACTTCCTTTTCCACTTAACATAAATTTTGGGACCTTAGATGGCGATCTCGGCTTTTTCCGTTTTGAGATCCGACCTTAGAGCCGGATTTCTGACTGCCCTGATAAGAAACTTAAGAATTCGGAGTTTGGTTGAGATAGCTACGGCGAACCGCGCAATCTCATTCAGTAGCTCTACCTCTTAAGCTCATTTAAAGGACGCTAGCCCTCAAGCTATTTCGGGAAGAACCAGCTATCGCCAAGCTCGATTGGAATTTCTCCTCTATTCACAAGTCATCCCCGAGTGTTGAACGGCTCGTGGGTTCGGGCCTCCTCTTGATGTTACTCAAGATTCACCCTGCTCATAAATAGCTCGCCTGGCTTCGGGTCTAGTCCATGCGACAAACGGCGGTTAAGCCTCGCTTTCACTCTGGATCCGCTATGAAAATAGCTTATCCAAGCCGCATAGAACTAACTCGTTGGCTCGTTCTACAAAAAGCACGCAGTCACCCCGCCGAGGCGGGGCTCCTACTCTTCGTTAACGTATGGTTTCAGATACTATTTCATCTCCCTTATCGGGATGCTTTTCACCTTTCCCTCACGGTACTAGTTCGCTATCGATCATTAAAAATATTTAGCCTTGGAGCTATAGTGGCCCCAGATTCAAACAGGATTTCTCCGGTCCTGCCTTACTTGAGGACAATTTCCCGCCACCTCTTTTATTTCGTATACAGGGCTCTCACCTTTTATAGCAGTCCTTTCCAGGAGCTTTCTACTATAAAAGAAGCCGGCGGCCCGATTAAACGAGTAAAATTGCCTCGCAACCCCGCACACATCACGCTTCGCGCGATGCTCCCAAGTTAAAAGCTAAAAGTCTTTAAAACCTATAAAGTATTTTAAAAATTTACTTTACGGACTTTTGACTTCACAGACTTTCAACTCGTTCGCTTCACACGCAGTGTGATGTGAACGGTTTAGGCTATTCCGTTTTCGCTCGCCACTACTGACGGAATCTCTTTTGATTTATTTTCCTCCTGGTACTAAGATGTTTCAATTCCCAGGGTGCGCCTCATTAACCTATGAATTCAGTTAATGATACCTTGCTCAAGGCAAGGTGCGTTATCGCATTCGGAAATCCCCGGATCAAAGCTTGCTTAACAACTCCCCGAGGCTTATCGCAGCCAGCTACGTCCTTCATCGCTTTTTAATGTCTAGGCATCCACCATACGCATTAGTATACCTATTTTTGTTGGTTCTGATTTTTTCAGAACGGACGTCAAATTAAAAAATTTGACGTTAATTAGCAGTTAACAATTTCTAATTACAACTAATTAATATATTTGCAATTTTCTTCGTTTTTTAGACTAACGAAGAACAACCTAATTTCCCAACTTTCTATTGCGAAAAAGCTGGGTGACTAATCAAAATATTTGACTTAAATTTCCGCTCGCTTCAAGCCAGATATCTCAATAAGACCAAGTAAATTGTTAAGGTTCTGCTGGCGCGGAAATGGCAATTTACCTTTTTACAAACTACCATTTCTGCGTCATCCCGACCAACAAAAAAACCGCTGGCGCGGGTTTTTTCATTGTCCCGAAGACAAGAAAAAATAAAAAAACTCACCCGCTTTTCTTTTTAAAATATTCTTGAGAAGTCAACATTTATTGTCCTAAAAAATTATTTTTACAAATTTAACACGTGTTGTCATATTATCAAAGCTAATTTAAACTGTCAAGAGTCTGTAAAAGCTAATTTTAAAACATAAATGTGGCTTTTTAAAGCCACATTATGTTTCCTAAAAAGATATTTGGTTATTTCTTTTCTGTAATTTTTTCTCTTAGAGCCCTTAAAATCAACTGAGCTTCTTCTTTTCCTCCCAGGCCAAAAGAGAGACCACCGGCCAAAGAAAACATGGCAACGATTCCAATAAATATGGTACTGACTAACGAAGTTGCGATTCCCAGCTGAATCAGGGCGGCCAAGATACCGAAAGCAATGATGGACCATTTGGAAATTGTCGCCAAAAGCGTCGCTGACATCACGCCCGCCGCTTTCGTACTACCTTTGACAACCGTGTAAACAAAATTACCGATTAGAAAAACTGCTGATAAAATAATGACGGCGACTACCACATTGGGAAGATAAAGAAGAATACTGTTTAAGAAGTTGGTAACTTGATTAAGCTTGAGAATATCCGTAGCGGCCATCACAAAAACTAAAACTAAGAACCATTTAATCAAACCTCCAAAAAAAGCCGAGACATTAGCGGAGATTCCCGTTTCCTCCAGTTTCTTTTTGAGGCCAATTTTCTCAAAGGCTCGATCAACTCTCAGAGCGTCAATTATCTTTTGAACCACCCTTCCCACAGCGGCTGCAATCAGCCAACCAACAATCAGAACTAAAAGGGCACCTAATAAGATCGGAAGAAAATTAATGAACTTTTCCCAAAGATTCAGTAGAGATCCGACAGTTATTTCCCCCCAAGTTTGTACTTCATTCATTTTATCACCTCCAAATTCTATTCTGATTTTCTAAAAATAATTAATTATTCTCTCTTCTTTTATTTAAGGCGTTGTTGTCTGACCTTCCTGAATTGTGGGGTTTTGTATGCTCGGCACTGAATTGCTATTTTCAATGCTGGTATTTTCAGGAGTGGGCGGAGTTTCTGAGCTCTGTTGCTCGCTCACCTTGAGGTTTTCCGGATTATTTTCAATTCCGTTTCTAACGTTGCTAATCATTTTTTGAACTTGGACTCGAGTTTCCCTATTACCCTCCGTGTCGGGAAGTAATCCAGAAACTTTTTCGTATTCAGCAATCGCTTCTTTGTCTTTGTTCTGCTTTTCATAAAGCATACCCAAGCTAAAGTGGACATTAATTTGTTTGTCATCAGCCTGCAAAATTGCCTTGAAAATGTTTTCTGCTTGTTTCAGGTCTTCCTCTTTTCCTCTGTTTTGATAAAGCTTAGCTAAATAAAAGTTATAATTCAAATCTCTTTGTTTGATAACCAGCGCTTTCTTAATGTTTTCTATCGCTCCTTCCACATCTCCCAAGGCTTCCTGGGTCAGTGCCAAATTATAATACCCAGCATCAAAATCACTTTTCTTATCAATTGATTTCTGGAACAATTCCTTGGCTTCTTCCACAAGTTTTTTCTTTTCGCTCTCTTCCTTTTTTGTCGGCACCAGGCTAATTTTTATCTGACCCAACCTGAGATAGAAATTCGGATTGTAAGGATCCAGCTCCATGGTCTTGTTGTAATTTTCTTCGGCCGAGGACATGGATTCGGGAACATAAATCCCCGCGTTTTCATAAATCTGAGCCAGAACCTCATTGGCCGTCACGTCCTTGCTCATCAAATTTCGTCCCTGGGTCGCAAACGCAATAGATTTCGTAAGATAACCGGTTATCCTATTAACATCTCTTTCTTTTTCTCCCTTGGCCACTTCCTGATTAGCCAGATACATATATTCCTGAGCCAGGCGAGAAAAATATCTTCCCTCTTTGTTATAAAGCTTAGCGGAACTAATAAGCTTACTGATAGAGCCCTCTTCGGAAATTTTTTGGCTCCTGACTGCGAGGCCCGCTTTTGCATCCGCCACAAAGACTCTACCTAAAAACAGAAAGACAAAGACGGCCCCGGAAATAACTAGCATAAAGATAAAGGCCATTGTCAAGGCAAACTTAGGAGAAGCCTTAAGAGAAAGATTTAAATATTCTTCTCGTGATTGACTTTCCTTGGTAATAATAAACAAGGTTAAAGCGCCCGCTAAAACTCCCAAAAGTAAGATGGAACCTTCCATCCTAACAATCATGGCGTCAATCAGAAAAATAAGCGAAGCGGATAAGGCACCCAGGGAAAGAATTTTATTCTTTTCTTTTTCCCGACTTAAAAGATAAATGGCTACTCCTAAGAAAGTCAGAATAACCAGAATCAGCCCAACAGTCCCCAGGATGCCCAGAGTGGGAACCGCTTCAAAAAACATCCCGGAGCCCTGGTAAAACCGGATATTATAAAGCTGGCCGAGGTTAAATTCCTGCGGTTTATGCAAGGAGAAGGAATATCCGTAGTTTCCCGGACCGGATCCCAGAAGAAACTTCTCTTTCAAGCTCTCCTTGACAACATCAAAAGAAAGGTTGGTATTCGGACTGACCTCTATGGGTAAATTGGCTCGGGTAAAACGAATTTCATTATCCACCGTTCCCAGCATCAAAATCGCCAAAATCACTGCGAAAGCCGCCATTGGCAACCAAGCCCAAGCTTTAGCCGGTTGAATAATTTTAGCTAAAACATAAACCAGAAAAAAGCTTATTCCCACCAAGAGGCCCATGGAAGGATCAATGGTTCTGGAGGAAAAGAAATAGGGAGAAATGGAAAAAAGGAGGAAAAAATCAAAAAAGATGAAAAAAACTAAGGCACCTATGCTAGCCTTCTTCTTCCAGGTTGCTTTCCATTCGGCTAGTTTAAAGACGGCCGACATCATAAGTGGAATAATCAGGCTAAAGAAGACTCCCAGCCCAGTTATGGAACCCAAGGGGCTAAGAGGGGCAATTCTGGCAAAGCTGTCTGGAACAAATTTAACATTAAAAATTCCTAAAAAAGTCCAAAGGGAAAGAAAAAAACCGGAAACAATCAAAGCCCCAAAAACCCAATAAAATCTTTTTTGGTTAAAATGGCTAAACATTAGATAATAAGCCAGAATTAGGGCTATAACACTAAGCAAGCCCCGAGAAGGATCGCCAAAAAATCCCCAAAAGCTGTGCCATCTATCCACCGAAAAAATCGTGGATAAAACATAGACCAAAAGAAAAATCCCGATTGGAATATCCAGAGGGGTTCTTCTAATTTTCATTTCCGCTAAAAGCGCCGCCTTCACCACCCAAAGAACCAGGGCCAGCAATAGCCAAAAATAAAAATAGATTTGTTTATCAAAAACTAAGCCTTGATAAGTGATTCCCGTAAAGAAAAGCGGGAGACCAAAAAAAATCGCGCCGAGACTGAAAGTTATAAAGAAATCCAGCATTTTTATTAACCGGGTATTGGTACTTGAATTTTCACTCTTCCCAGGTGCTGCCGAGACCCCGAAACTCTTCGGACCTAGATTTAAGTTATCCCTCCTTACTCCGATTGTTCTTTCTTCCATATTTTTTTAAATTTATAAATTACTCAAAAAACGTAAATAGCGTTCCTTCTCTTTAAGAGAAATTATAAGCTACTTCTTAGAAAAAAACAAGTTGAAAAAAATATTCCGTTAAACATCCAGGTTTTCCACGTTTTTGGCATGGGTTTGGATAAACCTTCTTCTGGGTTCCACCTCATTCCCCATGAGAATATTAAAAATTCGATCTGAGGCTTCCGCGTCCTCGATGGTAATCCGCCGCATGACTCTTTTTTCTGGATCCATGGTCGTTTCCCAAAGTTGTTCTGGGTTCATTTCACCGAGACCTTTGTAGCGCTGGATGTTCAATCCAGAAACACCCCCCTCTTTTCTTTCTCCTTCCTTTTCCTTTTCAGGTTCGGACGTAATTCCGGCTTCTGGTAATTCTGTTTCTTTTCTTGAAACGAAGCGGCTGAGTTTTTTTACTTCGTAATTTTTTTCTTCCTCGGAATAGGCATAATGAAATTCCTTTCCTTTTTGAATGCGATATAGGGGCGGTTGAGCAATATAAATCAATCCCTTTTCAATTAGTTCTTCGTAATAGCGGTAGAAAAAGGTCAACAGCAACGTCCGGATGTGAGAACCGTCAACATCGGCATCCGCCATAATAATAATCCGGTGATAGCGCAGTTTAGAAAAGTCAAAACTGTCTCCGATTCCCGCTCCCAAGGCAATGATTATGGGTTTTAACGTATCCGATTTAACCACTTTGTCTAAGGTGGTTTTTTCCACGTTAACCAACTTTCCTCTTAGCGGCAAAATTGCTTGAAATTTCCGGTTTCGGCCTTGCTTGGCACTTCCTCCAGCCGAGTCTCCCTCAACAATATATATTTCCGATTCCGCCGGATCTTTTGAGGAGCAATCGGCCAATTTTCCCGGAAGCGTCATCCCCTCAAGCGCTCCTTTTCTGATAACCGCCTCTTTAGCAGCCCGAGCGGCAATTCGGCTTTTGGCCGTTAAGAGGCACTTTCCCAAAATATTCTTCGCTTCCCCAGGATGGCTTTCTAAAAATTCCATTAGTGCCTCCGCGGTGGCACCAGAAACAATTCCCTTCATCTCTCCATTCCCTAATTTGGCCTTGGTCTGACCTTCAAATTGGGGGTTGCGTAATTTAACACTAATCACAGCCGAAAGTCCTTCTTGCAAGTCCTCGGAAAGAAAGTTCTCGTCTTTTTCTTTGAGGACATTGACTTTCCGAGCATAAGCGTTAAGCACTCGGGTTAGCGCCATTCGAAAACCCACTTCGTGAGTTCCGCCTTCGGGTGTAAAAATATTGTTAGCAAAGGAAAAGACGTGCTCTTTATAGCCGTCCGTATATTGTAAGGCCACTTCTATAATAGAATCTTCAATTTTCTTTTCAAAATAAAAAGGAGTTTCATTTTTTACCTCTTTTCCTTGATTAATAAACTTCACGTAAGAAACTAAACCTCCGTCAAAAAGAAAACCGAAAGCCCTTTCTTTGCCCACTTCTCTCTTGTCAAAAACCTTAATACTGACTCCTTTTGTCAGATAGGCTTGTTGCCGGACATAACTCAGAATTTTTTCCCAATTGTAGTTTATTTCAGGAAAAATTTGAGGATCAGCTTTAAAAGAAATCGTTGCCCCGGTTTTTGAACTTTTGCCCTCCACTTTGGGCTCCTTAGATTTTGACTTTCCTCGGGAAAACTCCATACTATAAATTTTTCCATCCCTTCTCACCTCTGCCCGCAGCCAGAGACTCAAGGCGTTAACCACCGAAACTCCCACTCCGTGTAAACCACCAGAGATTTTATAGCCGGAACCTCCAAATTTTCCTCCCGCATGCAGAATGGTGAGAACAGTTTCCAGAGTTGATTTTTTGGTTTGCGCGTGTTTTTCCACCGGAATTCCTCTTCCATCGTCCGTTATTTCCACTAAGTTATCCGGAAGTAAATTTATTTCAATGTTCTTGCAATAGCCTGCCATGGCTTCGTCCACGGAATTGTTAACCACTTCCCAAATCAAGTGATGCAAGCCCTCCAGAGAAGTCCCTCCAATGTACATCCCCGGACGCCGACGTACCGGTTCCAAACCTTCCAAAACCTGGATGGATTTAGCCGTGTACTCGGATTTTTTTGAGTCTTTTTCGGATTTCTTATTTGGTTCCTTATCTTTTTTCATAATGAAAATTTTACTTATCTCTAAAAAATCAGTTTCGCTCTGAGGCTAAAAAATAAAGCTCGGCTAAAAAAATGCTAGCCACTAAAAGCAGCCCTACCCACCAGACCAAAATTCTCAATCCTTGCAAAGCCAGCAACCCAACCAGGATGGTAGCCAAGAAAATGCTTTGGCGAAGACTTAAATTGATATTCAAAATTGCCGTCTTCTCTCCTCCCCAAACTCTTCTCAACCAAAGGAGAAATAAATTAAGCATTCCGCTTAGGGCAAAAAAGAGAACCAGATAAAAAATTATTTTTCCGGCCTGGCCGGTTTTTTCCGGATCAATAAAATTAACTACCAGCCCGAAAGCGACAAAAGAAAAAAGGGTTACTATTCTTAAAACCCAAAGATACGACTTTAAGGTCATGGTTATTTAAATTTTAGGAATTTTCTCTGGCTGATTCTGCCTTATTCATTATAGCTGATAAGAGAGAAATTGTAAAGCCTTAAAACCGAAACTTAAGGCTTGAAAAAGCCCTAAAAAAGCAAAAAACACCTTCAAGTGCCAGCGGACCGGACGAGACTCGAACTCGCGGCCTTCTCCGTGACAGGGAGACGCTCTAACCAACTGAGCTACCGATCCCAATAACCATCCGTAGCAGGGGTGAGAATCGAACTCACGACCTCGGGCTTATGAGTCCCACGCTCTAACCAACTGAGCTACCCTGCCTTCTAAAGATTTTGCTGGTTGCGGGGGCAGGATTCGAACCTGCAACCTCCTGGTTATGAGCCAGACGAGCTGCCATTGCTCTACCCCGCTTTATCACAATCAAACCCTATTGTACCGAGAGAGGAGAAAACTGTCAATCAAAAACCTCAAATTCATCTAAAAACTTCTCGTAGGAATTGAGGGTTTCTCTGGCTTCTTGTTCTTCGATCTTGAAATGCTCATCCTGGACGATCCGATTTTTTATTTCGTGCGCTTTTCTGACTTCCGTAATGCTTTCCACTTGATTATCGGGAATGCTTTGAAAAATTTCCCCCAAATTTTCTCCCCCGTAGCCCATCCGCTTTACCAAATCACCGATCATTTCATCCGCTTCAATGATCGCGACTTTGAAATCTTTTTCCTGCCCTGTTTCCAGGCGCTTCTTTATTGCTTCCCAGCGGATTTTGAGCTTCTCTTTTCTAACTGTCAGTTCCGGGGGGATGTTCATTCCCACTGAAAAGCCCTCCCGAAAAGTCGCTCCCACGTTTCTCTGAATTAAAAGCAAGATTAAATCAAGAAACAAAACGACAACATAAATCCCCAAAAGAACCTTAACCGTAAAAAAGAAGCTGGTCTGGGAAAAATCCAGGATTCCTTCGTAAAATTTTAAAAAAAATGATTCGCCGCTCATAAATTTGACTAAAAAAATTAATTTTCTTTTTCGTAGGCAGAAGCCATGCCCAAAAGTCCCTCTTCGTCAAACCACTTTCCCATCAACTGAAATCCGAGCGGCCCTTGTTCTCCTTCTGGACTGACTTTTTCCGCTGGCAGAGAAATGGCCGGCACCCCAACGATATTGGCAGTTACAGTGAAAATATCTTCCAGGTACATCTCAATTGGGTTTTCATTTTTCTCCCCAAATTTAAAAGCCGGAGTGGGGGTCGTCGGAGTCAGAAGAAAATCGACTCCCTGGATTCCGGGACGGAAAACTTCCTCAAAATCCTTGCGAATCAATTTCCTGACTTTCTGGGCTCGAAGATAATAAGCCTCATAATACCCCGAAGAAAGGGCGTAAGTCCCCAACATAATCCGCCTCTTTACTTCTTCGCCCAGACCGTAACGCCGGGAATCCAAATAAATTTCTAGGAGCTTCCTGTCTTGCGGATTAACTCTTATGTCGGAATCTTTGTGATCAAAAATCCTCAT
>CAZVVG010000021.1:0-6187 GCA_964630615.1 uncultured Bdellovibrionales bacterium
TATAAAGGCCGGGAGGTTATTAATACTTTAAAAAAGTTAAAAAAGAAAAAGTAAGGAGATCCCGAAACAAGTTCGGGATGACATTTATAGAAAGTTTGGGATGAAAGAATAAAAAGATACTGAAACAAGTTCAGCATGACAGATTGAAAAAAGTATCATCCCGAATTTATTTCAGCCTGTCGGCTAGAATCTCAAATTTGAAATAATTCACCACCCATAAACCTTATGGCCAATCGGCACCTTTCCCGTTCCATTGCGATGCAATCCCTTTATGAGTGGGATTTTAAGGGTCAGGACAATGAACATTTGCAGGAGATAATCCAGCGCAACCTGGCGGAATTCGGTCCAGGTCTGGAGGATACCTCTTTTGTTTTTTCTTTGGTGGAAAATACCCTTAAAAACCGGGAAAAAATTGACCAGCTGATAGAAAAATGCGCACCCGAATGGCCGCTCAGCCAGGTAACGCCGGTGGGTCGGAACATCCTCAGGTTGGGCATCTACGAAATTTTGTT
This sequence comes from uncultured Bdellovibrionales bacterium, assembly GCA_964630615.1. Lineage (GTDB taxonomy): Bacteria > Patescibacteriota > Minisyncoccia > Moranbacterales > UBA2206 > CAZVVG01. The sequence goes on from CAZVVG010000021.1 coordinate 513, forward strand.
CGGCAACTATGAAGAAGTGCCTCCCAAAGTGGCGATCAACGAGGCGATCGAACTGGCTAAATCTTTTGGCGGGGAATCTTCCGGTCGCTTCATTAACGGCGTCTTAGGGACGATTTACCGCGAATTGGGAGAACCGATGAAAGACGATGAGAGCAAAAAGAATAGTGACAAATGACAAAGGACCAATGACCCATGACAAATTTATGATGGAAAATTTAGCGAAGAAGCTGGGGGTAAAGTTTAATGACATCAATTTATTAAAACAGGCGCTGACGCACCGTTCCTATCTTAACGAACACCGCGGACGGGGTTTGGAGCATAACGAGCGGCTAGAATTTCTGGGCGACGCGGTTTTGGAATTGGTGGTAACAGAACACCTGTATAAAAACTACAAAAATCCGGAAGGGGAACTGACCAACTGGCGAGCGGCGCTGGTGAACGGAGAAATGCTCGCTCAAATTTCCAAAAAACTGGGAGTGGAAGATTATTTGTTGATGAGCAAAGGCGAGGCCAAGGACAAGGGTCGGGCGCGCCAGTATCTTCTAGCCAACGCCCTGGAAGCCATTGTCGGGTCAATTTATCTTGATCAAAAAGGAAAAGGTTTCACCGTGGCCCAAAAGTTCATTGAAAAAAATCTTTTGGGAGAACTCAAGGTCATTATTGCCAACAAATCCTATATGGATCCCAAAAGTCGTTTTCAGGAACGCGCCCAGGAAAAAGCGGGCGTTACACCTTCTTATCGGGTTTTGCGGGAAAGCGGACCGGACCACGATAAAAAATTTTTAGTCGGAGTTTTTTTAGGGGAAGAATTAGTGTCCAAAGGCGCGGGCGCTTCCAAGCAGGAAGCTCAAAAGAACGCAGCGTCTCAAGCGCTCAGTGCCAAGGGCTGGTAGGCGGTTTTTTGAAAAAATAGCGAAAAAGAAAGGAGGTGAGCGGCCAAAAACGCGAAGGGATTTTACGATAAACACCATCCCCATTTCCGGGGACAGCTAAGGAGGGGTGATTTGGTTTTTTGCCTGGTTCAAAGAGAAAGTAACTTTCCCGTTCGGGTCAAAATTTCAGTTTTGATTCAGGCCAAAAAACAGCATCCCAAAGGGACAAGGCAATTTTAAAAGATAGGCCTTGTTCGGAAAGGAGGCAAAGATGGATCGCTCATTTTTTCCAAGCAGGCGCATTTCTTGGGTAAGAGGAAAGGAGGTGATCCTCATCTAAGGCACTTATTTTTGGTGCCTAGAGAGCCTTTTTTTGGCTTTCCCTAGGGCTAATCACCCCGGGTTGGGACGGGAATTTCTCGTGATAATTTTAAAGGAGACTGGGCTCTCAGCCAGACAGTCTCCTTTTAAAATGACAAATGACAAAGGACGAATGACGAATGAACAATGACGAATATTAATGGATTAAGAACTTGGATAGGGATTTTTCTTTCAAGAAAAAATATTGTATAATTAGACAAGCGTGAATAAATGACTTTACGTTTTGTTTTATTATGTTTCTTAAGCGACTGGAAATTTCGGGTTTCAAATCTTTCGCCAACAAGACAACGTTGGATTTTTCCGTTGCCGATGAAAATCAAAAGAAGGTAATCACGGCTATTGTCGGCCCGAACGGTTCCGGCAAATCCAATATCGCCGACGCGATCCGCTGGGCAATGGGGGAGCACTCAATGAAAAGCCTCCGGGGAAAAAAGTCTGAAGATATCATCTTCGCCGGTTCGGGAAAAAAGGCCCGCTTGGGTAGCGCTCAGGTGACGCTTTTTTTTGACAATCGCGGGAAAAAAATTCCCTTGGACTTTGAGGAAATCACGCTGACGCGGAAAATTTTTCGCAGCGGCGAGAATGAATATCTCATTAACAAAGCGACGGTTCGCCTCCAGGACATTATTGATCTTCTGGCCAAAGCCGGAATCGGCAAAGAAGGTTATGCCGTCATCAATCAGGGAATGTCGGACGCGATTTTGGACGCCGCACCGGCGGAAAGAAGGCTGGCACTGGAAGACGCGGCCGGGGTTAAGCAGTATCAAATAAAAAAAGAGCGTTCGCTGAAAAAACTGGAAACAACCCGGGAAAATCTAAAAAATGTGGCGAGTTTGATTCAGGAATTGGAGCCCCATTTGCGAATGCTCAAGCGTCAGTCCGATCGGGCGCAAAAAGGCGAACAACTTTCCCAGAATCTCAAGGAAAAGCAAGAGCGCCTTTTTTCTTTTCTTTGGTATTCCTTTCAGTCAGAAAAAGAAAATTTTTCCCGGGAGAAAAATGACTTGGGAATTAAGACGATGAACCTTCAGCGGGAAGCAGACAAAATTTCAGACCAGCTGAATCGGGAAGCCCGAATCAATCAAGAGCAAGCCGGACCGAGAAAAGGAGAACAAAAAAAGGAAGAACTGGAAAAAGAAATTAACCAGAAAGAAAAAGAGCTTTTAGTGACGGAAGCACGGATCGAAATTGAGAAAGAAAAAGAGGCGCAGCGAAGAGTCTCCCGGATTATTCCGGTGGATCTCAAGTATGTCCGGGAGCGATTGGAAAAAATTAAAACCCAGCAGGAAGAGTTAATTCTGCGGTTGGAGAAAGTCCAAAAACTAGAAGACCTGGAAGCTCTCAAAACTTTAGCCAAAGATTTACGCCAAAAAATTTCGGAACTTTATGTTCAGTCGGAGCGGGGCGAGGTGGAAATAAGAAACGAAGAAGCGGCGCTGGCGGCCGCCACCGCAAACAAGGTCAAGGCGGACTTATTAGCTCATAAAGCCGATTTAGAGTCTAAAATAAGCCATTTAAATGCACTTCGCGAAGAAGCGAAAAAAGAAATTGAGGCGGAGATTAAAAGGGAACGTGAAGCCCGCCAGCATTTTTTTGAGTTGGAAAGAAGCTTGTACTCGAAACAAGACGAATTAAACAAACTCAAGGATCAGTTCAACGAGTCCAAGATAAAATTGGCTCGAGTAGAAGTGCGGGAAGAAGATCTACGCGCGGAGATTCAGGAAGAATTGCGCGTGGAGCCCAAAGGACTGAAGCCCGTAGAAGGAACAGTTGAACGGGAGGTTTTGGAAAAAGAGATTGGCCGGCTGAAGTTTCAATTGGAACAGGTCGGAGGGATTGATCCGCTAGTGAGAAAAGAATACGAAGAAACCAAGGAGCGTTTTGAATTCTTGACTCAAGAGTCTCAAGATTTGGAAAAAGCCATCCATTCGCTGCGGGAAGTAATTCGCGAAATGGAAACGAAAATCAACCAGGTCTTTGCCCAAGCCTTTGAAGAAATTAACAAAGAATTCACAAAATATTTTCGGATTATTTTCGGCGGAGGTAACGCGCATCTTTCCAAGATTAAAATTTCTTCAAGCGCCAGGGCCAAAAAATCGGTGACGGAAGAAGAAGGAGGAGAGGTGGATGATTTGTCGGAAGAAGAGGCGCCCGAACAAAACTACCAAGAAGAAATCGGAGTGGAAATTTTTGCTTGTCCTCCAGGCAAAAGAATCAGCCATCTTTCGATGCTCTCCGGTGGAGAGCGATCGCTTACCGCGCTAGCCCTTCTTTTTGCCATTATTGCCTATAACCCGCCGCCTTTTTCCGTTTTGGACGAAGTGGAGGCGGCCTTGGATGAGGCCAACTCCCGGCGCTTCGGAAGGATTTTGAGCGAGTTGGCGGAAAATACGCAGTTTGTTCTCATTACCCACAATCGGGAAACCATGCGCCAAGCCGACCTGCTTTACGGAGTTACTATGGGCGAAGAAGGCATTTCCAAGCTTCTTTCCGTGCGCTTGGATCAGATCGGACAGGGAGGAAAAATTCTGAAAGCCGCTACCGGTTGACAATTTTTTGTTTTAAGTTAAAATGGGATATTAGGGTTTCGTCGTTAGGGGTGAACAATACCAACCTCTTTAGTTTAGAAAATTAATTTTAGTGAATTATGCTTACCATCCGTTTCAATCGTCGCGGCAAAAAGAACAAAGCGTATTTTCGCGTTGTGCTCCAGGAAAAAACTGTGGCTCCCAATGGGAAACACGTGGAAATTTTAGGCAGCTATGATCCGCATCTCAAAAGAGACTCTCTTAAAAAAGAGCGGATAAAATATTGGCTTGACCAAGGTGCCCAAACTTCCGATTCGATTTATAACTTCTTTATTGCTAAAGGAATTATTCAAGGGAAGAAAAGAAAGCTTAAGTTGCCCGAAAAAGAAGCAACGGTTTCCCCAGAAGAAGAGAAAAAGTCTTCGGTAGCAGAAATTGAAGATAAGAAAGCCGCTCCTCCCACTTCTTTAGGAAATAACGAAGAAACCGAAAAATCCGTCTTGACCAAAGAAGAAATTCCACCGAAACCGAAAAAAGAAAAAAAGGAAGAGAAGTTGTCCCAGGAAAAACTTGTTTCGGATGAGCCGGTTGACAAAGAAGAAAGCGCGAGTTAAAATAAAAAAACAAGAAAAGATTTTTATTTTCCGCAGACAACGGGCCAGCCATAAGTCCCGTCGAGGAAAAATCCCGAAAGGAATTTTTCTGTGTCTGCCGAAAGGCAGATTTTTATTTAGCCCAATTAGCGAAAGATAATTTAATGCAAAAAACCCGAACCCAAAAAGAAGCCCTGATAAAGGAAATAGCCGAAAAAATTCAGAATTCCAAAGCGGTGGTCTTTTCTGATTTTAAGGGACTTTCCGTCAAGGAAATGACGGCTCTACGGCGCGAATTGAGAGGGGAAGGGGTGGAAATGAAAGTCCTCAAGAAGACCTTGCTGGCTTTAGCCTTACGCCAGGCGGGAATGCCAATTGAAGCCCGTAAATTAGAAGGCCAAATCGCAGTCGCGATTTCTCCAAGAGAAGAAATTGCCGCGGCTAAAATAATCGCCAAAGCGGCCAAGAGTAGTGAAAATTTGAAGATAGTTGGCGGATTTTTGGGAAGCAAACCTTTATCACCAGAAGAAGTGGAATTTTTCGCGAAACTACCTTCCCAAGAAGAGCTTCTAGCGAAATTAGTGAGGTCGCTCAAGTTTCCGCTTTCCGGACTGGTTCAAGTTCTCGGGGGAAATTTGCGGGGTTTGGTTTGCGCCCTCAAAGCCATCGGTGAGAGTAAAAATTAATTTTAATAATTTTAATAAAAATATGTCAGAAGAAAAAAAATCAACTGAAGAAAAAGTAGAAGTTCCGGAAAAATTCAAAAAGCTGGTCGGAGAAATCGAAAAGATGAGCGTTTTGGACTTGGCGGAACTGGTAAAAGTTTTGGAAGAGAAATTCGGCGTCAGCGCGGCGGCACCAATGATGGCGCTGGGAGCCGCTCCGGCTCAGGAAGGTCCAGTGGCCGCGGAGGAAAAAACCGAATTTGACGTGGAAGTAACGGCTGCCGGTGCTTCTAAGATCAACGTGATCAAAGTGGTCCGAGAAGTTACCGGAGTCGGGCTCAAAGACGCTAAGGATTTGGTAGACGCCGCTCCCAAGGTAATCAAGGAAAAGGTGGCCAAGCAAGAAGCGGAAGAAATGAAGAAAAAATTGGAAGAAGCGGGTGCCACAGTGGCCTTGAAATAAAGTTGAACTTAAAGAGAAAACCCTCCGTTTAGGAGGGTTTTTTAGAGTTAAAGTCAGACTGAAAATAAAAAAAGCTCTTTTAAGCTAAGTAAAAGTGTCTTAGAAAAGAGCTTTCAAAAAAATTGCAAAACACCAGGATTAATGGTAAGATTAACAATAATAAGTAAAAAAAA
>CAZVVG010000021.1:6287-11294 GCA_964630615.1 uncultured Bdellovibrionales bacterium
AAAATTGCAAAACACCAGGATTAATGGTAAGATTAACAATAATAAGTAAAAAAAATTATGATGGAAAATCTTCGGGGCAATAAGAAAGTAAGAATCGCGGTTATCCTGGTGCTCCTTGTAATCGCGCTTTATCTTTTCTTCACAATTTAAGCATTAAACCGATAAAATTTATGAACGAAAAAGCACGAAAAATTTTAGACAAAGCCAAGGATTTTAGCGGCTCGAAGCAGCGCAAAGTGAGCAAGGGCATTTTGGGAGTAATCATTGTGGTGTTACTTAGCGCTTTGGGATTGGAAGTTTCCAATAATGACTGGGATTTGGGCTCGATTTTTTCCGGTTCTTCCGTTTCGGATTCCAAAGTTATGCGCGACGAACAAGGCAACCTACAACGCAACGAACAGGGCGATTTTCTCACTCGGGTAATGCGGGACAAAGAGGGCAACGTGGTTGAAAGCGGAGGAAAATACACGGATGAATATAATTGTAGCGACTTTTCCACTAAGGCCGAAGCTCAGAATTTCTTTATTAAAGCGGGAGGGATCAATAAAGATACTAACCGATTGGACGGAGATAAGGATGGAGAAGCTTGTGAAGGATTGCCTCAGGGAAAATAAATTTTTTTCAAAAATAAAGTTGATTTTAAGAGCCGGTCTTAAGCCGGTTTTTTAAATAATTTTGAAATTAAAAAAAAGAGGAGTTTTTGCTAAAACTCCTCATGTTTTTCGGAAAGGTCGCCGTTCTCCTTTTGAGAGGCGGGGTTGGCCAGGCAAAGGAGGCATTCCTCAAAAGAATACTAGGCGACCTTTTTAAGAGGTGAGAGGTTCTGCCGCGCTGGCTTGAGTTGCATGCTGGGAGAGCAAAGCATTATCAAGCGAGTCTGGCGCCGAACCTCTCATGTCGGCTAATTTGGCCCATTAGAACATAAGGCCGGAGCGCCGACAAATAAAAGAACTAGGGACTAAAGACTAGCATATTAAAAATCGGTTGTCAAGAAAAATTGTTTTTCCCGCTTTTTCTTGATATATTTTAACTAGGTTTAATCTGGTTTTTATTATTTCAAGAATGAAAAAGCAAATTTATAACCTAAGCCAGGCGGAAATTTTTGAGAAATTTGAAACGCGATCCAGTGGGCTAAAAAGAAGCGAATACTTAAGGCGGCTGAGCGAATACGGTTATAACAAAATCAAAAGACAACAAAATTGGAAAACTTTGAGGATAATCACAAGTCAATTTCACGATGCCCTGATCTGGATCCTTTTAGCTGCCGCTCTACTGGCTTATTTTTTTGGGGAAGAGCGGGATGTTTTGATTATTCTCGTCATCGTTTTGATTAACGGGTCTATCGGATTTTTTCAGGAGTTTCGGGCAGAAAGAATCCTTGAACAGATTCGAAAGTTTTCCAATGACCGCTCCCTGGTGTTTCGGGACGGAGAAAAAAAGGAAATAAATTCCCGCCTGATCGTTCCTGGGGACATTCTCTATCTTTCCGCGGGTGACAATGTTCCGGCAGATGGCTATCTGCTAGAAGCTTACGCTTTTAAAGTTAACAGTTTTGTTTTTACTGGAGAATCCAGACCCAAGGAAAAAAAATCCCTAGTGAGTCAAGCGGACGACCTGACTTTGGCGGAAATTAGAAATTTAGTTTTTGCGGGAGAATCTATTGTTACCGGTGAAGCCAAAGCGGTGGTTACGGCGACGGGCATGGAAACCGAATTGGGTAAGATTGCCAGCCTTACGCAAAAAGTGCACGAAGAAAAAACTCCACTCCAAAAACAAATGATTCATTTGGGTCGAATGGTAACGCTTTTGTCCCTGGCTATCGGAACCGTGGTGATTTTCGTGGGTAAATATTTGGGAACCTCTCTTTATGAGAGCTTTCTTTTTGCTTTAGCACTGGCGGTGTCGGTTGTTCCGGAGGGCTTGCCGGCGGCTATTTCTGTCGCTTTGTCTTTGGGGATGAAACGGCTTTTGCGCGGCCAGGTTTTGGCTAAAAAACTAAGTGCGGTGGAAACGCTGGGATCGGTGGGTATAATTTGTTCGGATAAAACCGGCACGATTACCAAAAACGAACTGACTGTGACCAAGCTCGTCATTAACGGCGATCAGCTGATTCAGGTGGATGGAGTAGGTTATGAGCCAAAAGGCAATTTTTACCTTCAGGATAAAATCGTCAACTTAGGCGAACTGGAAAATTTGGAGTTGCTTTTAAAAATCGGGACTTTATGCAACAACTCCAGTTTGACCCTGGAAAAAGGCGTTCACAAAGTCATCGGTGATCCGACGGAAGGCGCTCTGGTGGTGGTGGGTCAAAAATACAACCCAAAGGAGAATTATTTCCGTCTGGGGGAAGAAAAAATAACCGAGAATCCTTTTTCTTCGGAAAGAATGAAAATGAGTGTTGTTTATAAAAACAGCGAAGCCATTGCCTACGTCAAAGGCTCACCGGATGTTATTTTGGAGGATTGCCGTTTCAAGAAAATCGGCGATTTCATTTCTCCCTTCACAGCGAAAGAAAAAGAACAGATGAGAAAAATCTATAATTCAATGTCTGACGAAGCCTTACGAGTTTTGGCGCTGGCTTACCGCAATCTAGAAGGTGTTCCGGAAAAAAACTACCTGGTCGAAGCGGAAAGAGAACTTATCTGGGTCGGTCTGGTAGCCATGATTGATCCACCCAGAAATAATATCCAAAAAACCATCGCGGAATGCCGGGAGTTAGGGATTAAAGTGGTGATGATTACGGGTGACTACGAGATAACAGCTCGTGCCATTGCGAAAAATATTGGATTGATTAGACGAGAAGGAGATTATGAGGTGATAAACGGAAGGACCTTAAATACTTTAAGTGACAGCGCGATCTTTAGGAAAATAAAAAATAAAGACGTGGTTTTTGCCAGAATTGAACCTTTGCAAAAATTACGGATTGCTGCCTTGCTTAAACGCTATCATCAAGTTATTGCGATGACCGGTGACGGAGTGAATGACGCCCCGGCTCTCAAGAAAGCGGATATCGGCGTGGCTATGGGGATTATGGGCACGGATGTTTCCAAGGAAGCGGCAGACTTGATTTTACTGGATGATAATTTTTCTTCTATTGTTAGGGGGGTGAGGCAAGGAAGAATTATCTTTCAAAATCTGAAAAAATTTGTTTACTACGTTTTTACTTCCAATGCCAGCGAGCTTTTTACTGTCGTTTTGGGAATATTGCTGGGCTTGCCGGCTCCACTGACCGCAGTTCAAATCCTGGCTACCGATTTGGGAACCGATATTTTCCCTTCTTTTTCTTTGAGTTTTGAGCCGGAAGAACCGGGTCGGCGTAAAGTGGCCAACGCCAGGCAAAAAATTGTCAGTGGAAAAGTTTTCCTTCGGATAATTTACGTGGGACTAATTATGGCGCTGGGAGCCGTTGCCGCTTTTTGGTTTTCTATGAAGCGCGGCGGCTGGGAATATGGAGCGGCGATTTCCAAGGACGCCTGGCTTTATGTAAAATCCACTTCCGCCGCCTACGCGGTTATCTCAATGACGCAGATGGCCAATTTGTTGCAAGCCCGGAGTGAAAAGTTCTCACCTTTTCAACTAGGGTTCTTTAAAAACCTTTACGCCTTCGGCGCCATTTTTATTTCAGTTGGTCTATTACTTATTTTTCTTTATGCGCCTTTTTGCCAGCGCTATCTGCATACCGCTCCGATTGGGTATCTGGACTGGATAGTGGTGATCCTCGCAACCTTGGCCGTTTTTGTTTTTGAAGAAGTAAGAAAATTCGTTAGCAAGAGGCGGGAAAAAATCAGCCTTCTGGCGAAATAATTTCTAAACTTAAAAAAGAGCTCCGAGGGCTCTTTTTTTTGGAAAAATTTCTGTGTTGGGGAGGAGGGACTCCTGCCTGTCGGCAGACAGACGAAATCCTGCACAACTCCGCCTTGGCGGAGTGCTTAAGTGCAAAGTTGCAAGTCGTAGACAATGTTAGAACCTTAATAAAACAAGCAAATCAGTATATTTATATACCAAATCTAACATCTTAAAGCCAATCTAGCATTATTTAGCCTTTTTTTCAATATCTATCTTTTTATCTGCAGATTTTTTGTTTCTTGCATCTATTTTTAAAAGTAAGTCGAAAAAACCTACTAAATTATAAGCAGCTTCCGAAGCTTCTTCATAAGTAAGCTCTTTGCCTTGCTTCTCTCTGGCTATTTTTTGAAGCTCCAAAATTAACTCTTTTGATGCCATTTGCTTTATCAATAATAAGAATCAAATATCTGGACTTCCTTGCTACTTATTATTGGTTTAAGTTTGGTTATCTCATTTTTATCGACATAGTCATTTTTATCTATAATAGATTTAATATCTGGTAAATTAATCCAGTTTGTTTCAAATATCCTTTGTTTTTTATCATAAATAAAATTACACAGTTTTTCATTTAAAGGTAATCTTATCTTTAATCCAAGTGCTATTCTTTGGATCCATATTTCCAAAAGGCCTGCGTTTGAAAGCATGCAAATTTTGTTTTGGAATGCCATTAGTAATTCGTTTTTTCTGTCTCTGGATAATTTAGAAATACAATTTGAAACTAGACTTGCTATTGTTGAAAATGAGTTTGGGTTATCATAAGCTACATCAGCAAGCAAACTCACTATGATTTCCTCTTGAGCATAAAAATCTTTTGGTTTAACCGCTTTAAGGATAGAAGAAAGTCTTCTTATTATTGTTCCAGAGTTAGGGAATTTCTTGCCAAATTGTTGAATAATCAATAACTGTCTTAACAATTCTTTCCTCGATAATTTCTTTGGCACAACTTCTATTTCCAATTCATCAATTTTATCTTTTTTTATAGAGCCACCAATTACGTCATTGCAGAATGACGTTTTGTTTGTGTTTAGCTTGAAACCTAAGTTAAGAAGCACTTCGCTTAAACATTTTAAAATAACATCTCCGTCAGCTATATCATTTACAAAAATTCTATAATCATCTCTGTATCTCAAAATGTGAAATTTTTTATCTTTAAGTTGTTCA
>CAZVVG010000022.1:0-10927 GCA_964630615.1 uncultured Bdellovibrionales bacterium
ACCGAGACTTCCACTTTAAGGGTATAGTTGGGTTTTAGAGTTTGGGCTTGGGCTTTGGGGATTAAGGTGAGAGGGAGAGTTTCGGTTTTTAGGGGATCGGTGTTTTCGGTAGTAGCTTCCAGGCTGAATTTAGCTTGGGCGGTGGTTTGGTTATTTAAGTCTTTAATAGTCGGCGGGGTGAGGACGTATTGTTTGGTTCCCGCTTCGTCATAAAAGAGAATGGCTCCGCTCTCTTCCTTAGCTTTTAAGGTGGAGGTGTTAAGCGCGTAAGTTAAGGTTAAAGTTCCCTCGGTTTCAGTCAATTTGAGACTTTGGGGAGTTTTGAGAATAAAAGCGTTGTTTAAGCCTTGGGGGGTGGAGGTTAAGAGCTGGTCGATGCCTCCTTTCACCTCCTGGTAGAGAGCCTGGTTGTCGTAGACCTTGAGGTTACTCAAAGAGCTCTCCTTTAAGTTCAAGGTGAGCGCTTTGGCGGTGGCATTGGATTTCTGGTTAAAGAGGAGGTCGGGAGTTTGGGGATTGGGGAGGTTTAGGACGTAGGGGGTTTCTTTAGGTTGGAAGTTGTGATCTTTGAACCTGAAGCCGGGGAAGATTTCCCTGGTTTTCTCAGTTTCGGGTTCCAGGTAGGTTTTGAAGCTCTCGGTGGCTTTAAGTTGGTTAAGCAAGGTTAAGAGATTAGAGGCGGGAGGCCGGGTAGCCTGGTAGGGCTCCGTAAGGAGTTTCTTTAAGAACTTCACCTGGGCGATTTTAGCTCGGTCTTCCTTAGTTTTAGGTAAGCTCAAGAAGTTTCTTTGAATCGTGGGCAAAAGCTCGGAATAAAGCTTAAGGATCTCAGTGTTTCTTTTTTTGGCGTAGCTTTCTTGGGCGGGAGTGATTTCCAACCCAGGGGTGAAAGCAGGATTATGGTTGCCTTGGAAACTTAAGAGTTGGGAAAGAGCCTCCTCTTGGTCTGCCTGGCTTAGGGCGGGAGTGCGAGAGTAAAGATAAAAAGCTTCGTAAGGAGTGAGAGTTAAGACGAGAAGAAGAGAAAAAACAAAAAGGAAGAAACGTTTTTTATCGACGATACGGTATTTCATTAGAAGAATTTTAAATTTCTAATTTTTAAATTAAAAATTCGTTTAAAACTTAAAATCTAAAATTAATTATGTTTCTAGCTTAGCATAAAAAGCTAAAGTTTTCTAACAAAAACAGAACCAGGGGTTGGTTCTGATGTAATTGGAGGTTTTCTTAAGAGATCGTTAAAGTAAATACTGGTTGGGGAAGTAGGATTCGGACCTACGCATGACGGGACCAGAACCCGTTGCCTTACCACTTGGCTATTCCCCAATAATTCAGCTGAAACTTAAAAAACAAAGACCTGATGTGTCTTTTATAATTTACTCCAAAAAAAGCCTAAAATCAAGATTAAGCTTTAAGGTATTTTCGAATAGCAATGAGACTACTGAAGATCCCCAAGAAAATTCCGGCAATGAGTTCAAAGGAGAAAATAATTTTCCAGTTTTGCCAGAATAAGCTGGAGAGGTTTTGAGAAAAGATTTGAGTGGAAAAATAGGGATCAGCAATTTTCAAACTAAGCCAGATCAGGAAAGTCGCAAAAATTGAGCCGAAAAAACCGTACAAAAAACCCTCAAAAAGATAAGGCAAGCGAATAAAGGAATTGGAAGCGCCAACCAAGCGCATAATTTCTACCTCCTGACCTTGACTGTAAATGGTAAGACGGATCGCGTTAAAAACAATCAGGACGGAAATTAAGCCGAAAATGATTCCTAAGATCAGGCCGATTTTTTGCACTGCCCTGATTAAAGCGGTGATTTTTTCTATCAATTCTTTATTTTTTTCGTAATTGACTCGGCTTAATTCTTCTTTCCAGGAATATTTTTCCAATGATTCATAAATTGACTGAAATTGGTTGGGGTCCTTAGCTTTAATGATTAGTGAAGCTAGAAGTGGATTCTCTCCAATTTCTTCCAAAGCTTCCAGAATTACTGGCTCGTTGGCGTTTTCTTTTTTAAAACTGGCCAAAGCGGCTTCTTTGGAAATATATTCCACAAAGGAAACGCGATCGTCTTTTTCTAAATCTTTTTTGACTTCCAGAATCTGCTCTTCAGGTAAAGCATAATTAAAATAAAGGCTGATGTCGGTTTTTTCTTCAAGATTTTTTAGAACCAGGTTGCCAGCCAGGGTCAAAAAAATCATGAAACCAATAAGATAGAGCGAAAAAGTCATCAAGCTGCTCGCCGCGAAGCTTAGCCAGCCGTTGCGGAAAAAATTTCTCAACGCTTCTTTTAAGGTTCGTTTAAAAATGAGAAACATTTTTTTGTTTTAGTTTAATTGAGTTTATATTTTCCTGCTGGGCAATCTCCAACAATTCTCCCATTTTCAATAATCACAACGCGCCGGTTAATATTGTCCACGACGTCTTTATCATGACTGGCCAGAATAACCGTTGTTCCCAGTTCGTTGATTTTTAGCATTAATTGAACAATTTCCCAGGAAGAAACCGGATCAAGATTTCCCGTTGGTTCGTCGGCAATAATTACTTTAGGCCGGTGAATCAAGGCGCGGGCAAAAGCGACACGCTGCTGCTCTCCCCCGCTTAACTGGCGGGGAAATTTTTCCATTTTGTTTCCCAGACCCACGATGTCCAAGAGCTGTGGAACATCTTCCTCAATTTCCTCTCGGGGCGCGCCGGAAACTTCCAAAGCGTAAGCCACATTTTCAAAAGCCGTTTTCTGAGGTAGCAGTTTAAAATCCTGAAAAACTTTTCCAATTTTTTTTCGGTAGATGGGAATTAAGCGACGCTTAATGCTATCCAGAGGAATTTCTTCAAAAAAAACTGTTCCTTCAGTTGGTAATTCTTCAGCGTAAATCAGCTTGAGAAAAGTTGATTTTCCCGATCCGCTTTTCCCAACGAGAGAAACAAATTCACCTGGCTTTATTTCCAGACTTATATCCTCCAGAGCCTTGAAATCTCCCTTGTAAATTTTAGAAACTTTTTCAAATTTTATCATCCAGATACATTATACTTTATTTTTTGGTATCTTTCAAATATGCTCGGATAAAATCGTCTAGGTTTCCACTAAGAACACTTTCTGGATTGGTGGATTCAAATTTTGTCCGATGGTCTTTGACTAATTTATAGGGATGTAGGACGTAAGAGCGGGATTGACTTCCCCATTCGGCGGAAACCGACTTCTGACGCAGTTGGTCCTTTTCTGTTTCCAGACTTTCTAAATGCCTTTTGTGTAATTTGGCTTTTAATATTTTCATGGCCGCTTCTTTGTTTTGAAGCTGACTTCTTTCGCTTTGACAGACAGTCTGAAGCCCGGAGGGAAGATGCGTAATCCGCACCGCGCTGTCGGTTGTGTTTACACCTTGTCCGCCTGGCCCGGACGAACGAAAAACGTCAATTCGCAAATCCTTTGGGTGAATGACAACTTCTTTGATTTCTTCAATAACTGGTAACACTTCCACCAGGGAAAAGGAAGTTTGTCTTAGATTATTTGCATTGAAAGGAGAAAGCCTGACCAAGCGATGAACTCCTGCCTCGCCTTTTAAATTTCCGTAAGCGTAGGGACCGGAAATTTCCAAAGTGGCACTCTTGATCCCCGCTTCTTGCCCCGGGGTTTTTTCGTCTATTTTAGTTTGGAAGCCCCGGTTTTCAGCAAAGCGCAAGTACATTCTGAGCAGCATTTCCGACCAGTCTTGAGCGTCCACTCCTCCGGCTCCACTGTAAATTGAAAGAATCGCGTCCTGGCGGTCGTATTTTCCACTGAAAGACTTTTGGAATTCTAGCTGGCCAACCCTTTTTTCCAGTTCCTTGATTTTTTTCTCAAACTCCTGAGCTTCTTTTTGAGAAAACTTTTCCGTGGTCATAAGGTTTAAAAATTCCTCACTTTCTTTTAATTCTTGAGCCAATTTTTCAAAGTCGGAGATTTCCGATTGGAGGTCGGAAATTTCCCGCATTAGGCCGGAGGCTTGGGTCGCATCCTTCCAAAAGTCCGCGGCGGTTGATTTTTTTTCCAAAGCGGCAAGAGAAACTTTCTTTTTGGATATTTCCTGCCAAGAAAAAAGCTGAAAAAATCTTTCGGATAAATTTTTTAGTTTATTTTGCAATTCTTTCATTTTAGTTTACTTATTCAAGGAAGGTGATGAGTAGCATGAGCCCAATCCCGACAAAAATTGCCAGCAATTGGCCCAACGTTATCCGGATCCGGGTATCCTTATGTAATTCCGGAATAAGGTCCGTACTCGCTATGTAAATGAAGCCACCGGCGGCAAAAGGCACAAGGAATTTTTCAAGATTTTCCAGCTGAAAATTTAAGGCCAAAACTATTCCGGCTCCTAAAAAAGAAACCAAGGCGGTTAAAAAATTGAGCCAGAGGGCTTTCTTTCGAGAAAAACCTCCATAAACTAAAGATCCAAAATCCCCAATTTCTTGAGGAATTTCATGAAGGATAACAGCGAGCGTTGTGGCCAGACCTGCCGGAAAGCTTAAAATAAAGCCGGCAGCAATGATGGCTCCGTCAATGAAGTTGTGAAGTCCGTCTCCAAAGAGAATTACGTAGGAAAAAGGATGGGGGTGTTTTTCGGAAGCGACCCGATGACAATGCCGCCAGTGAATTATTTTTTCTAAAATAAAAAAACAAAGAATTCCGGCGAGCACGGAAAAAGAAGCCGATAATATGTTTTCGTTTCCTGTCTGAAAAGCGCTAGGAAGAAGATGAAAAAAGGCGTCACCTAAAAGTGTTCCGGCGGCTAGACTAACAAGATAAATGAGAATTTTTTCCAGTCTTTGTGGATGAAAAAACAAACTCAGAATTCCAACTAAAGAAACAAGACTAACAATTAAGACGCTTAAACTGGTCCATAAAATTGTTTCCGTCATCTTCTTTTAGAAAGTTAAAACTTAGTTTTGAGAAAATTCGAATTTTAGGTCATTTTTAAGAATCGCTTCCTGAAAAAACTCTCCGGCTGCGGTTTTTACTTTTATCTTGAGCGGCAGGTTTCCTATGCCGGACTGCTTTTGAACTAAGAGGCGATATTCTTCGTTTTTCAGTCTTTCCGGCAATTCATACTTTATTCGGGCTTGGGTTTCCTGGTTTATTAAGGTGTGAGCAATGAAGCCGAAAAAAGATTTTCCCAACTCTTCTCCTGAATTGGCCGCGCCCACCATTTCTTTTTCCAGGAGCTGAGATCCCTGAGGAACAAAAACTCTAAGGTAGGTATGATAATCACTTGTTCTCCAATCGCCGTGGGTGGCGGTATGGCGGTAAAGAATATTGAGTGTGGCGGTTGGTTTTTCCCCAGTGAGGTCAACTTCGTAAGAGAGCTCCCGCCGGATATAATAGTCGGATTTCAGGGCCCCCATATTTGCGTCCACAACCATGAGATAATCGGAATTCCAATCTTGGGAAACTTTCCCGTCCCAATAAACGCTTTCCACCAAAGCCTGGAGCTCTGGATCGGAAAAATTTAGCATAATATTCTTGTTTTTCATTTCCTGGTGAAATAACTCCGCGATTTTAGGGATATTCTTAATTTTCATAAGTTTCTCAACTATCAAAGGTGCCATTTTTTTGAGGATATTTTTGCGATTCTGCGTGTCCAGGGTTTCATTGAAGAGATAAGGTTTTTCTACCTGCTCCTCCAGTTTCCAGGCTCCGTCTTCGGACGTATAGATGCCTGGATAGCCCGGAACGGAAAGCGGACCGGTTAGACCCAGAAGATCATTAAAAACGTCGGTGTTGACCGCGATGACTCCGTCAAAATTGCTGTTACCCCCGGCTAAGCGGAAAAAGTATTTTACCTTTTCTGCGTTTAGCGCGAAGTCGGGAGAAAAATTCGCATCTCTGAATTTCCATTTTTTGGTTCCCATCATTCTTTGAAAGGGATAAGGGGCGGGAATTTTAGCGGTTATTCTTTGATCTAGAAGGTTTGCGTCTTCAACGAAAAGCGAGGTAACTTCCCCATTTTTTGTCTTAAGAACCGCATATTGACCTAA
Organism: uncultured Bdellovibrionales bacterium; assembly: GCA_964630615.1. GTDB lineage: Bacteria > Patescibacteriota > Minisyncoccia > Moranbacterales > UBA2206 > CAZVVG01. Next base: position 6,002 of record CAZVVG010000022.1, read on the forward strand.
AAATCCCCCGCCTGGGCGTAATTCGTAGTTATTTTGCAAAAGAATTAGGAAACGTTTTTCTTGGTTGTCATTCTGGGTAAATTTTTCCACCAGCTTATTAACCACTTCTAATTCTTTTTTTTCATCCTCTTCTACGGGCAAAAAACGGGATAGCTTATCGGCGGTGGAAAGAGAAAAAAGAACCAGGGCTTTCTTGTTAAGCTTCAGGTCAATTTGAGAAAAGATAAAAAAACCACTGCCCAGCAAGGCAAAAAAAACCAAAACCCCGATAAAGATTCCCCTTCTTTTTTTTAAATTGGTGAAAAATTCTCTGATTTTTCTAAGAATATTTTCCCTCATTAAATTAAATAAAAAACCCGAAAGTCAGAAAATTTCTCTCTTTTTCAATTAAAATTAGTTGGCTCTGACTTCCTCTTGGAATCCGCTTAATATTTTCCCAATAATCCCTATTTTAACTTAAAAAAAATATTTTGCAAAACCCTTTTTTTGTTTTATGATAAAGAAATGAAAATAGCTCAAGTTAATTCCAAACAAATCCAGTTTTTCTCTCTCGGTACTTTGATTTTTTGCCTGGGATTGGGCTGGTTCAGTCTCTGGCTCGCTCTTATGGGTTTTTTTTGGACTCCCCTGATTGGCGCTTATCTTCTCCTGGGTTTAGCTTATTTTTTTTACCGGCTGGTCAGGGAAAGGGAAAAAAGCGGTAATTTTTGGAAAAGTGAATTTTTTTTGATAAGCGGTCTCCTACTTGTGAGCGTGGTCTTTTTTTCTCTTTGGTCAGCGCCAACAATTTTTTCTGGTCGGGACCAGGGCTCGCTCAGTGAAGCCGCCATTCGCTTGGTTCAGAATAAAAGTCTCGCCTTTTCTTTTCCGGCTTCCGAAGAATTTTTTAAAATTTACGGTCCCGGAAGAGCGTTGAATTTCCCTGGCTTCAATTACACGTCTCAGGGTGAATTGATGACTCAGTTTTTCCCGGGCTATATTTCTTGGTTGGCCGCCTTTTTTTCCCTTCTGGGACTCAAGGGATTTGCCCTGGCTAACGGGTTGAGTTTTTTTGTTTTTCTGGCTTCTTTTTACCTGGTGGTGCGGCGCTTTTTGGATTTTGGTCCGGCTTTTGCCTCTCTCTTTTTAGTGTTAAGCACTTTTATTTTTTCCTGGTTTATAAAATTTACTCTGAGTGAAAATCTGGCTTGGGCACTTTTATGGTTCGGCTTACTGCAACTTTTGATTTTTTTCCAAAAGAAGGAAGAAAACTGTCTTTTTTACACGCTGATTTCCTTTGGCCTCTTAATTTTTGTCCGGGTAGAAGGCTGGTTTTTTCTTCTGATGATAGGGATTATTCTGCTCTTTTACGCAAGAAAAGAGAAGAAATCGTTAGCGACGATTTTTTCCGGAAAAAATAGTCTAGTTCTTTTTTTGATCTTCATGACTTTTCTCTGGAGCTTTGTTCTTAATCAGCCGGCTTATTGGGAACTGGCTAAGGGAATGGCCAAGCCGTTAATTTTTATTCAGCGAGAAGTTACCAGTGTTCAACCCCTCTCCCTGTTTTTTTACGTGCTAAAGATTCTGAATAATTATTTACTCCTCGGATTCATTGCCTTTTCTTTTTTGGGAGTCATCCTTTTAATCCTCAGAAAAAAATTTCTTCACCTCATCCCCTTTTTGGTTGTGGTTCCGACCTTTTTCTACCTAATCCAACCGGGAATTTCCCTGGATCATCCTTGGATGTTGCGCCGTTTTTCTTTTTCAGTAATTCCAGCCGCTATTCTCTACTCCGTTTTCTTTTTTGAATCCATTTTTCAAAAAAAGAGTTTTTTCTATGGAGTCGTCGGATTATTTTTTTTAGGAAACCTGTGGGTGGCTTTTCCTCTTTTGAAATTTACTCCCGAAAAAGAGCTGTTCTCGCAGGTTGCTGAAATCAGCCGTAATTTTTCCAAAGAGGATTTGATTTTGGTGGATCGGGAAGCAACGGGTAGCGGCTGGTCAATGATGACGGGTCCACTGAGTTTTATTTTTGGAAAACAGGCAGTCTATTTTTTTAATCCGGAAGATATTTTTCAAATTGACCAAAAAAAATTCTCCAACGTATATCTTATTATTCCGCAAGGAAAACTTCCTTTTTACACAGAAGAATTGACAGGGCGGATTAGTTATGTTAAAGATTATGAAATTTGGGGAGAAAGACTTGAAGAGCAAACCGTGGAAAAAAACCGACTAGAAAAAGCAAAAATAACTCTTCCCAAAGTGAAAAATTTTTTGCAAAAAGGTAGCATCTATAAATTAGAAAAATAAATTAATGCGTTTTGATTTAACCAAAGAAATAATTATCCCAAAAGAAAGCCAGCCAACCTATAAATTACTAAGAGGTGGACTCTACCTTCTTTCTTTTTTGGGGGTGTCTTTCTTGTTTTTTTCTATCGCTTTTCCGGTGCGAATTTTTTCCTTCTCCTTCCTTAATCCTAATTCCACTAAAAACACAATTACGGACATTACTGATCCTCAAGGAAATTTTGTTAATTTGGGGAAATTCAAAGCCGGGGAAGAAAATTACTTTTTTACCTCTTTGCCAGGTTCTTTTTCCAAAACTCAAGTTGAATTGGCCTTAAGAAAAATGTTGTCCCTTCCGATTTTAGGTGAGATTTCCATTCGTAAGGGTTATAAAGCTCTTTTTTACCCAGAAGGGAAAGTTTTGGGTTTTCAGGATGGCGCTCTTCTCAAAACCAACTCGAGCAATTATTTTATCGTTTCCCAGGGAAAGACTAGAGAGTTTAGGGATCGCAATCTTGTTTTTACCTTAGGTTTGGATCCGGAAAACTTCTGGGAAGTTAACCAGGAAGAGCTAGCCTTAAATCTGGAAGGAGAAAAAATTACTTCGGATAAAGAAGGCTACCCAGAAAATTCTCTTTTTAAAATCGGAAATGATTTTTTTATGCAGAGTGAAGGAGGAGTTTTGAAAAAATTCTTGAGTCTCGAAGCTTTTTTGAGTCGTTATCCGGAAACTTGGACGGTGGAAAAGAAGCCGGACTTTTTAGTGGGCAAGATTCTTAGTGAAGAAGCTGTCGGATTTAGCGATGGATCCCTGCTTTCTTACGGGGAATCCGTTTTTGTGGTGAGCGGGAAAAAGCTTTTTCCCATTGATAATTTTGTTACTTTTGAAGCTTTTGGCTATAACTGGGATGACGTAATTCCGGTTTCCGGCGATGAAATTTCTTTCTATGAGAAACAAAAGCTTATGAATCTTAGCAGTCCTCATCCTTCGGGAACAATTTTTTACTCTTTGGAAAAAGACTTATATTTTTTGATAGAGGAAGACGAGAAGAGGCCCCTGGGTTCTTTTCAAATCGCTAGCTCTTGGCTAAAAAAGAGTCCGATTATTTTTGACTCGGAAAGTTTGGAGCTTAATGAGAAATGCCAAGTTAAGAAAAAGAGATTTAGCCTGAAAAAATACTTTTGTCAGGCCGAGATATCCAAGCTCGAAGCCCTCAAGGGTAAAGATTATGAATTTAGATTTGTGGCCAAGGAGGACTTTCGGACGGACGAACTCAAGGTTAAACTAAGAAAGGATTATAGTCTGAAAAATTTAAATAATAATTTTCGGGAAATCCTTTCTAGTATCAAGAAAAATTATGCGACCCAAAATAACCCTCAGTAAAAATTTTCAGCTGATTGCCCTAAAATTATTGCACGAATCACTTTTTATCCTTATAATTCTTTTTTTCTTTTCCTTACTGGCCGAAAGTGTTTTACCCGGATTGGTTTCCAGTCGCTTGGGGCTTTGGCTGCCAGCTTTATTATTGGTGCTTAACGTTTTCTTAATTAATTGGCTCAAAGAAAAAACCGGAATTTTGGACAATTCTAAAGAGGCTCTCGCCCTCAATAAAAAAGAAGCCCTTTTCGTCTTCCTAGTTTTGTTTATATTTGTTTTTAATAGTGTTTTGAGGCTCTCTCTTTTTTTGGGGATAATCCTTTCTCTTTTTTCCGCTTTCGCTGGTTGTTTAATTTTCATTTTGATTCAAAAAAGAGAAAGTTAGCTTTTAATAAAATTCAAAGTTTCCTGGGCGCATTTTTCCCAGGAAAATTTTTGGAGCTGTTGGCGGCCTTTCTCGATCAGGTCTTTTTTTAATTCTGGATTTTTCAGAATACGCTCTATTTGTTCGGCTAGGGCTTGGGCGTTATTGTTTTCAAAATAAAAAGCGGCTTTACCCGCCACTTCTGGAAGGCTGGAATTGGAAGCGCAAAGCACCGGAATTTGAGAGGCAAAAGCTTCTAAAATTGGAAGTCCGAAGCCTTCATAAAGCGAGGGGAAGGCAAAGAGACTAGCCCCTCGGTAAAGAATCCCTAAGTCACCAAATTTGACTTTTCCGAGCAATTTTATGTGAGAAGAAAAACGACTATTTTGAGCTTTTTTCAGGGTATTTTCTGAAAGCCAGGCTTTTTCTCCGGCCAAAACCAAATCTCCTTGAAATGCGCCCTTTGCCTGTAAAATTTCAAAAGCTTCAATCAGTAATCCGATGTTTTTACGCGGCTGGATCGCCCCCGTGTATAAAATATAATCCCCCGTTATTTTATGCTTTTCTTTGAGAAGTCTTTCCTGGTCCAAATTCCGTGGCTGGGAAAAAAGATCCGGATCAAAGCCGTGATAAATCACTCGAACTTTTTCCGCCGGCACTTCCGGATAAAATTTCAGGATGTCGTTTTTCGTTGATTCGGAAATTGCGATAATCTTATCCGCTTGCCGGATAGCGTAATCGGAAAAAGAATCAATTTTATAAAAATCTTTTAGCTTAAAATCTTCAGGAAAATACTTAAACGCGAGATCATGGATAGTGATGACGGTTTTTAAATTTGCGCGGCGGAAAATCGGTAAAGCCTGAATCGGCATCCAAAGAGCATCTGGCTGGTCTTTCCAAATTTCCCAGGCGAAGCGGA
>CAZVVG010000023.1:0-10429 GCA_964630615.1 uncultured Bdellovibrionales bacterium
CCCTAAGAAATCCTCATGATAAAGTTAAGTATGCCGGAAATGATGAAGGCTGGCGCTTCACTCAAAAAGTCCTGGAAGAGGTTGCCCAAGAGCAAAATTTGGCCTACGAAAAACAAGTCGGGGAAGCTGCCTTTTACGGGCCGAAACTTGATTATAAAATAAAAGACTGTCTGGGCCGAGAATGGCAATGCTCTACTTTACAATTTGATTTCAATTTACCGGAACGTTTCGATATGAACTTTATCAATGAAGAGGGAAAAAAAGAAAGACCCTATGTTTTGCATCGAGCGCTCTTTGGTTCTTTTGAAAGGTTTTTAGGCGTCTTAATTGAGCATTACGCCGGAGCTTTTCCTCTTTGGTTATCTCCAGTTCAAGCCGTAATTATTCCAATTTCAAAGAAATTTAATTCGTACGCAGAAGTGGTTGCCGCAAAACTCAAAGATAAGGAAATCCGCACAGAGATCAATGATTCCGATGAATCTTTAGGAAAAAGAATTCGCGAAGCGGAAAAACAAAAAATTCCTTATTTGCTGGTCGTCGGTGAGAAGGAAGAAAATTCCGCCTTGGTCGCAGTACGAAAAAGGCACCAAGGAGGTCAATCCGCGCTAAAGATAGAAGAATTGATTAAGCAGATAGAGGAGGAAATTCGAACAAGGAAATAGTCTAATGAAATATTTCATCAAAACTTTTGGCTGCCAGATGAATATTTCTGACAGTGAAAAAATTGCTTATTTTCTCGAAAAAAAAGGCTTGAAAAAGGCTTCGGAGCTAAAAGAAGCAAATTTAGTCGTGGTGAATTCCTGTTCTGTCCGCCAGATGGCTGAAGACCGGGTTTACGGCTTTATTCACAATCTCTGGAAAAATTTTCCCCAGAAAAAAATTATTCTAACCGGCTGTTTAGCTAAACGGAAAGATGTGCAAAACCGACTCAAAAAGAAGGTGGGGTTATTTCTTTCCATAAACGAATTTTTCCAAGCGAAAAGATTGAAACTTTTTCAGGCTCAATCGGAAAATAAAAATAATTCGCCTGGGGATAAAAATAATTGTCCCTCCTACCTGTCTTTTCCTTCTGCGCCCGAAAGTTCCTTCCAGGCTTATGTTCCGATTATGACCGGATGTAATAATTTTTGCTCCTATTGCGTCGTTCCCTCTGCCCGCGGACGAGAGTATTCCCGGCCAGCCGACGAGATAATAAAAGAAATTCGAGAGTTAATAAAGAAGGGTTACAAAGAAATAATCCTATTGGGACAAAATGTAAATTCCTATTGCGGAATAAAAAGCTTGAAATTGAGAAAACGGACTTTAACTTTTCCCCAACTCCTTAAAAAAATCAATGCGCTCCCAGGTAATTTTTGGATCAACTTCCTGAGCAACCATCCGAAAGATTTTTCCGAAGAATTGATCGAAACGGTTACCCGACTTGAAAAAGTTTGCGAACATATTCATCTTCCTCTCCAATCCGGCGCCGACAAAATCCTAGAAAAAATGAATCGTCATTATACGACCAATTATTATCTGAGACTGATTAAAAAAATCAAAGCCAGCTTTCAAAAAAACAAACCCCAGAAATTATACTCTCTCACTTCGGATATCATTATCGGCTTTCCAGGTGAAACCAAGAAACAATTTTTGGGTTCAGCAAAAATTAGGAACAAGGTGAGTTTTGATATGGTCTATTTCGGTCAATACGCTCCACGCCCAGAGACAGCCGCCCAAAAAATGAAAGAGACTGTTTCCAAAAAAGAAAAGAAGTGTCGGGAAAAATTTCTTAACGAAATTCTCAAAAAAACTGCTGACACCAATAATCAAAAATACTTAAGAAAAATCTTAGAAGTTTTAGTTGATAAAAAAGAAAACAAAACTTACTATGGCCACACCCGCACTCTGAAAAATGTGAAAGTAATATCAGCTAAGAAAAATTTGGTTGGAAAAATTATAAAAGCGACAATAACTAAAGCTAATCCATGGAATCTAGAGGCAAATTATTAAAAAAAATTATAGTACTTCTTGGGCCAACCGCATCCGGAAAATCGGATATGGCAATTTATCTTGCTCAAAAATTTAACGGTGAAATTATTTCCGCCGACAGCCGGCAGATTTACCGCCACGCTAATTTAACAACCGGAAAAGTTAAGCCCGATCGGGCTGGAGAAATAAAGCGAAAAATTGGACCTAAAAATTATTCTGTCTTAATTTCCAAAGGCGTACCTCATTATTTAATTAATATTGCCAGCCTTCGGACTAACTATACCGTAGTTAAATTTCAACGTGATGCGAATTATGTAATTAATTACATAATTAAAAAAAATAAGCTGCCCATAATTTGCGGCGGGACTGGATTTTGGATTAAAGCTCTAATAGACAATATTGTCTTTCCAGAAGTAAAACCAAATTGGAAATTAAGAGCCCGCTTAAATAAATTTAGTGTTCAAAAGCTTTTTTCCTTGCTTAAAAAATTAGATACCAAAAGAGCTGAAAATATCGATTCCAAAAACAAGGTTCGCCTTATTCGCGCCATTGAAATTTGTGAAGCAATTGGAAAAGTACCGACTCTCCCCCCTTTTCAAGAAGAGAGTTGGAAAGGGATAAAATTCTTACAAATCGGAATCGACCTCCCCAAGATAAAATTGCGGGCAAATATCAAAAAACGCTTGCAAAAACGTTTGCAAGCGGGAATGATCAAAGAAGTAGAAAATTTACATAAAAAATATGGCGTCAGCTGGAAAAGATTGGAAAATTTAGGCCTGGAATTTCGTTGGATTGCCTACTTTCTACAGCGTAAAATTAGCCGTGAAGAAATGGAAGCTAAATTATATTTTGATATTCTCCACTACGCCAAGCGCCAGATGACTTGGTTCAAGAGAGATTCAAGAATAAAATGGTTATCTGATAAAAAAGAGGTTCCTATGGCTGTCCAAAAATTTATTTTTTAAATTTTATTTCTTTTCAATTCTTCGACTATTTTCAAAGCCAAAACATCGGCTAGCTTCTCCTCTCTCCTTTCTGGATCTAAAAAATAATTATTTTTATCCCAAAACATACATAAATCTCTCCACTCTTTTTCTATTTTTTTCCGGTCTCTTTTGACTATTTTTTCAATCTCTTTTTCCCTTCTCTCTGTTCCCGAATCAAATTTTAATTTAGCTCTAAGTATCTCTATTATTCTAAAATAAACACCCTCTTCCTTTTCTTCGAATTCGTTTTTTGCTTTACTTCCGCCTATATATTCAACTTTGGGAATTTTTTCTTTTGAAAAATCAACTTTCATAATTTCTCCCATGTGTTTTTACTCTTTTAAATTTATACCCAGTATCTTTTTTAATTGGGTAAATTTAATTTGTTAATTTATTTTTTAAAATTTCCGCCACTTTTTGCGGATTGGCTTTTCCTCGGGATTCTTTCATAATCTGACCAATAAGAAATTGTAAGGCATTTATCTTTCCCTGTTTGTAATCTTCAATTGAAGCCTCGTTTTGAGCCAGCACTCTTTCGACAATTTCTTTTAACGCTTCGGTATCGTCAAGTTGAAGCAACCCTTTTTCCTCAATAATTTGCGAGGGGTCGCCGCCCGTCTGATACATTGTCTCCAAAACTTTCTGCGCCGCGCTGGAATTTATTTTTCCGCTCGCCACAATTACTACTAATTCCGCATAGTTCTCGGGAGTGATTTTGATTTCTTTTACCGATTGATTATTTTTTATTAAATGCTTTTGCAGCTCACTAACCAGATAATTAGAAGCCAATTTCAGACATTTTTTTTCTTCCGCCACAAATTCCTGACAGTTTATTTTTTCTTTGATTTCCGAAACCACTTCTTCAAAATAGGCGGCCAAGTGTTTGTCACTAATAATTACCTCAACCGTATCCTCGGAAATTCCGTACTCCACAATTAGTCTTTTCTTTTTTTCTTCCGGCATTTCCGGGAAATTCCTCCTAAGCTTTTCTAGATAGTCCTCGGAAAATTCCATCGGGGGAATATCTGGTTCCGGAAAGTAGCGATAATCATGAGCCGATTCCTTGCTCCGTTGGGAAACCGTAATACCCTGAGCGCTATCATAACCGCGGGTTTCCTGAATAATTTTATCGCCTTCTTCCAGAAGTTTTTTCTGCCGCTGAATTTCGTAGTCAATCGCTTTTTCCACGAACTTGAAAGAATTGATATTTTTTAGTTCCACCTTGGTTCCGCTCAAGCGGTCCTTCCCTACTGGATAAAGAGAAAGGTTTACCTCACAGCGCATTTGGCCTTTTTCCATATCCGCGTCTGAAATTTCCAAATAACGGAAAATTTGCTGGAGTTTTTGACAAAAAATCCGAGCCTCCTTTCCGCTTTCAAGATCCGGCTCTGTCACCAATTCCATCAGTGGGACCCCGGAGCGATTAAAATCAATCAACGAGTAGTCGGCACCCTTTGGGTGCAGCAGTTTTCCCGTGTCTTCTTCCAGGTGAATTCTGGTAATCCCAATGATTTTTTCCTTGGGACCAATCTGGAGAGTGATTTGCCCTCCTAAGCACAAAGGTTGGTCGTATTGAGAAATCTGATAACCCTTGGGAATGTCCGGATAAAAATAATTTTTACGGTCAAATTTTGATTTTGGCTGGAGTGCGCAATTCAAAGCCTGGCCAGCTAATTGAACAAATTTTATCGCCTCTTGATTGGGAACAGGCAAGGTTCCCGGCTGTCCGGTACAAACCGGGCAAATGTGAGAATTAGGCTTCTTTTCCAGGCCTAAATCATTCTGACACGGGCAAAACATTTTTGATTTAGTTTTGAGCTCGACATGAATCTCCATGCCGATAGTCACTTTATATTGTTTCATTTTCTTGACTGATTTTACCTTTTATCGCCACTTCCCCCCAGTTTTCCTCTTTTCATTCTAGAATAGAGCTTGTCCAGATTGCAAGTGGCTATTTCTTCCAGGGAAAGACCCAGTTCCGAAGCTAGTTGGCTTACGTACCAAAGCACATCACCCAACTCTTTTTTAATAAGTTCTTGGTTTTCTTTTCCGACGATGCCCTGGTTATCTCGGATAACTTTCTTTATTTTTTCCGCCACCTCGCCCGCTTCGCCAGCCAGTCCGAGCGTTGGATAAACAAAATTCTTTCCCACTTCGGGATAGATAGCGGTTTTTCTTGACTTTTTTTGATAATCGCTAAAACGCATAAAGGTTAAATTATCTTTTTTACTATTCGGATTATTTTCTGATGGACCTTCTCTACGCTTTGATTAGCCGAGACTATTTTCCAAGCGTATCTCCCGGCCAAAAGAACGTGAAAATTTTTGCAAATTTTCAGTCTTTCTGGTTCCATTTCGTTGCGATGATCTTTTTCAATAGCCGTGGAAAATCTCTCCCCGTGCATTAAGATTGCCAGGTCTTCCTTAAGCAGTTTATCGTTTATTTTTTCCAAATATTCCAGATTCCCTCCCCAGGTTAATCCCCAGGCAATCCCTGTTCCAATGTAGTCTTCGGCTACAATCCATTCCCCCTTTCGGAGTCTGTCTTTGAGTTTTTTTTCATATCTTTTTCTGTTGAGAGCATACTTTTTCTGAAGCTCGTCGGTTGTCAATTCGTTTTGAGCGCGAAACTGGGGCTCCCGAAGATACTGATAAATAAAGGGGCCTTCCGGTTTGAGATCGTAAATCGGATATTTCAAACGACTAGCTTTTTTTCCTTGGCGGATTAAAAATTCAACTAGTTTTTCTGTCTGTACGGTTTTTCCAATTCCGTTAATTCCATAGATAGCAATCAATTTTCCAGTTTCTTTTCTTGGCATAAAATTATTTTTTTTCGGTTATATCCTGTAGCCCGCGTCTGATGTCCCAGTCATCCCGGCTCAGATCGCAGTGCAATTTGATCTCGGGAAAAAGTTTGAGCAGCGACTCTCTCATCCTCTTCGCCACTTTCCTGAGCGTCGGATGAACCGTTTTCCCAGAACGCAGTTCAATTACATAGGCCGCGGCAGGCAATCCATAAGTTACCCGGCCAGGCACATTGAAACCTAAGGCCACGTAATACTGGCGAGTCAGCGAATCCGTTTTCATTGAAGCGATCAACTGGCTTTGCTTCGAAATAAGTTTTTTCGCTTCTCTTTTGGTTTTTGAAGGGAGTTGCTCCAAATACCACGGATTAAATCCATAACGCGTGGTCAGCAGCGGCATACGACAAATACCGTTGCGGTGACGCTGGATATCGCGAAAGGAACCGAAATCCAAAAGAAAGTCAAAAGTCACATTTCCCAGTTCCGCTAAAAAGTTCGGTAAACTGGTTTTTTCCGGACGCTGCTTAAAAATCTCCTGATAAACTTTAAGTTTTTGGTGGCTAAGAGAGGTGGTTATTCTAAAATTTGGATGCTTCAAGGGGCAAAAGTAATTATATTTTCTCATCAGAAATTCTCGGTAGCGTTCCTGCTCCTTATTAGCTATATGACCGAAACTTTGAGGATATTTCTTTTTTAGCTTGTTAAGAATGAGTTTTCCCAGCTGGGCGACTTCCAGAAGTGGATGATGCCGCATTAGAACCAACTTATCGTGAGCTTGACGCAGGTTGGTGTGCCAGGAAAGTTGAGTAGTGAGACCCGCCGGCAAAAAGCCCCGGAGAATATCAAAGGAGCGAGCTTGAATCGCCTTTTCGTAGACTTCTTCTTTCTCTTCTTTTTGTTTAGGATATTTTTCTCTTAAGTGCTGGAGAACAGCCTCTTGGCTGCTTAAATAAAAATTCATCCACTGGCTAATGATTTTTTTAGACAAAGAGCTGCCAACAGGATCTAGGACCGGCTGGTGAGACATATCCACATAACGCGTGCTGGTTTCCTGACCCGCGTAAAGCGGCCAATCCTGGATCGCCTTGTCCGCCAAAATGCTTATTTTTTCAATAAAAATAGTCGTGCTGCCGCAATCGGCGATGCTAGAGTGACCGTAACCCACATAAAACTTTTCCATAAATTTTCCCGAACCGGTTTTTTTGACCTTAGCCACATGTTTTTTCACGCTCAAAGGACTCCGGGAATAAAGAGCCTGCAACATTGCGTTGTCTTGCGGCTCCAATTCATCGTAGATGAATATCTTTTTCATGCCAATTTTGAATAAAGTTACTCTTGGTTCGCTTTAACGATTTGATCAATTTGAAAATAAAGATCTTCCCGACTTCCGTTGTTGTCAATCACAAAATCCGCCTTAGCTTTGAGGCTTTTGATCTGAAGTTCGGCTTCTTGCAATTGTTCCTTCTTGAATTCTGAGAGTGTTTTAGCAGCATCATCAGAATTTTCCTGACGGAGCCGAGTTCTTAAGAAACGTTTTTCTAGTTCAGCCTCAATGTAAATTAAATAAAAATGAGGGAGAGTGTTGAGATATTTTATGTCCGCCAAGCGCCTAACTCCATCAATCACGATTATCGGATACCGGTCTTTTTTCACGTCCTGAAAAATTATTTTTGAGAAAAGATCTTCGCCAAAATCTTTCCTCAAGCTTTTTGAAATTTTTTGCAGATTTTCTCGACTTTCTTCAAGATACAAGCGCTTAGTCAGGTCTCTAAGAATCGTGGAGAAGCGGTGAGAGTTTCCGCCGTATTTCTTGGTTAAGTATTGAGCAACTGTTCCCTTTCCGCTAGCCATTTCTCCAGTCAGGCCAAAAATAACTTTTTTCATCAATTTCTTTTAAACTTTATTTTATACTCGGGAACATATTGCCGGTATTTGACTCCGGCCAATTTCAGCATTTGCCGGGCCGCTTGCCAGGCCTCCTCTTGATGATATTTGTCACTTTCGTAAACTACCTCTTTTATACCTTTTTGAATAATAATTTTAACGCATTCATTGCAGGGAAAAAGGGTGCAATAAAGCTTAGCGCCTTCGGTAACCGCATTGGTGTTTAAAATAGCATTCTCTTCCGCGTGAACGACAAAAGCGTATTTCTTTTCGCAAAAAGCGCCTTCTCTTTTCCAGGGCAATTTATCATCCGAGCAGCCTCGGGGAAAGCCATTGTAGCCTAAACCAATTATAATATTGCGACCGTCCACCAGACAGGCTCCACTTTGAGTGTTGGGATCTTTGGATCTTTGAGAAATTACCTTGCAAATTTGCATGAAAGTCTCATCCCAGCTAAAGTAATCTTTTCTTTTGTCCTTCTTCATAACGGCTTTCTTTGATTATTTTTATTTATGTTAAGAGAAGTTTCTGATTCTAAAAGACGCTTAGGCGTCTTTTAGAAATTATACATTGATTTTCAAACTTTTTCCCATTGTGGAGCAAACAAAGGCTCGGCTAATAAACTTTCCTTTTAAGCCGGAAGGTTTGGCTTTCTCCACGCTGGCCAAAAAAGTTCGAATGTTTTGGGTCAGTTGTTCTTGGGTAAAAGAAATCTTTCCCACCACCTGATGGAGATTCCCCGTATCGTCATTTTTAAAAGCGGCTTTCCCTTTTTTTAAAGCTGTCACCGTTTCTTCTACCTTGGCCGTTACGGTTTCCGATTTAGGATTGGGCATGAGCCCCTTGGGTCCTAAAATTTTCGCCACCTTGGCCAATTTTGGCATCATTTCCGGAGTGGCCACTAAAATATCAAAGTTAATTTTCTTGGCCAATTTTTCAATCAATTCCTCCCCACCGATAAGATCGGCGCCGGCTCTTTTGGCTTGTTCGGCTTGCGTAGAAGTGATTACGGCCACTCGCTTAGTTTTTCCCGTCCCGTGAGGTAAAATCACCGTGCCTCTCACTTGTTGATCGCCTTTTTTTGCATCAATGCTAGTTTTCAAGTGAACCTCGAGAGATTCGTCAAAATTCGCCAGTGGGTTTTCCTTGATGATCTTCACCGCCTCTTCAATTGAATACAACTGGTTTTTTTCAATTTTTTCGGCGAGTTTTCGATATTTTTTTCCTCTAAACATATTTTTTCGCGGTTTTAGCGTTTCTCAAAAAGAAACTCCCGCAAATTAAATTTTATTATTGACTTTACTTTATCTCTATGCCCATGCTCCGCGCTGTTCCGGCGATAATCTTCTCGGCCTCTTCAATCTCATTGGCGTTCAAATCCGGCATTTTTTTCTCGGCAATTTCTCGTAACTGCGCTGGACTGATTTTCGCGATTTTATTTTTCAGGGGATTTCCTGATCCCTTTTCCACTTTGGCCGCCTTCCGCAGAAGATCAGAAGCGGGCGGAGTTTTCAGAATAAAAGTAAAAGTTCGGTCTTCGTAAATGGTGATTTCTGCCGGAATAATGTTCTCTCCTTGCTCCTTGGTGGCTTCGTTGAACTTAACGCAAAATTCCTGGATATTAAGTCCGTGTTGACCTAGGGCCGGACCAATCGGCGGAGCTGGATTAGCCTTGCCCGCGGGAATTTGTAGCTTGATAATCGTCTTAATTTTTTTTGCCATAAAATTATAATTTGCTAATTAAATCTAAAAAATAAAAAAGTGTTCTTAATCCGAAACTGTTAGAATCTTATATTATTAAAATTTTAATCCGTTTCCTTTCTTATTTTATATCTTATTAACCTGCAAAAAATCCAACTCAACTGGAGTTTCCCGGCCGAAAATAGAGACAAAAACCTTTATTTTTCCTTTGCCTTCGTCTACTTCGCTGACTTTTCCGTCAAAATCCTTGAAAGGTCCGTCCGTAATTTTTACCGGATCGCCAACCTTAACATCAATTTTATACTTTGGCTCGGTAACACCCATTCTCTTTTTCAAAGTTTCAATCTCATTCAAATTGACCGGCGTCGGAGTGGTTCCTAGGCCAATAAAGCCCGTTACATTGGGTGTGTTGCGGACCACGTACCAGGAAGCGTCCGTTACCACCATTTCAACCAAAACGTAACCCGGATAAATTTTTTCTTCCACGACCGTTCGTTTACCGGCCTTAATCTTGATTTTCTTTTCAATCGGAACCATCACTTCAAAAATTAAATCCTGCATATCCATGGATTCAATTCTTTGCTTGAGGTTTCTGGCAACATTGTCTTCGTAGCCGCTGTAGGTATGAATCACGTACCACGCTCGGCCGTGATGTTGGGTTTGCTTGGCCATTTTTTTACTTTAAAATGTAAGTTTTTAATATTTGCCCGAAAAAATAATCCCAACCTCCCAGAAAAACCGCCACCGCGATGCTAATTCCGATGACAATCAGCGTATAATTGACGGTCTGCTTTTTGGTTGGCCAGTTTACCTTGAAAAGCTCTTCCTTGGCTTCCCGCAGAAATTGAGTGATTTTGTTCATAAAAATAAGGTTTTTTAAAAGCCCCCTGGGGCCTTTTATTGATTGTATTTTAAGCTAATCTCTTCTTTCTGTCAAATAAAAAAGGGGGCAAAATAGTTTCTTGGATTAGCCCCCTGATTGGTTTTAGTTCTAGTTAAAAGAATATAAAACTTCCGTTTCCCCCTCTTTAATTAGGTGACCAGTTACCTTTAACTTGATTTCTCTTTTCCTTCCCTCAATAATCGC
>CAZVVG010000024.1:0-10275 GCA_964630615.1 uncultured Bdellovibrionales bacterium
GAAAACTTAGGGCTTTGAGTTGGTTTCGGTCTTTAGGCAGGCCGAGTTGGTTCTTAGAGATGGATTCAAGGAGCGTCTGGTGTTCTTTGGCGATGGCTTCGCTTCTTCTTTGGGTGGCAGAAGAAAAGAGCTCCGGTTGTTTTTCTTTAAGGAGCTTTAGTTCTTTGGTGGAAAGCGGCTCTTTTTGGAAGTAGCTTTCTTTGGAAGCTTGGAGGGAGTTTAAGAACTCACTGGTAGCTTCTTGGGAATCAAGGGGTTGGAGTTTCGAGTTTTGGAAATACCAGAAGAGTCCGAAGGTTAAAAATACTACCAGGGTCAGAACCAGGGAGATAAAAAGACAGAAGCGTTTTTTGTCGACGATGCGGTATTTCATTAACTTAGTTTTCAATTCTCAATTTTAAATTTTAAATGTTTTTTTAATTAAAATGGGAAACTTGAAATTTAAAATTAACTGTTATTATTTTAGCATAAAAAGCTAAAGTTTTCTAACAAAAAACAGAACCAGGGGCTGGTTCCATTTTTACCGAAGAATAAGGAAATTCAATTACGAAATAAGTGCCGCTGATCGGAGTCGAACCGATATGAGGGTAACCTCACACGATTTTGAGTCGTGCGCGTCTGCCAGTTCCGCCACAGCGGCCTTTTATTTTTTCAGAATTTTTCTTTTTTCCTCCTAAATGTAGTATAATATACTCGAACATTATGGCAAAGATAATTTCTCTCGTCAATCAAAAAGGAGGAGTCGGCAAGACTACCTCGGCGATTAATCTGGCGACCTATCTGGCCGAAGCCGGTAAGTTTGTTTTGCTTGTGGATTTGGATCCTCAGGGCAACGCTTCTTCCGGCCTGGGCATTAACATCCAGGAAGTGGGAAAAAGCCTTTATCATTCCATGATTTTAGGCGAACATCCTTCTAAGATAATTTTCAAAACGGAAACTTTGGGTCACGATCTTATTCCTTCCTCCCAGGATCTGGCCGGAGCGGGAATTGAATTGGTGCATATGGAAAATCGAGAATTCCGGCTCTACAATGTCTTAAGAGAAATCCGAACCAATTACGACTTTATCATTATTGATTCTCCTCCCAGCTTGGGCCTCTTGACCATCAACGGTTTAGTGGCTAGCGACGAAGTCATTATTCCGGTGCAGACCGAATATTTCGCCCTGGAAGGCCTAAGCCAGCTTTTAAACACGATCAACTTGGTCAAGGAAAACCTGCAGCCGGAATTGAAAGTGATGGGCGCCCTTCTGACAATGTATGACAAAAGGAACCGGCTTTCCCGCCAGGTTGTCAAAGAAGTTCAGGACCATTTTCCCGGTCATGTTTTTGACAGCGTGATTCCCCGGAGTATCCGTCTGGCGGAAGCGCCCGGCTTTGGAAAATCCATTCTCAACTTTGATTCTTTTTCCAAAGGCGCTCGCTCTTACAAAAATCTGGCTCGGGAAATTCTTGAGCTGGAAAAAAGTAGTAGTCAGAAAAGTTTCACTATCTAATAATTTAAAATAAAGAACGGTATGCCTCAAAATTTTGGATTAGGGCGGGGCTTGGCTTCGCTGATTCCTCCGAAAAATAAAATTTCTCAACCGCAAAAAGACTATAATTATTTTGGGGGTCAAATCGAGCCGGCGCCCGGCGCCCCGCCGCTTTTGGAAGAGGGGAAAAAAGTGGAAGAGGTTGAAATTTTTAAGATTATTGCCAATCCCCATCAACCGAGAAAGGATTTTGACGAAGTCAAATTGAAAGAATTGGCGGCTTCCATAAAAAAGAACGGAATCATCCAGCCATTGGTGGTGGCGCAAAAGGGAAGCACTTTTGAGCTCATTGCCGGAGAGCGAAGGTTGAAGGCGGCCAAGATCGCTGGCTTGACCAAGGTGCCAGTAATCGTTCGGGAAGCTGACGATCAGCAAAAATTGGAACTGGCGATTATTGAAAATATTCAGCGTCATGACTTAAATCCTCTGGAAGAAGCTAATTCCTATTCCAAGCTTTCCCAGGAATTTGGCTTGAATCAGGAAGAAATAGCTCTAAAAGTGGGTAAAAGCCGGAGCGCGGTGGCTAATAAATTACGCTTACTGCAATTGCCTTCTGAAATTCAAAAAGCTCTTCGGGAAGAAAAAATCACCGAAGGCCATGCTAAAGCCATTCTGGCCATTACCGATCCGGAAAAACAAAAGGCTCTTTTTGAACTGATCTTGAAAAATAATTTGACGGTCAGACAAACCGAGAATAAAACCCGGGAAATTTCAGTCCGGCCTCACAAACGGATTGTTTCCCAGGATCCGGAATTTAAAGAGATTGAAGAAAAATTAATCGGAAAATTAGGAACAAAAATAAAACTTTCCAAGTCTGGGCAGGGAGGAAAAATTATAATTGAATTTTACTCCCGGGAAGAACTGGACAGTTTGGTTGAGAAACTGGGTTAGGGGAGGGAGCTCTTGAGCTCTGGTCCGGAATTTTCAGTTACTCTTTCAGATTTTTTCGAATATGACTTTTCGCGATGGAGGTCTTGACGAATCTCAACCAATCCTGGCTGGGTTTTTTGAAATCGCGGGAAGTGATTATTTCCACCACTTCGCCATTGCGGATTTTATAGTCCAAAGGAACCAGTTTGCCGTCCGCCTTGGCTCCGATGGCGCGGTCTCCAATTTCGCTGTGAACCCGATACGCAAAATCAATGGGTGTGGATTCCTCGGGGAGATCAATAATTTCTCCCAAGGGGGTAAAAGCGAAAATGTGATTTTTGAAAAAATCAATTTTCAAATCTTCCAAAAAATCCTTGTTATCTTTTCCGATTTCGTTTTGCCACTCCTTGAGTTGACTGACCCAAGCCAGCTCTGTTTCGGGCACTATTTGTTTCCGACCAAAAGTAAAGAAATCGCGCCAACTGGATTTTTTCTCACTGTAAATCCAGTGGGCGGCAATGCCGAATTCTGACTCGTCGTGCATTTTTTGCGTCCGGATCTGCACCTCCAGAAATTTTCCCTTAGGTGCAAAAATAGTGGTATGAATTGACTGGTAGCCGTTGGGCTTAGGAAGGGAAATATAATCCTTGATTCTTCCAATCAATGGATGATAGCGGCGGTGCACGATGCCCAAGGTTTCGTAGCAGTCGGAGATGGAAGGAACAATAATTCTAACTCCGGCCAGATCATATACCTTACTTACGTCCATCTGGTGGTCCTTGAGTTTCAGGAAAAAACGATAAAGCGATTTGGCGCGGCCGGAAATATCTAGGAAATTAATTTTTTCCTTTTTCAGTTCCTTTTTTAGCTCAGAAATCACTAAGTCAATATTTTTTTTCATCAGGCCGTATTCTTGCTCTTCCAATTTTTTGACGTAATCATAATTTTCCGAATCAAGATACTGGAAAGAAAGATCTTCCAGCCGGTTTTTGACATCGCCCATACCCAGACGGTTGGCGATGGGGGCGAAAACTTCCAGCGTTTCCAGCGCGATCCTTTTTTGTTTCTCGGGAGGCAGATGGTCCAAGGTTTCCATATTGTGGAGCCGATCCGCCAATTTGATGATGACGACTCGGATATCGGAAGCCATGGCCAAAAACATCCGACGCAAATTTTCCAAATAAAGCTCCTCCTTGGTTTCCCGCAATTTGATCCGGCCCAATTTGGTGATCCCGCTTACCATAAAAGCGATTTCTTTTCCGAATTTTTCTTCTATTTCTCTTAAGGTGACATTGGTGTCTTCCGGAACATCGTGTAGCAAGCTGGCCGCGATGGTTTTGGAACGCATGCCGATCCGGGCTACGTTCAGGGCAGTGTGGAGGGAATGCTGAATATAATCTTCATCATTTTTTCTTTTTTGTCCGGCGTGGGCTTTTTTCGCGAATTCGTAAGCGTTCTCAATAAGCTCTTTTCTTTTGGGCGTCAGATTAACCTTGAGATTTTTGAATATGTCCTCTAGGGTTAAGTTCATATTTTCGGGAATTTTCTTACTTTATTTATAGTATATAAGAACCGGAAAATAAGCCAAGAGCCCAGAGGAGAAAATAAAAAAAGCCCTTTTTCTAAAAGCTTTTTTTAGTTAAAATTACTTTTCAAAAACGCATTCTTTGTTAGAGCACCGGACGGTGTTTTTGGGAGTAAAAATCAGAAGGGATTGGCACCGCGGACAACTTTCTCCGGTCGGTTTGTTCCAAAGGGCAAAATCGCAGTCAGGATAGCGGTTGCAGCCGAAAAATATTTTTCCCCGCTTGCTTTTCTTTTGCACAATTTCTCCCTTAAGGCACTGCGGGCATTTGACGCCCGTTTTATTTTCTATTTTTTTAATATTTTTGCATTCCGGATAGTTGGAGCAGCCCAGGAAGGAACCGAAGCGGCCCCGCTTAACCACCAGGGGAGCACCGCAAAGGTCGCATATTTCTCCCTGGTTTTCTTTGGCGAGTTTCTCCTCCTCTTCGGTTTTTTGGGTATAGCGGCAGTCTGGATAGTTGGCGCAGGAAATAAATTTTCCAAAACGTCCGAACTTGTAAACCAGGTCTCCTCCGCACTTCGGACAAATTTGATCGAGTTTTTCCTGAAAATCTTCTTTTTTGACTTCTTTAGTTTTGGCTTTCAGGTTTTTGTGAAAAGGGGCATAAAATTCTTCAATCACGGGAACCCACTTTTTTTCTCCCTCGGCGATTTTGTCCAAATCCTCCTCCATTTTAGCGGTGAATTTATAGTCCACGATCTGAGCAAAATGTTCTGTTAGCAGGTCGGAAACCAAAAAGCCGATTTCTTGGGGAACTAATTTTCGATTTTCGTCCTTAGTCACGTAATTTCTTTCGATCAGGGTGGAAATCGTGGGGGCGTAAGTGGAGGGCCGGCCAATGCCGTTTTCTTCCAAAATTTTGATAAGGGCGGCTTCGCTGAAACGGGCCGGTGGCTGGGTAAATTTTTGTTCCGAAAGAACTTTTAGCA
This sequence comes from uncultured Bdellovibrionales bacterium, assembly GCA_964630615.1. Lineage (GTDB taxonomy): Bacteria > Patescibacteriota > Minisyncoccia > Moranbacterales > UBA2206 > CAZVVG01. Next base: position 4,921 of record CAZVVG010000024.1, read on the forward strand.
AGTCCAGTTCTTCGTCCTTTTTCATTCTGGGCAAAATGTTTTCCCCGAGAAAATTCTTTTCAGGATAGATTTTCAGGAAACCTTCAAATTTAATGGTGGAGCCGGAAGCGCGAAGCAGATAGTTTTCCACCTTCTTTTTTTGAGTGGCCAGAACATCCACGGAAACGGAATCCAGAATTGCCGGACTCATTTGGGAAGCCAGCATCCTTTGCCAGATGAGGCGGTAAAGTTTGAGTTGGGGCGGATCCAAATAGGCTTTCAGGGAATCAGGATCTTTTTGCGGATAAGTGGGGCGAATAGCTTCATGTGCTTCTTGAGCACCCCGACTCTGGTTTTTGAAAAAGCGGGGCGTGTCCAAATTAAAATCTTCTCCGAAGATTTTTTTTATCGTTTTTTGGGCGGCAAGCAAAGATTCCATGGAAAGATTCACGCTGTCCGTCCGCATGTAGGTGATTAGACCCTGGGAACCTTCGCCGCCCAGAGCAATTCCTTCATAAAGCTGTTGCGCGACCACCATGGTTTGTTTGGCGCTCCAGCCAAATTTATTGTTGGCGTCCTGCTGGAGCGTGGAAGTGGTATAGGGTGGCGGCGGGGTTTTTTTAATTTCCTTCCTGATTATTTCTCCGGCCTGGTAGAAAGACCTTTCCAAAAATTCCTGGATTTTTAAAGCCTGGACCTTATTCTTTACGCCCATTTTTCCCAGAGACTTTCCATTTTCTTTTAGTAGTCTGGCTTCAAAAATCTCTTTGTTTTTGGTGGAAAGCTTGGCACCAATTGACCAGTATTCTTCAGGCTGGAAATTTTTTATTTCTTTTTCCCGCTCTACGATTATTTTCAAAGCGACTGATTGAACACGTCCGGCGCTTAGCCCGCGACGGACTTTTTTCCAAAGAAAAGGAGAGAGTTCGTAACCCACTAACCGGTCTAGAATTCTTCTGGCCTGCTGGGCATCAACCAGATTGAGATCAATCAAGCGGGGATTTTTTAGGGCCTTGGTAATGGCTTCCTTGGTAATTTCATGAAAAGCGATCCTTTCAATTTCTGAATTCTTTAAATTTAAGGCGCTGGCTAGGTGCCAGGAAATGGCTTCTCCTTCACGATCTTCATCAGTAGCCAGAATCACTTTTTCCGATTTTTGAGCCATTTTTTTCAACTCCGAAACCCTTTTCTCCGCCTTTTCGGGAATGATGTATTGAGGCTGGAAATTATTTTTCAAATCAATGCCCATGCCCCGCGTCGGCAAATCGCGGATGTGGCCATAGGAAGACTTAACGGTATATTTTTTTCCGAGGAATTTGGAGATGGTTTTCGCTTTGGTGGGAGATTCAACGATGACCAGTTGCATTTTTTCAGCTTAAAAAAATTAGCGGAAAAATTATTATTAAAGTAAAATATAATTTTGTCCGCCGATATCTTTGACCCAACCCTTGATTTCCATTAGTGAAAGAGTAGAAGTCGTGACAACTGTTCCTAGTTTAGAGATTTTGGAAAGATTGTCAATGTGAAGAGGATCGGGGGAAAGAATTTTTAGTAATATTTTTTCTTCCGCGGAAGGATTGCTAACAGAAACACGATGGATTGTTTGACTTTCTTCCAAATTTAGTTCTTCCAGGATATCCTTAACACTGTTAACCAGTTTGGCTCCCTTTTTAATCAGCTCATTGGTTCCTTTGGATTGAGAAGAAAAAATGGAACCCGGGACCGAAAAAACTTCTCGATTAAATTCTAAAGCCAAACTGGCGGTGATGAGTGAGCCGCTTTCTTCTCCTGCTTCCACGATCAAAGTTCCCAATGACATTCCGGCAATAATGCGATTGCGAGCCGGAAAAGTAAATTCTCCGGCAGGGGTTTCTATCGGATAATCGCTAAGTAGCGCTCCATTTTCCAAGATTTCTCGGGCCAGATTTAAATTCGCCCGCGGATAAATATTTTTTTCGTCTAAGCTGTTGCCTAAAACGGACAGAGTTTTTCCGCCGGCTTCCAGGGCACTTTGGTGAGCAATAGAATCAATCCCTAGAGCCAGGCCACTGACAATGGTTATTCCCGCCCGAACCAAATTCTGAACCAAGGAATAAGTGGCTTGACGTCCATAAGAAGTAAATTTTCTAGAGCCTACCACGGAAAGAAGCGGGGCGGCATTGAGATCCAAATTGCCTTTTTTATAAAGAATAAAAGGCGCGCTGGGAATTTCTTTTAAAAGCTTGGGAAAGTCAGGGTCATTCCAAGAAATAAGAGAGATTTCTTCTTTGTGAAGCTTTTCCCATTCCCGTTCCGGATCCAGATTTTTCTTCTCTTGAAAGAAATTTTCAACCAGCTTGGAACTAAGACCGCTTTTTTCCCAATCTGCCAGGCTGGCCTGCCAGGCTTTTTCGGCGGAACCAAAAAAACTCAAAAGAATTTTCATTTTTTGCGGTCCCAAGCCCTTGATTTTATTGAGAGCATTCAAATAGCGCATAAGTGGAAAAGGTCTGGACAAATTACCTAAAATCTGCTACACTGGTTAACCATTGAAAAATTGAAATTTTTCGGAAACAGTCTCGTTCGTAAGTTCGAAGGCAAAGTTCCTCCTTATTTTGCCCGTAGAGTAAGCGCATTCAATTGCAATTATTTGTGAAAGGATGCCACTTATGCACGAGACTGTCTTCGGAAAATAAAACAGCGGACTCAATTAAAGGCCGCTTTTTAAAACCCAGTCTTTGATTTTTTCTAAAACTTGGGGAAACACTTCTTTCAGCTTTTTCTTTTCTTCTTGGGTAAAGCGTTCCAGGACAAAAGATTCTTCTTTTGGGGTTTTCTCGTTTCCAATCCCGATTCGGATTCTCTTAATTTTCTGGGTACCTAAAGTGTCCATAATATCTTGCACGCCTTTGTGACCGGCGCTTCGGGAATCCGGGGAAACCCGGAAAGTTCCTAAAGGAAGATCCAGTTCGTCGTGGACAATAAAGATGTCCGCTGGAGTTAATTTGTAAAAAGACATTATTTTTTGAGAGGCTCTTCCGGATTGATTCATAAAAGTTTGAGGCTTGGCGAGGAGCAACTCTTTTTCTAGCCAGCAGCCCTTGGAAATTTCCGCTGCGAATTTTTTTTCCCACCGAAAAGCAGGAAAGTTTAATTCCTTTCGGAATTTTTCCAAGAAAGCGAATCCGACATTATGGCGGGTGGTTTCGTATTGTTTTCCGGGATTTCCCAGTCCGATTATGAGTCGCATATTTTTGCTAAGTTAAAAATTAGAGTTGTGGGGAACAGAAATTTTAGTGGCAGTTTTTTAGTTTTTTACGATAACTCTTCGGCGGCTCGGTTTTTTTCTAAGTCTTCAGTAGTTCCTTCCTCCTTATTATAGCTTTCAATCAAATCCTTACCAATTATTATGACCAGGTCGGTTTCTTCCGGATTAAAATTTTCTTCTATCCAAGCGGGCAATTGGTAGGAAACTTGAGCTGGCAATTTCGTGGCGATTTCTTCTAGGGAAAAAGGTTTGCCGCCATTAGTTAGATCAAAAACCAAGCTTTTTTCCTCGGTCTCGTGAATTTTCAGGAAGGAGGAAAGAGCGGCTTGCTCATAACCCAGATCTTTTTCCAGAAGTTTTTTGATTTTCTCCGGTAAGGCCGGGTCCCGACTTTGATTGACTAAGACTATTCTCGCATTCTCCTTTTGAATTTCTTCCCTTTTTCTTTTGAGAATATTAAGGTCAAAAATGCTTTCTGCCAATTCTTGTACTTCTTTCCAGTTTCCGGTTCGGGGGATGAGGGCAAAAGCCATGCCTTGATGGGTGGCAACATGAAAAACTTTCAGATAGCTTTCTTTTTCCCAGGCGTCCAGGACTACATTGTTAAGGTTATGGGTGTCGATTTTTTTTATCAGCTCTATGAAACCGGCGATTTCTTTAGGAGCGATGTCCGTGACAATATTTTCTCCCAGGGCGTTAAAAATTTCGTTTAATGAAAAAACATTTACCAGCGTCTGAGCAGAGAATAGTTTGTTTTTCGCGGCTTCCATGATTTGCTGTTGTCTTTTGGCCCGGCCAAAATCACCTTCCGGATCCGAATGTCTTTCGCGGGCGTATTTCAGAGCAGTTTTTCCATCTAAGGTATAAAAGCCTTTTTTTAATTCAAAAACTTCATAGCTGTAATTGGGTCCGGGATAGCGGGTATCATAAATATCAATTTCGTTTTGGATATTAATGCCTCCCAGGCTGTCAATAATTTTCTCGAAACCGTCAAAATTGAGAATGACATAGTAATCCAACTTCAGAGCAGTTACGTCTTCAACTGTCTTTAAAATTATTTCAGCGGCCATGCGAGCGTTACCGCCTGAATTGTTGAGGCCGAGCTGGTAAACAGAATTTATCTTTGATCCAAAATTAAGAAAGGGAACCTCGACGTAGAGATCGCGAGGAAGCGAAAACAGAGCGGCTTGACCACTTTTCGGATTAACACTAAGGACAATTAAAGTGTCGGTAAGATTTTGTCCAGGCTTTCCTTTTCCCGCTGTTCCCAAAAGAAGAATGTTAATTCTTTCCCTGGAGTAACCTCTAAGCTTTTTTTCCGCTTCCGAACTTGCAAAGGAACGAGCGGTTTTCAAAAAACTGCCTCCTGAATTTTCATTTTCCTCATAAAGATTAATCCTTTTTCCAACTGAATCCACCTTGTAGATTAAAAAGGAAAAATAAGCTATTATTCCAACAAGAAAAACTATCAAGACTATACCTACCAACCTAAGAATAAGACTCTTCATACCAAGAAAGAAAAATTTAACTTATTCTAATAATAACAGCTAAGCGCCTAAGTGCAAAATTAGGCTTTTAGAAGCCTCAATCTTCTCTTGCCAAGAGTTAATTTTCTTGCTAAACTCAAGAAAGCTTTTTAGTTTTTTAGTCTCTTTTTGGGGAATTTTTACTTTGACTCTAAGACCAAAAAAGAGCTTTCAAAAAAGAAAAATGGATTTTACCGAAAACGAAAAGCCAGAAATTTCAGAGAAATCCCATTACGCCATAGGGGGTTTTCTCTTTGAATTGGTAAAAGTGGTCTTTTGGGCTTTTTTGATAATTGCTCCGATTCGGATTTTTCTTTTCCAGCCGTTCTTTGTTCAGGGGGCCTCGATGGAGCCAAATTTCAGTAATAATGAGTATTTGATTATTAACGAACTGGGCTACAAAAAAACCCAAATTGGAATTCCCGGCAAGCCCTTTTTCTCCGTAGAGCCATTTAAAAATTTGGAAAGAAATGAAGTAATAGTTTTTCGCTATCCCAAAAAAAAGAGCCAATTTTTTATCAAGAGAATTATCGGTCTTCCGGGAGAAAAGGTAGAAATAAAGAACAATCAAGTTTTCATCCACAATCAAGAATATCCGGAAGG
>CAZVVG010000025.1:0-9078 GCA_964630615.1 uncultured Bdellovibrionales bacterium
CTCAAGACTAAAAAATGTCGCTCAAATCTATGTTAATGCTCTTAGTCATTCTGCTCATCTATCTGGCGCTTCACCTCCTGGTTTATTTTCTAGTGGTGAAGTTTTTTAATTTGGATTCAGGCGCCAGGAAAATTTTATTCTTTGTCCTGATCTTTCTTTCCCTGGGCTTCATCTTGTCGGTTATCCTTGTGCACTTTAGCCGGTTTCCATTTTTCAACTATTACTACGCCTTTTCCGCGTTCTGGGTGGGACTGGTCATCCACCTGGCGCTGTTTCTGGGTGTAGCCGGACTGGGCTGGCTGATTCTTAATTTGTTTTCTCTTAATCCGAAAATGACTTTGGGAATACTGGCTCTGATTTTTTCTCTGGCTTATTCGTTCTTTGGGGTCTGGAACGCCCGTCATCCAAGCGTAAAAACCCTTGAAGTGGAAATAAAAAATTTGCCCGAGGAATGGAAGGGGAAAAAAGCGATTCAACTTTCCGATCTTCACTTGGGAGCGATCCAGGGCAAAAAATTCGCCGAAGCTTTGATCGCGACCGTGAACAATCTGGGAGCAGACATCATCTTTATAACCGGGGATCTTTTTGACGGTTCCGGCGCCGATCTGGAATATTTTGCCCAGGCCGTGGATAAGCTCAAATCCGAAAAAGGAACTTATCTTATTACCGGCAATCACGAGGTTTATTTGGGGAAGAAAAAAACGCTGGCTGCGCTCAAAAAAACGCATATTAATATTTTAGAAAATAAATCTGTGGAAATTGACAAGCTCCAAATTGCCGGAGTGGGCTATCCGGATTTTGGCGAAGTGAGAAAACCGGGATTCCTGAAAAAATTGGAAGGCTTTCAAGAAGGAAAACCGACCATCTTGCTTTACCACGCGCCGGCCAGTCTGGTCGCGGAGAGTGAAAATACTTCCGAGCGCCAGGCGGACATCTATTTCTCTCCCAAGGTGAATTTTACCGAGGCCAAGGAGAGCGGCGTCAATTTGCAACTCTCTGGCCACACTCACAACGGGCAAATTTTTCCCTTTACTCTTCTGGTTAAGTTTATTTATGACGGTTTCAATTATGGACTGAAAAAAGACGGAGATTTTTCCCTTTATGTTACGAGCGGAACCGGTACCTGGGGGCCACCCATGCGGACCGGAAGCCGCTCCGAAATTGTTTTGTTTGAATTAAGATAAATCTTTAAACTAAAAACGGAAAATAAGGAGAAAGCGTAAAAGCCTTCAATTCTGAATTTTTTATAAAAAAAGACGCTCAAAGCGGTTTTTTTGTTTTGGAAAGAATAACATTTTCTTCGTTTCTTTTTTCGGAATCCTTTTTGTTGTGGAGCGGTTTCTTATTGATTCGGAAGAGGTTAGGGAGCATTGACAGGAATTGATAATGGGTATATATTCATAGTGAGGAAAAAATTAAAAATAAAATAGAAAGGCGGGTGATAAATATGCCAAGATACAACGGAACCGGTCCCAGAGGAAAGGGTCCAATGACGGGATGGGGAATGGGTCCTTGCGGTGGGGGCCAGGCTTACGGAAGACGAGGTGGTGGTCAAGGTTTTGGTTGGAGAAGATTCTGGGGGTATTATCCAGCTCCTAGCTTAAATAAAAAGGAAGAAGCAGAAATGTTGAACGAAGAAGTTCAAATCTTAGAAGGGGAACTGAAAGCGGTCAGGGACCGTTTGGACGAAATTAAGAAATAAAAAATAATTATTTATTTACTCTCATGAAAATCGCTATTAGTTCAACGGGTAGGGAATTATCTGATAATGTTTCCGAATTCTTTGGCCGGTGTCCGTATTTTATTGTTGCGGAGATTCAAGACGGTCAGGTGGTGAAAACAGAAGCCATAAAAAATTCCAATGAAAACCAAAACAGCGGAGCGGGGATTGCGGCGGCCCAGTTTTTGGTGGAAAATAATGTTAAGGTGGCAATCGCGAAAACCATAGGACCCAGAGCTATGGATGTTTTGAGGCAGTTTAATATTGAAATATATAACGGGGAAGGAGTGGTTAAAGAGGTTCTTCAAAAATTTATTAATGAAAAATCAAGTAATTAAAAACAATATAAAGATTGCTCTTCCAACAGATGGAAAAAAAAGGCTTAAGTGAAAAAATAGCTGAGCATTTTGGGCGTTGCCCGACCTACACTTTTCTTAATGAAAAGGGAGAAGTTATTGAGATTATAGATAATACCAGCGAACATTTAGGCGGAGTCGGACTTCCTCCGGAATTGCTGAAAAAATACGGGGCAGATTATTTGCTTTGCAAAGAATTGGGTCCCAAGGCCTTGAATTTATGCTTGGAATTTGGCATAGAAGTATATGTTGCTCCGGCGGAAACGGTCAGGGAATTTTTTGAAATGTGGAAAAATAAAAAGCTGAAAAAAGCGTCTTCTCAAGATGCTTGTGAAGAGCGCTAATAGTAAATCCTTGCGGCCTTAGGGTGGCCGGATTAAAATAGGATTTAGTCGAATAAATTTTAATTTTAAAAGTATGGAAGCAACAAGTACGAAGAATCAATCAGAAGCGGAATATTTGCCGCGTATCGGAGATCGGGCGCCGTCTTTTAAGGCGGTAACGACCCAAGGCGAAATTAATTTTCCAGAACAATACAAAGGCAGTTGGGTCATTCTGTTCAGTCATCCAGCAGACTTCACTCCGGTTTGTACTTCCGAATTTATGACATTCGCCCAGATGGAAGAGCAATTTGCCGGAGCCAATTGCAAATTAGTCGGGCTTTCTGTGGATGGATTATACAGCCATATCGCCTGGCTCAGAACGATCAGGGAAAAAATTGAATATAAGGGAATGAAAAACATGGAAGTTAAATTTCCCTTGATAGAAGACATCACCATGGAAGTTGCCAAAAAATACGGAATGATCCAGCCGGGAGAAAGCAGCACGAAAGCTGTCAGAGCGGTTTTCTTTATTGACCCAAAGGGAATAATCAGAACAATGATTTATTATCCCTTGAGCCTGGGAAGAAATTTTGCTGAACTTTACCGGGTCTTAGTTGGTCTGCAAACGGCGGATGCTTATTCTGTGGCGTTGCCAGCTGATTGGAAGCCAGGAGAGGATGTTATTGTTCCCACAGCCGGGTCTTGTGGTGTGGCCAAAAAAAGGATGGAGGGCAAGGAGAAAAATGTAAAATGTCGAGACTGGTTTTTCTGCACGAAAAAAATCAGCAAGGAAGAGGTAGCAAAAAGATTAAAGAAAAAATAATCAATTCTCAAATTAAATATGAAGATAGCCATTACCGGTGGAAAGGGTGGAACTGGAAAGTCCATGGTTGCCACTTCTTTGGCCATGGAGTTGGCCAAGAAACGCAAAACTCTTTTGGTTGATGCGGATGTGGAATGCCCCAATGACCATCTTTTACTATCTGTTAAAATAAAAGAAGCCGAAGTGGTTTATCAAGTTATCCCGAAATGGGATTTTTCCAAATGCATGAAATGCGGAAAATGTTCAGAAGTTTGCAAACAAAACGCCATTATTTTTGTTAAAGATAAATACCCCGCTTTTATTAAAGAAGTTTGTATTGGTTGCAGGGCTTGTAAAGTGGCTTGTCCGAAAGGAGCGATTTCGGAAGATAAGAAAGAAATCGGAAAAATCTCCACGGGGAGAAATTACGAAGTAAATCTGGTTTCGGGAGAACTTAAGCTGGGTGAATTAGCTTCAGGAGAAATCGTAGCGGAAGTTAGAAAATACGCGGATAAAATCAGCCAGCAATTAAAAACTGAAATGCTCCTTATAGATTCTTCGGCGGGAGTGGGTTGTCCGGTAATTGCTTCGCTCGTCGGCACTGACTATATTGTAGCAGTGACTGAACCAACACCTTCAGCTCTCCACGATTTGAAAAGAGTTTTATATTTAGCTCTTCATTTTCAGATCAAACATGGAATTGTTATTAATAAGCATGATTTAGCCAGACATTTTTGCTTAGAAATAGAAAAATTTGCCAATGAAAATGCTATCCCAATATTAGGTAAGATTCCTTATAGAAAAGATTTTATCGATGCGACCATTGAAATGAAGCCGATTCTAGAAGTGAATTCTGAATATCAAAGTCTATTTCAAGAAATAATAAGTAATATAAAAGTGAACAACAACTTAAAACAAAATTTATGAAAATCCTGAAATTTGGCGCCGTCTGGTGCTCAGGTTGTTTGGTGATGAAACCCAGGTGGAAAAAAATTGAAGAAGAAAATCCTTGGCTGAAAAACGAATATTACGATTTTGATACCGATAAGGAAATGGTGGAGAAGTATAATATTAATAATATTCTTCCAGTCTTTGTTTTTCTGGATAAAGAAGATAAGGAGTTTTTACGTTTGAAGGGAGAAATTGGTAGGGAAAAATTGATTGAAATTATCCAAGAGAACCGAGACAAATAGCATTATGAAAAGTTTCTTCAGACTATTTTTATCCCTCGCTTTTTTACTGGCTGTATCAGTAATGGTGGCGTTAGCCTCAGAACCTGTGAAGGTGTATTTTTTCTATGGTGAGGGCTGTCCGCATTGCTCCAAGGAAAAGCAATTTTTGCTGGAAAAGAAGGAAAATTATCAAAGCTTGGAAATCATAAGTTTTGAAATTCACAACCAGGAAAATTTAGCGCTTTTCCAAAAAATCGGTGAATCCTTGGAAGCGGATGTTTCCGGCGTGCCCTTTACCGTTATCGGAGATAAATATTTTATCGGCTATGCTGAAGGTTTGACCGGAGAGGAAATTGAGAGTCAAATTCAGGAATGCATAAAAAATACTTGCGCTGACCGAGTGGCTAGCCTAAAGGACTCAAAAACAAATAATCAGGAAACCGAAAATACCCCGGTCACCAAGAGAGATTCGGGAAAGAGAATTAAATTGCCCCTCTTTGGCCTGGTTGACGCTTATAAATTTCCCTTGCCAATTTTAACCTTAATAATGGGTTTTCTGGATGGTTTCAATCCTTGTGCGATGTGGACACTTCTTTTTCTCATTAGTCTGCTCTTAGGAATGAAAAACAGAAAAAGAATGTGGATTCTGGGAACCGCTTTCATCATTGCTTCCGCCTTGGTTTATTTTCTATTTATGTCCGCTTGGTTCAACTTGATTATATTTTTAGGTTTTGTCATTTGGGTCCGTATAATTATCGGAATCTTGGCGATCTCTGGCGGAAGTTATAGTTTGAAAAAATTCCTTACTCGGCGGGATAGCGGATGCGAAATTGTCCAGGATGGAAAAAGGCAAGCAGTTTTCCAGAAATTAAAAAGCCTGGTTGGGAAAAACAGCTTTTGGATAGCCCTGGGGGGAATTATTGGTTTGGCTTTTATGGTAAATTTAGTGGAGCTTGTTTGTTCGGCGGGACTGCCGGCGGTCTACACCCAGATTCTGGCGATTAATAATCTGTCCCGCTGGCAGTATTATCTCTATATCCTGCTTTACATTTTTTTCTTTATGCTGGATGACTTGTTGGTTTTTTTTGCGGCCATGATCACACTTGAAGTAATGGGAATTTCAACAAAATATTCAAAATATTCTCAATTAATTGGGGGAATTATTATGATTGCCATTGGAATCCTTTTAATCTTCAAACCCCAATGGCTGATGTTTGGTTAAAAAATTTAATATTAAATAATGAAAGAAAAAATTGCCATATTGTCAATAATCGCAAACGCCACTTTGGCGGGAGGCAAGATTGTTGTTGGACTTCTTTCCAATTCTTCGGCTGTTCTGGCAGCCGGAATTGATTCTTTGGTGGATATTTTTTCTTCAAGCATAAGCTATATTGGAATAAGAATAGCAAAAAAACCAGCCGATAAAGAACATCCCTACGGGTATTATAAAGTTGAAGTTTTAGGAGGGGTTATTATTACAATAATTATTTCGGCAACTGGAATTGGAATTATTTATAACGCTTTTAAAAATATATTCTCTCCACAAGAAGTTGAGATCGGATATCTGGCTTTTGGAATAATGATTTTTTCTGGAGTTGTAAACGAAATAATGGCGAGACTGAAAACTCATTATGGCAAGAAAGAAAATTCCGTCAGCTTGCTTTCCGACGGAGTCCACTCCAGGATTGATGTGTATACCTCGCTGGCCATATTGGGTGGCTTATTTCTAACACCTTATTGGATTTATGCCGATTCTGTTTTAGCCTTGCTGATGGGAATATATATTATAAAAGAAGCGTTTATTGTGGCGAAAGATGCGGCAGGTTCGCTGTTGGATGTTTCTGCTGGAGAAGAAATAGAAAACCTAATAAAAGAAATCGCCCAAAATGAAAATATCAAAATTGTTTCATTAAAAACCCAAAAAAAGGGCTCGGCGATCACGGCCAATTTGGAAATTAATCTTCCTAACGATTTAAAGATTGAAGCCGCCACAAGAATCTCCAATGATTTAAGGAATAAATTGATGAATAGAATTGAAGGCTTGCAATATGTGGTCATTCAGATATCCAGCCATGAAATTGAAAGTAGTTTCTATAAGCCTGCCTTTGGCAAAAGTTTTGGCTGGCAAAGAAGGGGAAAATTTAAGGAAGAAATTGATAAAGCTTTGGGTAGAGGGCCTGATGGAAAATGTGTTTGCCCCCAATGCGGTTATAGTGTTTCTCATGAGAGAGGAGTTCCTTGCACAACTTTGAAATGTCCCAAATGCAAATTAAATCTAGAAAGAAAATAATATGACGAGACCAAGATTATGCCGACGCCTGCGTTTCCGACCGCGAGCGCACTATTTCAAGCCCCAGGGAATTCCCCTGTACCAGTTGGAAGAAGTGATTTTGCGTAAAGAAGAAATGGAGGCTGTTAAGCTCAAGGATTTTGACGGGCTGGAACAGGTGGCCGCGGCGGAAAAAATGAATACATCCCAAAGCACTTTTCAGCGGATTTTGTCTTCAGCCAGGATTAAAATTGCCGAAGCGATTGTTAAGGGTAAAGCGTTAAAAATTGAAGAGTAAATAATCTTCTTTTTGCAAAACAGGACGCGCAGTCCTGTTTTTGCGTGGGAAAAAATTATTTATAATCCGTTCCGCTTCAGGTTATTGACTCGTATTTTAATCAGGCGTATAATTCTAATATAAATTAGAATAGATTTTTATGCAGTTCAAATGTTGTGCCAGAAATTCAGAAGAAGCGGAAGATGTCGGAAAGATTTACGAGTTTCTGCGTGCCGTTGCCGACCCTAACAGATTGAAGATTCTTTGTGTTCTTCAAAAAGGTTCAAAGTGCGTGTGCGAGATAATGCCTGCAATTGGGATATCTGACAAGTTGGCCTCGCACCATCTCAAAAAATTAAAAAAAATCGGACTTTTAACGGAGAAACGAGAGGGAACTTTTATCCGCTACTCTTTGGACAGGAAAACGATTAAAAGATATAAAACATTGCTTAATCAAATAATCAAATAGGAATATGGGATGTAATTGCCAATCTTGCGGTTGTAATAGTGAAACGGAATCCAAAAAGAGCCTCGTCATCTCTTGGCAGAGGCTTGTTTCAGATGGAAGCACTTGTCCACGCTGTGGCTCAACCGAGGACGAATTGGACAAAGCAGTTTCTCAGCTCAAAGAAAAACTTAATCCACAGGGGATAGAAATTATTTTGAGAAAAGAAGAAATAACACTAGACGAATTCAAACAAAACCCATTAATGTCGAACCGAATTACTTTTAACGGACAATCTCTTGAAGAGTTGCTTAACGCCAAGATAGGACACAGTAAGTGTTGTAATGTTTGCGGAGACGAAGAATGTCGGACTACGGAGATAAAAGAAAATAGCTATGAGACAATCCCTGCAGATTTAATTGTTGAAGCTGGTCTAAAAGCAGTTTGCTAATAAATTTATAAGCGTAATTTTTATAAAAATCATATGAACATCAAAATTCTCGGATCCGGCTGTCCTAATTGTCAAAAATTAGAATCCAATACCAAACAAGCCTTGGAAGAATTGAAGCTGGAAGCGAAGGTGGAGAAAATTTCAGAAATTCAAGATATAATGAACTATGGAATTATGAGCACCCCAGCTTTAGTTGTCGATGGCACGGTGCTAGTGGCTGGAATGGTGCCTAGTGTGGAGCAGATTAAAAAAGCATTGCAAAATTATAACAAGCCTGCTGGAACATGTTCTTGCGGTGGCAAATGCTAACTTATGATTAAACTGTTTGCCGATTGGGTTACTTATTCAGTTTTTAATATAACTCCTGAAACGCTTTTAGCTGAGGCAGTTGACTTCTTTATATACGACACAATTAAAATCTTTTTACTTCTGGCTGTTATAATCTTTATTGTTTCAATTATTCGTTCCTTTCTTCCGCCAGAAAAAATTAGAACGATACTCTCCAGCGAGAAAAAGTATTTTGGCAATGTGCTGGCTTCGCTTTTGGGAATAGTTACTCCGTTTTGCACTTGCTCGGCTATTCCTCTCTTTCTGGGTTTTCTGGAAGCGGGAGTTCCCCTGGGAACAACCTTTTCTTTTTTGGTAGCTTCACCGATGATAAACGAAGTGGCTTTGGTTTTACTTTTAGGAATGTTTGGCTGGAAGATTGCTGTGCTCTATATCGTCAGTGGTCTCGTAATTTCCATTCTTTCAGGAATAGTCATTGGGCATCTGAAAGTGGAAAATCTAGTGGAAGAATTTGTGAGTAAAGGCAATAAAAATGGAATGTTACAACTTCCGTCCCTGACTTGGAAACAAAGAATTGATTACGCCAGAAATTATACTATTGGGATTATCAAGAAAATTTGGATTTATGTCGTTATTGGAATCGGTATCGGAGCGTGGATACACGGCTATGTGCCGACTGATTTTCTGGCTCAATATGCTTCGGCTGACAAGTGGTATGCGGTGCCATTGGCGGTTTTGGTGGGTATTCCGCTTTACTCGAATGCGGCTGGTGTGATTCCCTTGGTTGGAGTTCTGACTGAAAAAGGAGTAGCGATTGGCACCAGCCTCGCTTTTATGATGGCCGTGACGGCATTATCACTTCCGGAGTTTATGATTTTGAAAAAAATAATGAAAATGAAGTTGATTTTAATTTTTGCGGGAGTTGTTGGAATTGGAATAATTATAAACGCCCAGATGGATATGGAGAGGTAAATC
>CAZVVG010000025.1:9088-10157 GCA_964630615.1 uncultured Bdellovibrionales bacterium
AATTGGAATAATTTTTACAGGATATTTATTTAACTTGGTTTTAAAATAGGCAGGTTCACTATTTTCGCTCCGCTTAAAAAATATTTAGCGACTTTTATTGTTGAAAAAATAACAGGGGATGAAAATATTCCAACCTGCATCGGTGCATATTCGCTTAGGGGGTTTTAGCCAACTTCTGGGGGATTAGAGAAGTTTATGCTAGTATTTAGTAAGATATTGGCAGCTTATTTAATGAACTTACATGATTAAGGTATTGCGCAATAAGTTCTTCCAGGATAATATTATCTTTATTTTTGGGACTTTTTTTGGTAGCCTGGCTAATTACTTCTACCATTTTGTCATTTCCCGCCGGGTGACAGTAGTTGAGTATGGCGAGTTCCAAAACCTCTTGGCGTTTTTTGCCATTTTCAGCGTTTTAAATTCAGCCTTGTCTTACTTTGTCATAAAATATGTAGCGGTTTTTGCCGAGCACAAAGACTATGCTTCTAGCCGTGAATTTACCAGTTTGCTCATATCCAAAGTGACAAAATTAGCGGCCATTTTTCTCTTAGCCATTTTTATGATCAGCCCGTTGCTGAAAAATATTTTCCATTATGCAAGCATCTGGGGGCTGTTCATCATTGGAACAGCAGTCTTTGTTTCAACCATCTCAGTGGTGTATATGGAAGTGTTGCGCGGTTGGCAGAAGTTTTTTATCTTGACTCTTTTTGGAGTTGTGGCGGCAATAGTAAAGCTTCTCAGTGGTATCAGCTTAGCCATCATTTATAAATCGGCGGCGGCTGTTTCTTTTTCTTTGTTGCTAGCGGCTCTGACGGGTTGTTTTTTGTCGAAGATTTACTGCCAGAAAAAAATCGGGATAGCTGGAGGCAATAGTGGGACAGCCGCTTGGCAAAAAAAATATTTTTCCGACACGAGTCTCAAAAAAACCGCGGTTAAAATTTTCATCTTTTCCCTGGGAGTGGTGCTGGTAACCAATCTGGATATTGTTTTAGTGAAGCTGCTGGTTTCTCCTGAAATGGCCGGATACTATGGTGCTTACCCGTAATCTCAATAAAAATGACAGCATCCT
>CAZVVG010000026.1:0-9968 GCA_964630615.1 uncultured Bdellovibrionales bacterium
GAATTTTTCAAAGATAAATTCCGACTCTTCTCCCTTTTCTACCAGGAGTTGAAACAGCTCATCTTCCAAAAAAATAGGCTGGATTTTTTGCCGCGCCTGAACGCGACGCCAAACCGAATCGTAAACAAGCATCAAGCCCACGATTCCTTGGGTTAAAATTTCCAGTTTCTCCTGGGAAGAAAAGTTTTCCCCTGATTCTGTTCCCGGTTCACTTGAAGTCCTTTTTATTCTGTCCCTAATCTTAGCTTTTTTAAGCATATCCGTCAACACGCTTTCTTTGGTTTCCAGCTCTCGGGCCAATTGTTTAATCCAATGGCTTTTTTCCAGTTCTGAAGCTAAAAAAGCGATCATTTCCAAAAGCTCTTCGGCAATTTTCTTTTTCCCCTCAATTTGATTTTTGTCAAAATTTCCCAAGCTCTTGTGAAAAAGATACTCCATGGCTTCCTGGGCGTTCTCGGTTGACTGCCTAAGAGCAACTGGATTATTTTTGGCCAAATCCGCCGCGTCCTTTCCAGAAGGAAGTTCCACTACTTTTACTCCCAGGCCCTTTTCAAAACATAATTTCAGACTTTTTTTGGTCGCGATTTCTCCGGCCGAGTCCTTATCAAAGCAGATGCGCAGGTTGTCCGTGTATCGTTTTAAGATTCCCAGATGGTCCGGAGTGAGTGCCGTTCCGGAAACCGCCACCACATTTTTTATTCCCGCTTGAAAGGAAGCGATAACGTCTAAATTCCCTTCAACCAAGAAAGTCCAACCTTTTATTTTTATTTCACTCTTAGCCTTGTCCAGGCCAAAAAGGACCCGACTCTTGTGATAAACTTCGGTTTCCGGAGTATTAACATATTTGGCTTGAGATTCGTCCTGGCCAGGAGCCACCCGCGCGCTAAAGCCAACAATTTTTCCGCTAGAATCCGCGATGGGAAAAATGATGCGATCTCGAAAACGATCGTAGTATCCAGCTGTTGAATTTTCTGCATTTTTTGAATCAGCTGGAAGGGCTTGCTTTTTTTCAACCAAGAGTCCGGTTTTCTTTATTTCCTCTATTCCATATCCTCGACTCACCAAAAAATTGGCTAAATTTCTCCAACCCGCTGGCGCGAAACCTAAACGAAAATCCTTCATGATCCCCTCTTTTATTCCCCGTTCTCGAAGATAAGCTAAGATCTTGGGAGCCGCAGAACTTTTCCAGAGTTGGGCTTCATAAAACCGGGAGGCCAAGTCGAGGATTTCCAAAGTCCGATTTTTTTGATTCTCTTTTTGAGGGTCAAATCTCTGGATTTTTACTCCGGCTTTATCCGCTAAAAACTTCAGAGCTTCCTTAAAGTCCATCCCCTCCATTTCCATCACGAAACCAAAAATATCTCCCCCTTTGCCACAGCCAAAACAATGCCAGATTTGCTTGTCTTCACTTGCCATAAAAGAAGGGGTTTTTTCATTGTGAAAAGGACAGCGCGCTTTGAAATTAGCTCCCGCTTTTTCCAGCCGAATATATTCACCTAAAATATCAATAAGATTCAAACGTGATTTTATTTCCTCAACTTCGGAATTCATAATTTTGAAAATTGGCGGTGGGTATGAGATTCGAACTCATGATGCCCGTTAAGACATACTTGCTTTCCAAGCAAGCGCACTCGACCGCTATGCGAACCCACCTTTTGTTTTTTGAAACAATGAAACTAAATTTTGTAAAACCAAAAAATTCAGAAAGAAAGCCGGTTTTAAAATAATTTCAACCAATTTATTTTTAGATTAGCTTCAAGACTTCTTCTTCCTGATTTATTTTTCCCTCTAAACGGGCTTTTTCTAGGGACTTCAGCAAATTTTCCGGAGAATTTCCTTCTAAAGCGTAATAAGGATTTACTCCCCAAATTATCGATAACTGGTAATAAACCTTTAAATTATCCGTAACCGCGATCAGGGTTTGTTCTTTCCGGCAATTGGCGATCAAGCGGGCCAGAAGCCCATCGGAAGAAAAAAACTCTACTGACGACAAAGAAGAATTTTGAAAAATTTTCAAAACTGGCAGGAAGCTTTCATACTGTTTCGGACAATCGCGCAAAGTGTCATCAAAAGAGGATTTTTCAGTTTTTAAGATTATCTCACTCATCATGGCCACAGCTTCAACTGGATATTTTCCATTGGCTGATTCTCCGGAAAGCATTACCGCATCCGCGTGGTCAATAACCGCATTGCAAACGTCCGCCACTTCCGCCCGAGTAGGACTAGGATTTTCAATCATAGAATTGAGCATTTGAGTCGCCACAATGACCGGCTTGGCCTGTTTCAGGCATTTGGCGATTATTTCTTTTTGATGAATCGCCACTTCGCTTTCCGCGGTTTCAATTCCCAGATCTCCGCGCGCCACCATAACGACATCAGAGGCTTGAATGATTTCTTCAATATTCCTCAAGGCTTCTTTCCTTTCAATTTTGGAAACAATTTGCGGCAAATCCTTATCTCTTTTTAGAATCTTCTTAATTTTTTCCCTGACAGAATTAATTTCCTGGCTGTTGGCCACAAAAGAAAGAGCGACAAAGTCAACTTCCTGCCCTAAAACAAATTCTAAATCGGCTTCGTCTTTGGCGGTTAAAATGGGAATTTTCAGCTTGGCATCAGGAATATTTACTCCCTTATGATTCTTCACCACCCCCCCGGAAATCACTTCTGCTTCCAAAAATTTTGAATCCTTGGAAACTATTTTTAATCTTATCGATCCGTCTTCAATTAGAATTTCAGAACCAACTTCGATATCTGCAATTATTCCTTTAACATCTAGCTCGATTTTTTTTACTTTATCTGTAAGATTTTTATCGGCTTCTTCGGCTACAATAAAAATTTTTTCTCCCTGACTTATGGCTAAATCAGCCGGTACCCTGACTCTGATTCTTGGCCCTTGCAGGTCAGCCATAATTCCTAAGGGAATTTCTTTTTCTTTTCTGAGCGCTTTAATCTTTTTTATAGACTCCCCGTTAGAAGCGTGTGTCCCATGGGAAAAATTGATACGGGCCACGTCCAGGCCTGCCGCCACCATTTTTTCCAGCACCTCCTGAGAATCGGAAGCGGGACCAATAGTGGCCACGATTTTGGTTCTTTTTTTCATTGGCTGATAAAATTAAAAGGTTTATTCTAAAACTAATATTGTCATAAAAAAATAAAACAGGCAAACCTAAAAGAATTTGCCTGTTAACTAACTGCTTCAAATCCGACTACTTAATCA
This sequence comes from uncultured Bdellovibrionales bacterium, assembly GCA_964630615.1. Taxonomy (GTDB): domain Bacteria; phylum Patescibacteriota; class Minisyncoccia; order Moranbacterales; family UBA2206; genus CAZVVG01. The sequence continues at coordinate 3,218 of CAZVVG010000026.1, forward strand.
GATTAAATCCACCAATAAGCGGCAAGGGTTTCATTTCTCCCTTGGAAGCATTGATAATTCCCAGAATTATAAAGACAATTATCGCAATCCATACTAAAAATCCAATAAAAAAACCAATAAAAATAAAGGCGGTAACGAAAGAAACTAACCAACCGATCATTGAAAATAGAAAAAGATTCAGTCCCTGATTAGCATGATACATGGCAAATTTGGAATCCTTAGCGGCTAAAAGCGGCAAGAAAAAGATAAAATAGGCTAGTATGCCCATGGCTTTATTTTTTTCCACATCAGCGCTATCGGCTTGAGGTGCCGGAGTTACAGGAACTTCGTTTTTTTGTTCTTCAGTCATTAATTCACCTCCCTTTCTAAATTAATTTAAAGTCTTAAGAGAAAGTGCCAGCTTTTTCCTAGCCAAGCTTTCTGTTTCTATTGTAGCATAATTATTTTTTTTGTCATCTTTTCTCTTGGCTATAAAATTTTTCCTGAATTTCGGTCAAGATTTCCTCCGGAATAGGATTATTCTTGGGACTCATTCCCGGATAACGCCAAGCACTGATAATGACTATTTGTTTTTGTCCCGGGGGCCAATTTTTATTGACAACTAGCCCTTCTGTCTTTTTATGGTCACGACTTTTTTTATTTCTTTCCTGGTACATCGCCCAAATTTCCTGTTTCCAAATTTTTCTTCCTTTTGTAATTATTTTAGGATTCACCGGCTGCATAACGGCTACCGTTTTCTTGACAATCCCCCTCTCTTTTTTAAAAGGGTTACGGATTATTCCCAGGATTTTTTGGGCGCTTAAGCGGTAATACTTCATTTTAAACAGGGAGTGTTCCGTCCAATAAAACTTTCCTTCGTTTTTCGGATTTTTTAGCTGCATAAAAGGATTAAATATTGATTCCTCTTAGAGCTTTTATCCTTTCTTTTATGGGCGGATGAGTCAGAAAAAGCTGGAAAATTTTCTTTCCCTTAAGGGGATTAGAAATAAAAAGATGAGCCGTGGCCCGATTGGCCGCTTCCAACGGCTCTGGATCGGCAGAAATTTTTTCCAGCGCCCGCGCCAAGCCTTCGGGGTAACGCGTCAGTAGCGCTCCGGAGGCATCCGCCAAAAATTCCCGCTTCCGAGAGATGGCCAGCTGCATCAACAAAGCCGCAAAAGGGGCCAGCAAAGAAAGCACCAGAGCGGCTACCATTAAAATAATACCGAACTGGCCGCGTTCGCGTTCCTCGCCTTTGCCGCCCCAAAAAGCCCAGTGCCGAAACCAATCCGCCAAAAGAGTCACAAAACCGACCAAGACTACCACCACTGTTGAAAGCAAGATATCGCGGTTACCGATATGAGAAAGTTCATGGGCGATAACCCCTTCCAGTTCAGCTTTTTCCAGTTTTTGAACGATTCCAGTTGTCAAACAAATCACCCCGTGCTGAGGATCCCGGCCAGTGGCAAAAGCGTTTGGTGCGCTGTCAGAAATTAGGTATATTTTGGGTACTGGCAAACCAGCGGTTAGGCAAAGATTCTCAACTAAACGGTAAATTTCTCGATTATTGCTGGGTTTTAATTCCTTGGCTCCGCTCATGGATAAAACAATCTTATCGCTCCACCAGTAAGAACCGAAACTCATTAAAACTGAAAAAATTACCGCTCCGTAAAGAATGGCTTGATTTTGCATCGCTCCGGCAAAAACGTAACCCACTCCAATTACAAAAACTAAAAAACCGGTTATATAAAGCCAGGTGAGTCGGGTATTTTTATCGGATTGGTTGTAGAGCGTACTCATGACTTTATGATATCATTATTGGTTTAGGATTGTAAATAAATCATTCACAAAAATATATTTTGGATTTCATATAAAAAAGACTGTCTTAAAACAGCCTTTTTAAATTTCAACTAATTTAAAACTCAACTTTCACCACTTCTTTTTCTCCCTCTTCAGCCTCAAAAAACTCTCTCTTTGTGAAATTCATAATCCCAGCAAAAATATTGTTGGGAAAAATTTCAATTTTAGTGTTGAAATCTCGCACATTGCCGTTATAAAATCTTCGGGCCGCCTGAATTTTGTCTTCCGTATCGGTCAGTTCCTTTTGCAATTCCAGAAAATTCTGATTCGCCTTGAGATCCGGATAGGCCTCGGCAATCGCGAAGAGGCTTTTGAGAGAATTGGTAAGCGCATTTTCTGCCTGAGCCTTATCCAGAGCCGTTCCCGCCCCCATCGCTCTTGACCGCGCTTCAGTTACCTTTTCAAAAATTTCTTTCTCATGAGCCGCATAACCCTTGACTGTATTAACCAAATTAGGGATGAGGTCATACCTTCTTTTAAGCTGAACATCAATGTCGCTCCAGGCTTCATCTACGCGGTTTTTCAGCCTAATTAAGCCATTATAAATCATTACCCCCCAAAGCAAAACGGCCGCTAAAAGAATAACTAAAATTAATCCGATGCTCATAATTTTTTATTAATTCTTATTATTTTAGATTATACCATAATTTTGCCTAAGTCAAAACAATGTTTTCGGCTAAGAAAAAATATGTTAGAATTGACTTAGCCAAGAAATTAATTAAACCTATGGATTTTTTCAAGCCTTACCTGATTTTTTTGATTCCGGCCTTTGTTGGTATCTTTATCCAAATTATTAAATTCGTAGTTTACTCCCTGAAACATGGCTGGAACTTACAATACGCACTGACGCACGGGCACATGCCTTCGGCCCATACGGGTTTTGTCATTTCTTTGATTACCTCTATCGGCTACTACGCCGGCTTGAACTCGGGAGCCTTTGCCGCCGCTTTCGCTTTGGCGATAATTGTCATTGATGATGCCGCTCGACTTAGGATGTACTTGGGAGATCAAGGAAGATACTTGAACATGCTCGTTCAACAATTGAACATTAGCGAAAAACAGTTTCCCCGATTAAAGGAAAGAGTGGGTCACCGGATAAGCGAGATTATTGTTGGCGGAGTTTTGGGTTTCGCCCTGACCGTTTTTCTGATCAAGCTGTTTGAATAAAATAAAAATTTCGGTTCTGAAAAAAAGCTTTTGGAGAAAGAGCTTTTTTAATTTAAAAAGATACTAAAAAATTTGAGTATCTTTTCAAGGAAAAACTTAATGTTTTTTTATTCCCTTTAACTCTTCCTCTATTATGGCTTTTTCCTTCCAAGGAAGTCTTCGTTTCCCGATCGCGATAGTCTCTTCGGCTCCTTTCCCTGTTATAACAACAAAATCTCCGGTTTGGGCTAATTCAAGAGCCTTGCGAATCGCCTCCCTCCGGTCTAAAATTCTGAAACAATTGACCCCTTCTTTGAAAAAATTATAACTCTTTTGGGAAGGTTGTATTCTCCCCCTGGGATTCACAACGCCTTCAAAAACTTCGTTGATAATTCTCTGAGGGTCCTCGTCATAAGGATCTTCGTTGGTCACAATCGCAATATCGCAAAAGTTAGCTACAATTTCACCCATGATTGGACGTTTGCCCCGATCCCTTTCTCCACAAGCACCAAAAACTGAGATTATTTTCTGATTGTTCTTATTCAACTCTCTAATCAGCGAGTAGATTTTTTCCAAGGAATCCGGAGTCACAGCATAATCAATAATAATATTCAATCCCAAATTATTCTTGACACGCTCCATTCGCCCAGGAATATTTTTAATTCTCTCTAAGGCTTTCCTCATAATTTCTAGACTAATTCCTTCCGCTTTTCCCACCGCTACAGCCGCCAGCGCGTTCTCCACGTTAAATTTTCCCGGCAGATAGATTGTAAAAGACGAATTGTCGAGCTTAAAGGAAGTCTGCTCTGGGTCTATTTTAAGTTCTAAAGCGACCACCTTCTTTAGCCGGTCATTTAATAAATTTTCAGAGTCATTAAAATTAACCTTGATGGATTGGCCTTGTAATTGAAAATTTGAACTTGAAACTAAGAAACCAAATCTTAATCCCGTTCCCAAATTTAAAAACTCCTCGGGCCTTTCCATGCCTAAATTAACCACACTTTTTTTCGCCGAAGAAAAAAGTCGGGATTTAACTTGGCGATAATTTTCAAGCGTCTTGTGATAATCCAGATGTTCACGACTAATATTGGTTATCACCGCGACTTCATACCTGATTCCCCAGACCCGAAACTGATCCAATGAGTGGGAAGAAATTTCTAAAACAACATAATCGCATTTTTCTTTTAAGGCCTCCTTTAGAAAGCGTTGAGTCGTCCAAGCGGAAAGAGTGGTAAATTTGGTCCGATTGGTCCACTCCTTTTTTCCCAGCTTAAAATTAATCGTTGAAGCGGCTGCCACCTGATACCCCGCTTCTTCTAAAATCCGAACGATCATTTGCACGGTCGTAGTTTTTCCGTTCGTCCCGGTGACCCCGATAATTTTCAGTTTTTTTCCTGGAAAACTAAAAAATAAGTTGGCTAAAATAGCCTGCCAGAGATGGTAAAAATTCTTCAGTTTTTGAGGAAACAGGTTTTTTAGTTTCATACCAGCTTATTATACCAAATTAAAAAAAATATCAACTTTTTGAAAAAAGCTTCCTCAAGGGAAGCTTAAGCCAGTGGCTTCTTTAAAGAAAGCAAGAATTCAAAGAAGTGTCTAGGGTTTTCCTGCGATAATTAAAATATCAGTAGTTTCTTTAGTTTCGCCCATTGGAAGCAGTCCTACTTCTCCCCCAACCTTTTCAGCTAAAATTTTTGCCGCTAATTCGTTTTTTCCGGAAAGATCAACCACCAAAACTTTCGTATAATCACTTTTTTGAGCGTTTCCTATTTTAGCGACTTCAACATTTTTTGTACCCGTAAGTTTATCCGCTGTTTCCTTAGCCAGACCCTTAATTTCTGTTCCATTAAGAACGCTGACTTTTACTTTTGTCTCTATTTTTTTCCCGACTAGACTTTCCTCATTTTCTTCAGAACTTGAGTTCTTTTCTAATTCTTCTTTTTCCGCCGCTTCGCTCCCGATTAAAAAAGGAGCGGTAGCTAAAATCTCATTAGTTTCTGGCCGATAAAGAACTGCTCTTTGGGCTTGAGCGTAAATCAAAAATTTATCTCCACTTTGGATGTCGGTAAAAAAATCATCTTGAGAAAAATCTTCCTCACCTGTTAGATTGGCAAAAACTGGGACACTTTGAGGAAGATCCGCAATTTCTCTAACCTTTTGGACGGTCGGCTGCGTGTCCTGCTCAGCCAAAATTGCCTTGAGGTCAGCCGAGACCTCTTGAAATTTCCACCAAAAATAACCTGCCGCCGCAAGCGAGCCAAAAATAAGCAAAAGACTCAAAAGAACAAAAAATATCCTCCCGCCGTGGTTCTTTTCTTTGTTTTTTTCTTCGTTAAAGATTTCTTTTTTTATTTCTTCCTTCCTAAGGTTTTTTACTAGCTCTTCTGGCGAAGAATTAAAAAGCTTGTTTATTTTTTCTTCTTTTTGCAGGTCTTCCGCCTGCTTAAAAATATCATCCATATTTTTATTCTTCCCTCCCGGACGGCTTTTAGCCTCTGGGATTTTTTATTTTTATTATCTTTTACTACTTTAATTTTACTCTAAAATTTCTAAAAAGTAAAAGCCGGAACAAGGGCTTAAGTTTTTCACAAATTAGCTAGCTTTAAATTTTAAAAAATTTTTACTTCCACTCGCCAACTTATAGAGGCAATACTTTTTTCTGTCTAAAATTATGTCAAAATTCCCCGGATATTTTATGGGCCGATCAACTTCCGAAAAGCTCAACTTGAAACGAGTAATCCCTTCCCAGGAATCGGAAGCGACCGATTTGATTCCTCCGAAATCGTAATCCCTAAATCCCTGTTTTTTTGCGTCTTTTATGGCTTGCCAGTGCAAAAGATAAGGGGCCATTAGATTGCGGTATTGATGATCAGCAGCGCCGTGGAGATAAGTCGCTGTCTTTCCATAAAAAACCACCAGGTTCGCCGCGATGATTTGATTTTTTTGTTTGGCGATATAAATTTTCAGAATTTCGCCGGGAAGATTTTTTATCATTTGGCGATAGTATTCATCCGTGTGAAATTTTATTTTTTTCCTTCCAGCAGTCAATCTGGTTAAGCGGATAAATTCTCCAATATATTCTTCCGCCCTAATTTTTTCTTTCTCTTGGTTAAGACAAAAAGTTATTACTAGAACGCCCTTTTTCTCTGCTAATCGGATATTATAGCGAGTTTTCGGCTTCATGTTGGAAAATAATTCTGACTCAGGTCTGGAAAGATCCAAAATAAAAACTTCTTGAGGCTGCGTTTCGTGGGGCGCCTTAACCATTCTGACACCAAGACTGGCTTTGATTGAATTAAGTACAGTCTCGCTTTTTGGTTCAATCCTGATCCAGCCAACCCTTTCCTTTTTCGCTAAAGCTAGTAAGCGATTTGAAAAAGTTTCGGAATTCGGATCTTTCTCCAGGTTCTTTCTCAATGGACCCCGAGGCAAATAAAAGTAATTTCCCACTAAAGGCAATTGGTGTTCAAGAATGAGAGACTGGAGATTGTCATCTTCCAAAAAGAAAGTTTGATGTCCCGCGCTTTCCTGGAATTGGCGCCAGGCTTCCGATTGCAAAAAATCTTTTTCCCTTTCCAGGCTTAATTTATTCTCATCAAATTTAATAATTGGTTTTAGTTCCACTTTTTCCATGTTCATATTATAGCACCACTTTAACTTCTTTTGACTAATAAATAAAAGAGGGGCCATAAGGGACCTCTTTTTCGATAATGAGCGGGATACGAGAATCGAACTCGCGTCTCAACCTTGGGAAGGTCGTATATTG
>CAZVVG010000027.1:0-9133 GCA_964630615.1 uncultured Bdellovibrionales bacterium
ACGACAACCAGGCTCTCTACCAGGAGGTGAAAGGAGGCATCGACCAGCTCTTAACTCCGACTCCCCAAGGCTTAACCAACGCTTTCATTCTCAAAACTCCCCAAAGCCTCAAACTCACGGAAACTGAGGGAACTTTAACCTTAACTTACGCTCTTAACACCTCCACCTTACAAGCTGAGGAAGAGAGCGGAGCCATTCTCTTTTATGACGAAGCGGGAACCAAACAATACGTCCTCACCCCGCCCAGTATCAAAGACCTCAATAACCAAGCCACCGCCCAGGCTAAATTCAGCCTGGAAGCCACTACCGAAAACCCGGATCCCATCAAAACCGAAACCATCCCGCTTACCTTAATCCCCAAAGCCCAAGCCGAAACCCCAAAACCCAACTATACGCTCAAAGTCGAAGTCACCCTAAAACCCAACGCCGCCTTCCCCTTACTTCTAAGCTACGATTTCCTCCCCGTCTTAAGTCAAGCCTTTAAGGAAGAAGAGATTGTCTCCCAAAAGCAAAAAGCTTTCTTAAAAGAACTTAACCTCAAACCTAACGCTAAGACAGATTCCGACTACCTCCTTGGCCAATTCGCCTCCCAGTTACCTAAAGAAGCCCAGGAACTCCTAAAACTTGAAGGAGAAATGGCTAAAATCCAAACCCAGACTAGTTCCGAAAGCTTTCTTTCCAAGGTAGATCTGCCTAAAGAAGAAGAGCAAGAAAACCTCCCACCTAGAAGCTTAAACCCGGAAGAGAAGAACCAACTCCAGGTTAGAACTTCCTTTGACAACCTCGACGACCAAATCTCCCAAACCCTCTCTCTCAAGAAAGGTTCTTCCGTTAGCAGTTTCAAAGTCAAACTAAAAAACTCTCCCAACCTCTCCCAAGCCGTCTACCAGGGAGAGAAGGGAGATACCAAAGTCTACTTTGGAGAAACTGAAATCATCACCTACAACCAAAATCTCCAAACCCAAAACCAACAAATCCAGTTAAAAGAGAATATCTACGCCAAAGCTCCCAATGACCAGAACTCCTCCACCTATACCTTCGAATTCACACCGGAAAATGGAAACACCAGTCTTTCTCTAAAACAAAATGAAGACGGCTCCCTAGAAGTCATTGAGAATCTGCAAATCTCCGGAGTCGATCCTAAAGACACTAACGAACAGCAAAGAATCAGAAACCTGGTTACCGATACCCTCAAAATGTCAGTTAAAGGGAGTGAAACTATCGCTCTCATTAAACCCCTCACCTATGTGCTAAAAGACGGAACGACCAAAACTCTGCCTTATGAGGTTGCAGACAACACCTTGACGATCCATATCCAGGAAGAATCCCAAAACTATCCTCTCCTCATTGATCCCACCTTTGAGTGGTTGCAGTGGATGGGGGGGGCGGGAGGATCTGGTGCTAGTGTTGCATCCCTTGCCCTTTCTGAGGATGAAATCTACGCCGGGGGAAGTGCCGATTCCGTTCTCAGTCAAACCCCAACCTACACCGGCGGGACCTATAGCGGAAACGGTGAAGGTTTTGTGGCAGAATTTACTAACAATCCTTCCGCCGCTCCAACCTTTAACTGGATCCAATGGCTGGGGAGTGCGAGTGTTGATAGTGTCAACGCCCTGGCCGTAACTGGCGACGAAATCTACGCCGGGGGAAGTTCTTTATCCTCAACTTGGGATGAAACAATCACCTACACCGGTGGTACCCACTCAGGCGGAACTGAAGCCTTCGTCGTGGAAATGACCGACAATCCTTCCGCCGCTCCAACCTTAAACTGGCTCCAATGGTTGGGAGGAACAAATTGGGAGCATTTATATGCCCTGGCCGTCAACAGTGAAGAAATCTACACCGGAGGACAATCTTATTCTTCCACCTGGGACGAAACCAGAACCTACACCGGTGGTACCTTCAGTGGTACTATTGAAGCCTTCGTTGTTGAACTTGCCGACAATCCTTCCGCCGCCCCCACCTTGAACTGGCTCCAGTGGCTTGGAGGAACGGGTAGTGATCAGGTTAATGCCCTCGCCGTTACCGGCGACGAAATTTACGCTGGGGGTTACACCCTCTCCACCACATTTTCCGGAGAAACCATCACCTACACCGGCGGCACTCATAGCGGCAACGCTGAAGCCTTCGTTGTTGAACTTGCCGACAATCCTTCCGCCGCCCCCACCTTGAACTGGCTCCAGTGGCTTGGAGGAACGGGTCATGATCCTGTCTACGCCCTCGCCCTTTCCGGCGACGAAATTTACGCCGGGGGAGATTCTGCTTCGGCTACCAGCTGGGAAAACCCAATCTACACTGGTGGCACCTACAGCGGCAGCAATGAAGGCTTCGTCGCGGAACTCACCGACAACCCTTCTGCTGCCCCCACTTTCAACTGGCTCCAGTGGCTGGGAGGAACGGGTCAAGATTATGTCTACACCCTCGCTGTCTCCGGCGACGAAATCTACGCCGGGGGCTATTCTGATTCAATAGCCAGCTGGGAATCGCTAACCTATATCAGTGGAAGTTACAGTGGCGGCCAGGAAGGTTTTGTGGCAGAATTTACCGACAATCCTTCCGCCGCTCCAACCTTAAACTGGCTCCAATGGTTGGGGAGTGCGAGTGTTGATGGTGTCAACGCCCTGGCCGTAACTGGTGACGAAATCTATGCTGGGGGACGTTCTTCTTCAGCTACTAGCTGGGAAATGCCGTTTTATACTAGCGGCAGTTATACTGACAGCACCGAAGCCATCATCACCAAGATCTACGACACGATCGGTGACGTCTTTTTCCAGGGCCAAAACTTTATCCAAGGAAGTGTGAGGATAGAATAAGATACTTTGCAATTCTTAATTTCCCTCCGGTTCCAACTGATGAACGTCAGGTACTCCTTAGCGGATTTTTTGAAAATTAAGAGTGATTTAGCTTTCAAACAAAACTAAAAAGCTGGTTCCAAAACCTGTCTCAACTCATCCCATTTCTTCAATTCTGCCACTAAAAGGTTCCAACCGATGAAGCCCAGGTCCACTTGACATATTCCTTGACAAACCCCTTGACATATTCACCTCGTCTTACTTGACAAATCCCTTGACATATCTCTTGACAAACCCCAGAACTCCAACCGAGCTCTGTTTTTATCCCCAAGTCTTCCTTGCTCCAAATTCACAAATAAAAACTTTATGTTATAATTAATTCATAAATATATAAAAACAAAAAGATGAAGAAAATATCAAGACTCAGAAAAATTTTTCTAGTTTTTGTGATGTTCTTTTCCGTATTCTTTGTTGCGAAAAGTGTGAATGCTGCCTCTACTTGGTCAATAGTAGGAACAGCTGGGTTTACTTCAGGTGAAGTCGAGAGCCCAAAAATTGCTATAAATCCGGTGGATGATAAGCCTTACGTTCTTTTTAAAGATGTAGCTAATTCAAACAAAGCATCTGTCGTGCTTTATGACGGTGATTCTTGGGAATTAGTCGGAACTGCTGGCTTTAGCAGCGGAGAAATTGTAAATTCTGATATATCATTTGATCCATCAACGGGTTATCCTTATGTTGCCTTTGCAGATAATAATAATTCCTTAAAGGTTACCGTTATGAGATTTAATGGTTCGGCATGGTCGCTCGTTGGTTCAGCCGGCTTTTCTGAAGAGAATGCTTGGAATATCAAGATTGATTTCAATGAAAGTACTAACCAGCCCTATGTTTCTTATACAATATCCAATGGGGTTGATAATCCAGTCTATCTAGTCAAATTTAATGAAAGTGCCTGGGAAGTAGTAGGAACATCCAATGGTCCAGGTGGAGACTCTTCTTTTTCTTTTAATGATTCAACAAATCAGCCATATATAGCTTACATTAATAATTCGTATAAAATTACTGTAAAAAAATTTAATGGCACAACCTGGGAAACTGTTGGCTTAGCAGATTTTACTAATAGCAAGAATGCGACACCAGCACATCCACAAATTAGGATTAATAACGGGACTCCATATGTAGCATTTCGTGATGATAATAATGATACGGTTTCTGTTATGAAATTTAATGGAAGTTCCTGGGTTGAGGTTGGAGATCCTGAGTTTGCCTATGGAACCCAATTTTCTTTTTCAATTAATGAACTTGATAATAATCCATATGTAGCCTGTAGAAATTCGGGAAGCACGGCAAAACTTATGGAATATAATGGTAGCTCCTGGGTAAATATAGGAGGAAATATTTTTGATTTTAATCCAGATGAAAGTGTTGATGTTTCCCTCGATATAACAGCTGAGGGAATTCCCTATGTAGCTTTTGATGATGTAAATAATTCAGAAAAAGCTACCGTTATGAATTTAATTGAGGAAGAGATTCAGGACGAGCAAGACTTAACTGATGAACAAGACAGCCATAGTGGCAAGAATTGGAGACTCTATAAAAGTTTTAAAGAAAGGTATAAAACTGATTCCAAGAAGAAGGATTACTGGACCCTTAGATATTTCAAAAGGGAAAACGAAGGCGAGTTTGCGAGAATAAGAGCGCTTTATCTGCAATATAAAGGGGCGGGAGACAGGTATATGGAAACCCTGGATGAGAAAATCCAGGACGATTATAAACTCTATAAAAACTACCGGGGTTACAAAAAATACCGATTCTATAAAGAAAAAGTCGGAGAATAGAATTGAGTAGGTAATGATTTTCTGGAAAGCAAGGCCCAAAATCCTTGCTTTCTTTCCTTCCGGTTCCAACTAGTGAACGTCAGGTACTCCTTAGCGGATTTTTGAAAAATAAACTGCGATTCAGCTTTCAAACAAAACTAAAAAGCTGGTTCCAAAACCTGTCTCAACTCATCCCATTTCTTCAATTCTGACACCAAAAGGTTCCAACCTATGAAGTCTAGGTCCACCATTTTGGCGGTTTGTCTTGATATCGCCAATTGAACCATGGCTTGAGCCGTAGGCCGTACCGTGGTGCGACAACTTCAAAGGCAGGGATCATCGGAAACGCTTCCACAATTTCATGTCGATATCGATTGATGGATTCTGCCTCTGATTCAGGATTGATGGTTTGGCACAATCGTTTGCAAACTACATCAGTTTCTGCGGCGGCTGCCATGAGCAGCCGGACCATCTCGACTGAAAAGCATTTATAATTTTTCTTATCAAATTCGACAAAGCGAGAAAGTTCGATTAAATCCGCTTCGACCGAGAGAAAATAATTCCAATGTATGTATGTCTTAGTAGAGGAGATACCCATTCGCTATCCTTTCTCCAATCCTTTGTCTTGCGGGAAAATGGCTCATCTGGTTTCTGAATCACTAATTCGGAACCACTCGGGTTACTTCCTTAAAACTGACCAACCGCTCGTCAACACTTCTAAAGATATTGGCATAGCGCTTGGTAACTTCAGCTGCTCCCGCTATTCTGTTTCGGGTTTGCACTCCGGCTGTGTGGATGATCACATCCGCTATTTCCAGGGCAGGGATTGACGCCGCTTTGGGAATCAAACCATATTCGACTTTTATTTCTCGGCCATTCTGTTTCACTTTCTGGCCCATCAAACTTCGAAGGACTTTCATTTCAATCCGTTTGGATTCTTCAAATATAATGAATATTCTTTCGCAGGGAGCCCATCGGCCTATTTCACAGATGTTGAGCCAGAGAAAGTTACCAACAAGTTCAATAAAGTTATTTTCCACCTCCTTGCTGGACTTCACACTGGTGGTGATGGCCAGCCGAAAAAACTCGAACTTCTTAAAGAAATACTCAAAGGCGTTTTCCTGTTCCGCCGAGAGTCTTCCCAGATCAGCGGCATGGATCGGACGGCTTTTGTTGGGTAAAAAACGCTCGCATAAATCATTCCAAGGCCGCTCAATCAGTCGTTGATAATCTCTCACCAGAAAAGCGCAGCCACCGATGCCGAAGACGGGATATTTCGGGTCTTTGAATTCTTCATGCCCGGTATCATCTAAGGCAATAACCAAAGTTGTTTCGGGCAACCTTTTTTCCTGACCATTTTGAAGATCCAGGATTAATTCCTGCAATGATGTCTCGGCTCCTTTATGTGGCAAACTAATACAAAGGCCCTTTTTTGGAAAGAGAAAGATATCACTGATACGACAAAGCTTATTACCATATTCAATATTGAATCTTGGTTTTTTTATCCTCAACACCCATTCAAAAAATCACTTAGTTAAAGGCCGAGTTATCCACAGCTTGATTTTACCTAAAGAGTTAAATATTTTATAATAAAGTCAGATAGTTTAACTTTTTATCAAACAAAAATGAACAAAAAAACACTCTATCTGTCACTGATAGTTTTAACTTTTTTCTTTTCCGGAAAAGCCTTGGCGCAGGAAAATACCGAAGCGTTGGCATCGCCAGCTAACTCAATCAGCGCAGGGCCTCCTCTGGAAGTGAAAATAAAAAACGCAAATTTTGACGAGAGCAAGAGAGAACTATCTTTAACCGCCGAAATAAAGAACAATTCTGGCACTTTTATAGACAATGTTGATTATTCCATAGAATTATATAAAGGCGATAAATTAGCCGAGGAAGGATTATTATTTCAAGATCTAGAGCTTATGGCTGTCGGGAGCGGCCCAGCGGAAGCGCTTGCGGTTGATGAAAAATCAGAAAAAACTTTTAAATATACTCCGCCGACAGGCATAGAATCCGGAGAATATTTTATCCGGTTTATCTTGAGCGACAAGGAAACAGTTTTTTTCGGAATCGATTATACTCCCACCTCAATTTACCTTTCTGGCCAAGGAGGATTTTTAGGTAGTCTTCTGATGAATTTTAGAACTAGTTATGGGGATTATCCAAGCATGAGTGGCAATGCGGCGGAAAAGACCGAAAATGTGGCTTTAATTTTTCCTTTGGACGAGAAAGTAAATTCCAAATTAGCCCAAAGACTCAAGGCGGGAGAAAAAATGTCAGCCAAGATCAAAATACTCTCTTTGGCTATGAATCAAAAACTAGTCAAGGAATTTGATATTTCCGAACTTATTATCACCCAGGAAGAAAAAGATGGGGTGGTGAAAAATATCGTCAAGATCGAACTCTTTCCTTGGGAAAAAATGTCAGCCGGATCCTATGATGTTGTAGTAAATATTTTAGATAGTAATAAAAAAGATCTATCTGGGGATCTCTATGCCCGCTGGCTGATAAGCGGTTTCTTTGCGCGAATCAAAAAAGTTTCCACCCAAACTAATTTCTACGAGAAAGGGGACGCGCTAGATCTGGCAGTTGAAGTTGTGGGTCACGATGCCAAAGAAGGTCAAAAAATTTCAGCGGAAGTGATTTTTAACAAGGAAATTTCAGCGGATAATCTAATTCTAAAAAAAGATTTTACTCTGAAAGAGGGGGAAAACACTCTGTCTTTTTCCGACTTGCGCTTTTTAAGAAAACTGGAAGCAAAATCACTGGATTTAAGTATCAAGGATGGGGAAACCGGTGAGATTTTAGATACTTACAAAATGGACTTTGCGAAAACAGAAGCTAGAAAGTCCCCTCCGAAGGGAGTTTCCCAAAATTGGCTAAAAATAATCACGGTTTCCATCTTAATCTTAATCTTCATTTTGTCCATGTTTTTAATAGTGAAGAAGTATAAGGGCCGCGGCTCTTCTATCGGTATTATAATTATCTTATTACTTTTGGTGGCGGTCTATTTTTGGTTAGGCGGGATTGATAAGGCAGAGGCAACGTGTTTATGCGGATGTGTGCAGGATGCTATAAATCGAGGCATAGTTCCCTCTACAATATGTGTTATGTCAGGAGATGATTATCAGTGCCATCTATGGGCTAAGTCAACGACTAGCGTTTGGTTTCAACCAGCGCCTCCCAGTGGTGATATGTGTCCTGGAAGAGTTTGCGCTACGGCCTATTCTCAAGTCACTTGTACCGATTGTATGAATGGTATGCCGGGAAGTGTTTCCTTCTCTGGTTTGGGCGGAGGAAGTTGGTCATTTACTTATACCTATAGCACTGACACTCATGCTTCAACCATTCAGGGACCATACACTTCTTGCGCTACTCTGAATGCGGGTCAAGCTCTTACTTATTCTGCATCAGCTATTTCTGAAGATGGTTGCTGGTGCCCAGACAGTTCTGCTTCTACACCTTCTTACACGGTCAGGGGGAAAGCAGTTGTTAATGGAGCCTGTGGCAGCGCCAATGGAGGAACGTTTGCAACGGCTCCAGCAGCTAACCTCTGTTCAGCTGGGACTGCATCTCCCGCAACTCCAGTTGTAGCTGCTGGTAAGTGGGATTGGGATTGCGTGGGTTCTTGCGGGACAACGGCTAATTGTTCAGCCAATGTTTCAGTACCTACTCCTGTCACCACCTTTACCGGTACTTATGGCACCCAGGTAAAGCAAACAACTCTCAATCTTCCACCTGGTGGAGGAAATATCACTCTTGACTGGTCGGTTACCAATGCCATTGGAGGATCGTGCACTGGCTATTCAACAACCAATGTTCCAGGTTGGGCAACGACAGGAACGGGAGGCAAGCCAGTAACTGGGGTGAATGTGCCGGCAAATATTACAAAAAATACTCGTTTTGACCTTGATTGCTGGAGTGCCGCGGGAACACCCGCTGCTCGGAAATCCGTATATGTTAACTTGGGCCCACCCGATCCCGTTTCAGATTGCAAGGCTAATAATTTTGCCTTAACCAACACAGCCAAGGATTGGAGCAATTCTCGTATTGATTGCCAGGCTATGGGTGTAGATTGGGATATGGCGACGGTGGATAGTAGCAATTGGGCCTTAGCCAGAACCTTTAACACAACACAGGACTACTGGATTAAAAATGTTCCAGATTCTTCAGCCTTTTACATTGGTGGTTCTGGTGTCACAGCTGCCAAGTGTTCTAATGAACTTACTTGGCCAGAGCCAGCTAAGGGCTTAAAAATACAAAGTTACTTAAGCAATAGATGTATTGGTGATTTACCCAAAGATGGTTTATTCAAAGCTTTATGTTGCGGTCCACCTCTTCCTCCTCCCGTCACCACCTTTACCGGTACTTATGGCACCCAGGTAAAGCAAACAACTCTCAATCTTCCACCTGGTGGAGGAAATATCACTCTTGACTGGTCGGTTACCAATGCCATTGGAGGATCGTGCACTGGCTATTCAACAACCAATGTTCCAGGTTGGGCAACGACAGGAACGGGAG
>CAZVVG010000028.1:0-8666 GCA_964630615.1 uncultured Bdellovibrionales bacterium
AGCGGCTTTTTTTTGGGAGCGGAAAGTGTTATAATAAAAAAATGGAAGCTAACCTTAAAGGAATTACGATAATTTTTTTGATTGGGTTTTTTAGCTTTTTCAACTTCTTAAGTTCTCAGGTTTGGGCGGACGATGAGGTGGAAGATCTTCAGGACAAACTAGATAAGTATGAAAATAGGTTGGAAAACGCGAATAAAAATTTGGAGCAAAATCAGAGCTTATTTTGGAAGAATCAGGTAGAAATTTCCACTACAAAAAACCTCATCAGTCAAATAGAATCGGAAGCGTCTCGCAAAGAAGCCGAAGTTGAAAATCTAAACGAAAGAATTAAACTTTCCCAAAAAGTTTTAGGGGAATATGTACGCCAAGCTTATTACAGTAATGAGCAAGATTCCGTTTTTAAGTTTATCGTGGAGGAGAAAAAAATCGGAGGATTTTTTGAAAATTTTGATCAGACCCTGGGGTTAAAGAGTCGCATCTTGGCTTCTCTAAGAGAAGTCCGAGATTCAAAAAGAAGCCTGGAAAAAAATAAGGCCGAACTAGAAGAAAAGAAAGAAGATCATGAGAAGCTTCTTAATCTCCAAAAAAGTGAGCAATTTGAAATCCAACAGGACGTTCAGGAAGCGCAGGCCACCGTGTCGGAATTAAATGCTCGGATCAATAAGTTGAGAGGAGAACTATCCAACCTTTTAGGCAGCAATGTGAGCTATAAAAATATAGTCGAAGCCGCGGCTTTTGCCGCCAAGGTGACGCACGTCAGAAAAGATTATCTTCTGGGCGTTTTAGTAGTGGAGTCCAATCTCGGAAGATATACCGGAGGTTGCACCTATAAACAAAGCCGGATGAGCGGAAGCCGGGCAGAAATTTTTCAGGATATCTGTGAAGAATTAGATTATGATTATAAAAAAATGAAGGTATCGTGTCCGCCTTCCGGATATAAGGGTACGGGCGGAGCTATGGGGGTGGCTCAATTTATGCCGGACACTTGGAAAAGTTACAAAAGCGCCATTGCTTCCGCGACTGGTCATAATCCACCTGATCCTTGGAATTTGACAGATGGAGTGATGGCAATGGCGCTTAAGTTGGCAAAAGTTAGCGGGGTCACTAGTCATAAAAAAAGCGCTGAAGCCAAAGCTTATTGCGTTTATTTAGCCGGTAACAACTGGCAAGCTTATTGCGACAATAAAGGCGTTAATTACGGAGCCAAGGTTCTTTATTGGGCCGATAATTATGAACAGAAATTGAATTAACCTTTGCAAAAGAGAAATTGGATTTTTAGGCTCCAAACGTAAAACAGGAGCTTTTTTCTTCAGAAAAATATTGAAATTGAGAGGAAAACTTTCCTACTCTCAAGAGAGGGGTTAAGCCTTGAAAAAAAAGGAAAAGTAAAATATACTATTTTTATGCTTTCATAACTTAAAAGATGCTTATAAATATGGGAAGTTTTGAGATAATTGGCGGAAAAAAACTAAAGGGAGAAATAACGGTACAGGGCTCGAAAAACGCCGCTACCCCTATTTTAGCTGCCACCCTTTTGACCCGGGAGAAATGCGTTATTTCCAATATTCCTCTTATTGAGGATGTTTTTAAAATGCTTGAAATTTTAAATAGTTTGGGGTCTGAGATAGAATGGATAGGAAAAAGAAAAATCAGTATAAAAAACCATTCCATTAATCCGGAAAAAATTGATTTTAAATTAGTCAAAACCATTCGTTCTTCAATTTTATTTTTTGGTTCTTTAGCGGCCCGTTTTGACAACTTTAGAATTTATCATCCGGGTGGTTGCAAAATTGGTATTCGTCCCATGGATACGCATTTTGAAGCTTTGAAAAAAATGGGGGTCGGGGTAAATTCGAAAGGCAAAACCTACGAAATTTTGGCTCGGAAAAGAAAACCGGCCAAGATTGTTTTAAAGGAATTTTCGGTTACCGGAACAGAAAATGCCATGATATTAGCCGCGAGCTTGCCGGGGAAAACGGTGATTAAGATTGCCGCCTGCGAACCTCACGTGGTGGATTTGGGAAAATTTTTGATGGCTATGGGAGCGAAAATCCAGGGCCTGGGCACCCACACTTTGGAAATTACGGGAACCAAAAAATTACGGGGCGTTAAACACGAAATTATTCCCGATGCCAATGAAGCGGCCACTTTTTTGATTATGGGTGTGGCCACTGGAAGTCCTCTCCAAGTCAAAAACGCGATTGAAAATCACCTGGATTTAGTCTTAGAGAAACTAAGAGAATTTGGAGCGGATTTTAAGATTAGCAAGAAGAGGATAACTGTAATTCCAGCCAAACGCTTGAAAGCTGTCAGCAAAGTGGACACCCGGACCTATCCGGGAATTCCCACGGACGTTCAGGCGCCCTTTGGTGTTCTGGCTACGCAAGCTTTGGGGAAAACTTTGGTGCACGATTCTCTTTACGAGGGAAGATTTAATTATATTGAAGAAATAAGAAAAATGGGAGCACGGGCGCAGGTACTGGATGTTCATCGAGCTTTGATCACCGGCCCGACAAAACTAAAAGGTCGGGAAATAAAAAGTTTCGATTTACGCTCCGGGGCGGCCCTGATTATTGCCGCTTTGCTTGCCCAGGGCAAAACCCTAATCAACGATATTTATCAGGTGGATCGGGGATACGAGAAAATTGAAGAAAGATTGCAGAAATTAGGAGCGAGGATTAGAAGAATAAAAAATAAAAAATAAATCATTTACTCTTGAAGCCAAGAGAAAACTAAATCCTTTGCGGGTTATTGTAAAGAAAAAACGGATTTTAGTTTTGGTTTAAGTGTTGATGACTCAGGTTCTGGATAATAGATAATTAAAACTGCGAATTGATAGGGATGCTAATCCCTTAGGCGACTCACTTTATTCGCACAAAAAATAAATGTTTGTAAGAAAAATCGGAATTGATTTAGGGACAGCCAATACTTTGGTTTATGTTCCGAAAAAAGGCGTGGTTGTCAATGAGCCCAGTGTGGTAGCAATTTCTTTGGTAGACAATAAAGTCTTGGCGATTGGCAATTACGCCAAGGAAATGTTGGGCCGAACACCAGACACAATTATTGCGAGCCGGCCAATGAAAGACGGAGTCATCGCGGATTATCGGATTACGGAAGCCATGCTCAAGTATTTTATCAACAAAGTAAGCGGCCGACTCCGCTTGGTGAGACCCGAAGTTCTTATTTCTATCCCGGCGGGTGTGACTTCCACGGAAAGACGGGCCGTTGTGGATGCGGCTTTGCGCGCTGGAGCCAAGGCGGCTTACGTGGTTAAGGAACCGGTTTTAGCCGCTATTGGAGCTGGGGTTCCAATAAATTTTCCGACGGGGAACATGATTATTGATATCGGAGGAGGGACTTCTGAAGTTGCGGTTATTTCTTTGGGCGGAATCGTGGCCACGAATAGTGCCCGGGTTGGTGGGAATAAATTAGATCAGGCTATTGCGGATTACATAAAAAGAAAACATTGCCTGGCGATTGGAGATAAAACAGCCGAAGAAATAAAAATTTTTATTGGTTCCGCCTTGCCTCAAGTTAAGGAAGAATATATGGATATTCGGGGTCGGGACATCTCCAGTGGGCTGCCTAAGACGATTCGCATTTTTTCCAACGAAGTTACCGAAGCGATGCAAGATGAATTGCGGGAAATAATCGGAGCGATAAAGAAGGTTTTGCAAGACACGCCGCCGGAACTAGCTGCGGACATTATGGATAAAGGTATGGTCCTTTCTGGTGGGGGCGCTCTACTTAATCATCTGGATCAGTTAATAACCAAAACAATTGAAGTACCCTGTTACGTGGCTGAAGAACCCTTGCTCTGTGTGATAAAGGGGATTGGCACCGTTTTGGATAAACTGGAACAATATAAACGGACCATAATGTTGTCAAAGTAACCAAGAAAAACGTATACTATTAACTCGAAAATTAAGATTTTTTATTTTTGAAACTTCGCTTATGCTAGTGGGAATTGATGCGTCTCGGGCTTTTCTGCAAAAAAGAACTGGCATTGAAGAATATTCCTACCAGGTTATTAAAGAGCTGAGAGAAAATTTGCAGGCCACTCAGGTTTGGGTGTATGTGCGTCCGGGACAAAAAATCGATTTTTCCCTTCCGAAAAATTGGAAAGTTAAGACTGTGAATTTTGTTTTTGGCTGGACCCAAATCGGTCTCTCCTGGGAAATGTTTTTTCGTCCGGTTGACGTCCTTTTTGTGCCGGCCCACACGCTTCCTTTTATTCATCCTAAAAATTCGGTAGTTACGATTCATGGCTTAGAATATGAATTTTGTCCTGAAGCCTATTCTTATTGGGAACGGTTGTATATGCGCTGGTCCATAAAATTTTCTTGTCGTTGGGCCAAGAAAATAATCGCGGTTTCTAAAAATACGCAGAAGGATCTCATGCAATTGTATCAAGTGTCGGAAGAAAAAGTACGAGTAATTTACGAAGGAGTTTCTTTGTGTCCTTTTGCGCCGGTTTTGGAATCTCAAAAAGAAAACCAAAAGGCTTTCAAAAAAGTTCAGAAAGAAAAATATTTATTGTTTGTCGGAAGGCTGGAGGAACGCAAAAATATTGGCGGCATCATAGAAGCTTTTGAAAGATTAAAAGAAAGGGATAAAATTCCGCACAAGCTAATTTTGGTCGGAAAACCGGGATTTGGATTTGAAAAAATAAAGAAGCAGATGGCCAAAATAAAAAACCGGGAAGAAGTCATCTTTAAGGGTTATGTTCAGGAAGAAACCAAGCGGGGGCTTTTTGAAAATGCGGATTTGTTTTTATTCCCCAGTTTCTATGAAGGTTTTGGACTGCCTATTTTGGAAGCGCAGGCCGCGGGAGTGCCGGTGGTAACCTCGGATATTTCCTCCCTGCCGGAAGTGACCAATGGTTCTCATTTGGAAAAAGGTTCAGCGCTCTTGGTGAATCCGCGTCATTTTGAAGAAATTGCCGAAGCGGCGCGAAAAATTCTCTTTGAAGAAAATTTAAGAAAAGCCCTCATTGAAAAGGGCTTGGAAAATGTGAAAAGATTTTCTTGGAAAAAATGTGCGAAAGAAATTTCTGAGGTTCTATTGAAATAAAATTACTTATATCTGAATTTTTTCTGGAAAGAAGTGAAAGAAAAATTTGAGTGGAGACTTTTGTAAAAGCAGAACCGGGTACGTATTGTTGTGTAATATTAATTTTTCAGCTCGTCGATTATTTGAATGCCACTTTCAATATGCCAACCCCCAAAAGGACATTTTTCAAAAAATTGCATCTTTATTTTTATCGGATACAAATTATTGTTTGTGGCGTGACCAATAGCAATCTCTTTATTAATTTGATGTTTACCGCAGCCACAGTGTGATATTTCATAATCTACATCAGGATCAACAGATACATGTTTGCTACCACAATGATGAACCTCATGAATATTTTTAATGTGATGAATGTGGTGGAATAAAGATAAAATTTCGGTTTTATTTTTCATACCTAAAAAATAATTTCACACAACGTATCCGCGATATCCGAAGTTTACTAAAGTGAAACGTAGTAAATTTCGGATATGGTGTGTTATATGATGTGCATCACAAAATTTCTAGTTTGTATAAATTAACCGCGTTAAGAAAAAAAATCTTTTCCTCTGTTTTAGAATCCAACTTTAAATCTTTAATTAACAGTATGTGTTTATCAACCGGACACATAGGCCAATCCGTGCCAAACAAAACATTATCAGGTTTCAATAAAACAGTTTTTTTTAATACCTCGATAACTTTTTCCCAACCGCCAGAACTTTCAACAACTTCATCATCTGCCATAGCTGATGTATCGTAATAAATATTTTTCAAGTCTTTGGTTATCTCATAACAATATTCCATTTTAGGCCAAAAAAAATGTGAAATAACAATTTTTAAGTTTTTATATTTTTCTGCAATCTCGACCATATATTTTGGATCATTATATTTTGCGCAATCAGCATCTCCGGTATTCGCTCCTGTATGAAAAACAACGGGAATATCATATTTAGAGCATAATTCATAAACAGGCTGACATTTTTCATCTGTCGGATAAAAAGGATCGTGTCCGGGGAAAAGTTTAATAGCGCAAATTTTTTTGGCCGTTATCAGTGATTCTAGATTTACTATTTGTTTTTTAACATCTTGAAAAATATTTATGGTTCCCATTGAAAAAAACTGTTTATCGCCATCAATTATCTTGAACATTGTTTCCGTATCGGCGCATTGTGGGTTTGGCACGTTATCAGGAATAACAATTGAGTGAGTTATCCCGAATTTCTTCATTGATTCTAAAAGCTCACTTTTTACGTCAAAAAGATTTTTCTTCTCTTCGCCTAAATATGATATATGTAAGTGACTGTCGATAATCATAATTTTGTGATGCATTTCATATAACGTTTCGCGATAGGCGAAGTTTTAATTTCACTTATCGTGTGTTAGCTGATGTATTCCTTTTCTTTTGTTTTCTGATAAGAAAACTTGTTTTAAAAAATTTTAAAATTTCTTTTTCTGTTTTTGATTTTGGCCAGAGGGGTTAGGGGTGAATGGCCAAAATAAAAAACTCCTTGTTAGGAGTTAATATTACGCCAGTATAGTATCTATAATCTGCAAAATATCATGTCTGTGACTATCAGATAGAGTGCCAAACATTTTTAACATTTCCAAAAATACTTTAATATTATTTTCTGTTATCTCAAAATGAGCTATTTCTTTTATTCCAGCGGTTCGTCCAATCAAGTTAGTTCTGGCTTTTAATTCTGTAATTGAAAAACATAAATATAACATTGGCTGGGTGCCAACCGCATACTGCTTTTCGGTAATTTTTATTTCGGTTACTATTTCATATCCATTAAATTTGTAAATCAAAAGAGGATATTTAACTTGAGTGTATTCAAAATTAAATCCATTTATATTTTTTGCTATCGGGTGACTACGATCAATCTGTAATTCAGAGTTATTATCAATCAAATCATTGGCTGATATTGAATTGAGATAATTAGCAATACTTTCTAATTCTTCCCTGGATATAATATCCCATTTATGAAAATACCAGATATATTCAGATAACTCATAAAGTGCTTTAGTTTTGCCATTTGCACCAACAAATTCTGTCTCTGGCAGCGATGATTCTGCTAATTTTTCAGTTTCCTTTTTTACGACGTCATAACCGATTTGCCATTCAACATAGTTGTTTAAAGCAAACCCATCTCGCCTAACCGCAACAGGGGTTCCGTATTCATTTACGATTGAACGATTCTTAATGCGAATTTTTCCACTTACTGCGGTTAATAAAATCGGCACCTCAATTTTATGTTCGCTTTCGTTAATTAAAATTTTTGGCATATTTTTCACCTAGTTTACTTCCTAATAATTCTTTAAAATAATTATCTATTTTTAGTTTAGCATCAGGAATTTTTCTAAAATTAAATTTATTTTTTAAAACTGGATTCGTATGGACACTTTGGTCGATAAAACACTCTTTTATTTTATTAAATTTTTCATCATCAATTATGACATCGCAATTGCCAATAAAATAAGGCATTTTGTCAGCATGCTGCTTAAATACATCAATATAGCAATAATAAGGAAGTTTTTCCATTAACACATAAACGGTATTGTAAGTATCCTCATTAATAAAAGTTCGGTTTCGCTTAAGAGCATTTATGTCTCTTAAAGTCCAAAATTTAGCTACTGGCTTATCATTTTTATTTAAAAATTTTTTATTCGGATATTTTTGGACATAGTTTACTATCGTATCAAAATCTTTTAGTCGAAAAACTCCATCATCTTTGACTTTAAACTGATAATTTTGAATATAGTCATAATTCATTCCTATCTCGTCTCTCTTATAAAGAGCGACTAAAATCGGAAAGGCCATTCCGCGAGAAGTATTAGAAAATTCATGACTGCTTATGATTGTTCCGTCAATTAATTTATAGTTTTTAGCAAATTTTGAAAGTAGAGAAAAATTAGCTTTTTTGATTAAATATGATAGAGGGTGCAAGACGCAAACATAATCTGCTTTCAGCTTATCGTAAGATAATAGAAATGACATTCCCAAGTCTCTAGTTTTTATGTCAATATCAATTTTGTCTTGAATAGAAGTATCTTTAATTGAATTACGAATTATGGATGTAGTATCGTTATATGGTGGATTGCCTATGGCTATAATTTTTTCATCATCTTTAATATTTAAACTTGAACGATTGACATTCAAAAGAGAATTTTGGCAGATAAAATCAACTTCGCCAACTATTTTTTTTGCTTCAGAAACAGCTTTTTGATCTATATCAGCACCAATCAATCTTTTTGCAATGTTTTTTCTTGTCAAAAACGAACCATATCCACAAGAAGAATCTACTATTGAAAAATCTTTAATATCTTTGATATTGTTCTGTAAAATAGAATAAGCCAAATCAACAATAATCTCAGGAGTATAATATGAGCCAAGGTTAACAGCATCTATATGATTCAAATGTTTTTGATTATTATTCATATATAATAGTTTTAATGCTTTTATTATATCATTATCTCCCTTATAAATAAATCGTTTTCGGAGCGGAGCGGAGAAAATACCTTATACCCCTCTTTAATTAATGAAAAAGAAATTTTAAAATTTTTTAAAACAATTAGGGCGTTAGCCCGAAAAAGAAAAGGAATATTTCAGCTAACGT
>CAZVVG010000029.1:0-8035 GCA_964630615.1 uncultured Bdellovibrionales bacterium
TTAGCTACCGCCAATCCGGAAAATCCGGAGGTTTCAGATTTTATCCAAAACCTTCAGCAGGAAAAAGGCTGGAAAACCAAATTGTTCGTCATTTCTCCCTATAACATGGAGAAAATCTGGGATCGTTATAAGAAGATAGTTTTTGTTGATATTTTAGCTCAGTTGAGCATCAACCTTACAGAGCAGGACTTAAAAAGTTTTGACCAGGACCTCAAGGATCTCATTTCCCTTAAAGACCGGGTGGAAGAACTACCAATCACCAAGGTCCTAAATGTAATTATGAGTGGCGGCTATAAATTAGACGCGAGCGATATTCACATTGAACCACAAGAAGATGATATGCGCCTCCGCTACCGGATTGACGGAGTTCTTCACGACATTGAACTTTTACCCAAAAATATTTACAAACGGGTTGTGTCTAGAATTAAAATGATGTCGGGAATGAAAATTAACCTGCGTGATATCGCCCAAGACGGAACTTTTGAAATTAATATCCACGATAAAAAGGTGGATGTCCGTGTATCCTTGATCCCGGGAAATTTTGGTGAGAGCGTGGTTATGCGCTTGCTTGATCCGAACGCGATTAAGGTTGAAATTGAAGGGCTGGGTCTTAGGGGATTGGCTTATGAAGAAATTCAAAAACAGCTCAATAATCCCAATGGAATGATTCTGACTACCGGACCGACCGGTTCCGGCAAAACCACAACTTTATATTCAATCATTAATAAGCTGAATAATCCCGAAAATAAAATTATTACCATTGAGGATCCAATTGAATATGACGTCAAAGGGATCTCGCAAACCCAGGTAGAAAAATCACGGGGATACACCTTTGCTACTGGCTTACGCGCCATCGTACGCCAAGATCCAGATATTGTTCTGGTCGGAGAAATTCGAGACGATGAAACCGCCGATATCGCAATTAATTCGGCTCTAACGGGTCACCTGGTTCTTTCCACTATCCATACAAATAGCGCCATAGCCACGATTCCCCGACTTTTGGAATTAGGAGTTAAGCCTTCCCTAATTGCTCCGGCCGTCAAAGCGATAATTGGCCAGCGCCTGGTCCGCAAACTCTGTGATTGCAAGGAAGAATATGAACCCGCCAAAGAATCCATGGAATCCATTAAAAAAATTCTGGCCATTATTTCTCCCAAGGCCAAGTTGGAAATTCCCAAAGATGTTCAAAAACTTTACCGACCAAGGGGTTGTCCGAAATGCAATAATTTCGGCTACAAAGGAAGAATAGGAATTTTTGAAGTATTAACCATTAATGACGAGATAGAAAAACTTTTAATGGAAATGGCCGGAGAAACGGAAATTACCATGGCGGCCCTGGAAGCAGGAATGATCACGATGCTACAAGACGGGATTCTAAAAGCCGTGGAAGGCATTACCTCCATCGAAGAAGTCCGAAGAGTGACAGGTGAAGGAGAGTTCCTTCAAAACATCTACGAGAAATTGATGGCCCAAACCCTAGGAAAAGGGATTTTGATTAACTTGGATAATTTTCAAAAAGCCAAAAAAAATATGGCGAGTTTTGAAAATATTCAAAAACTTGTTTCCCAAGCTAAAACAACGGAAATAAATAAGCTCGTTTTCGCCCTGGCTTGCCTTATGGACGTAGGAGACATTCACATTGAACCGGGCGCCGACGTGGTTAAAGTCCGCTTCCGCATTGACGGCATTTTACAAGACATAGCCAGTTTTCCTCTGAACGAATATCCCAATCTCTTGGGAGAAATAAAAATGCTCAGCGGCTTTAAAACTGAAGCGCGGGAAGGAGTGATTGACGGAAGATTCTCCATTAAGTTCGATCCGGAGATTAAGGAATTAAAAGAGCCCTCTGTGGATGTTCGCGTTTCTATTATTCTCGGAGGTTACGGAGAAACCGTGGTCATGCGTTTATTGAGAAAATCTTCGCTGGAAATGGATCTAAAAAAACTGGGAATCCGCCAAGAGAACCTCGAAAAAATTTATAAGGAAATCGCCAAGCCAAATGGGATCATTCTCAACACCGGACCGACCGGTTCCGGAAAAACCACCACTCTTTACAGCATTTTGCGGCAAATCAACAAGCCAGAAATAAAAACTATTACCGTCGAGGATCCGATTGAGTATCAACTTGAAGGGATCCTGCAGACGCCGGTAAATGAAGCAGAGGGTTACACTTTCGCCACTGCCCTTAAGTCCCTGCTGCGCCAGAATCCCGATGTGATGATGATTGGCGAAATCCGTGACGACGAAACCGCCCAAATTGCCGTTCAGGCCGCTCTCACTGGCCACCTGGTTCTTTCCACCCTTCACACCAACAACGCTTCGGGTTCAGTTCAAAGACTGATTAACATGGGAGTGTCTCCCTCCGACATTGCTTCGGCCACGAACGCTTTTATCGCCCAGCGCCTGGTCCGCAAACTCTGTGATTGTAAGGAGGAAAAGATACCCCCACCAGAAGAAAAAGAAAAAATTGAAAAGACACTGAACTCTATCTCTTCCAAGGCCCTTTCCGCGCCTCCCAAGCTAGACAAGATTTTTTATCCTAAAGGTTGCGCTAAGTGCAACTATCTCGGTTATCGAGGGCGAACTACCATCAGTGAAATTATGACTGTTAATAAAGATATTCAGGAATTAATTGATCACGGCGCTCTCACGAGCGAGATCAATAACAAAGCCATTGAAAACGGCATGATTACCATGTCTCAGGACGGCATCTTAAAAGTTTTGGAAGGTGAAACGACTTTGGCCGAAGTGGAAAGAGCAACGGAGCTGTAGGCAATTTCTAAATCCCAATTTTCAATTTCCAATAAAGTAAAAAATATAAAAATTATTAATTTGAATTTGATTGGAAATTTGACACTTAAACTTGGACATTAAAAAATTCCGATTGCTCGGAATTTTTTTGTCCACTAATCTGTAGACAAATCCCAAAACTAGGAGCCTTGGGGGAGGAACAGTGTCGAGGAATAGTCCAGCCAAAACCAGACTACCCAGATCTTGGCAAAAAAGTTCCCAAAATTGATGACAAAAGATAGAAGTCACCAATTGTCTACAGTTTACTGCTAATCATCCAAAAATCTCTTTTTCAAAAGCTTTTTAAGGATGACTGGTTAGTCTAGCACAACTTCCAAAAATTGTCAAACGGTGCTATGATTAGATTGTCTTCATTTTTAACCTAAAGTTTATCCATCTTATGACAGTAATCCACTCGGAGGAAAAAATAACCCCCAACTCCGCTAAACAACAAATTGAAAATTTAAACGGTTACGATAAAAATCTTGATCTAACTCTGCGCCCCCAAAATTTTTCCGAATACATTGGTCAGGAAAAAATTAAAAAAAGCCTGAATATCCTCCTGGGGGCCGCCAAAAAAAGAAAGGAGCCCATTGAACACATTCTGCTTTACGGCCCGGCGGGGCTGGGTAAAACCACGCTGGCCAACATTATTGCCAAAGAGATGGGAGTTAACATCAAGACGACTTCGGGACCGGCCATTGAAAGAGTGGGCGACTTTGGCTCAATCTTAACTAACCTGCAAGATGGCGATATTCTTTTTATCGATGAAATTCACCGGCTCAATAAGCTCATTGAAGAAATTCTTTATCCCGCAATGGAAGATTTCAAACTGGATATTATCATTGGCAAGGGCCCTTCAGCCCGAACCATCCAGTTGGATTTGCCCCGTTTTACTCTCATTGGAGCGACAACTCGACTGGGGGCTATTTCGAATCCGCTCCGGAACCGCTTTGGCGCCACCTATCGGCTGGATTTTTATCAAAATCAGGAAATTGAAAAAATAATCCACCGCTCCAGCAAGATTTTAGGAGTAACGGTTCAGCCCACGGGACTGGAAAAAATTGCCAGCTGCTCCCGCTGCACGCCTCGGGTGGCCAACCGGTTGCTCAAAAGAGTCCGCGATTTCTGCCAGATTAAGAATTGTAAAAATATTGATAGCGCCTCGGCAACTGAAGCTTTGGCAATGATTGACATTGACCCAATTGGACTAGAACAGGCCGATCGGGAAATCCTAAAGACCATTATTGAAAAATTTAAAGGCGGTCCGGTGGGAGTTAATTCAATCGCAGCCGCCACCTTTGAAGAAATTAGAACTATTGAAGACGTCTATGAGCCCTATCTGCTCCAAATTGGTTTTTTAACCAGAACTCCTAAGGGACGCGTAGCCACCGAAAGAGCCTATGAACACCTAGGAATTCCTTATCCGCATAAACAAGAAACTTTAATTTCATGATTGAACTAATCATCACTCTCGGTTATGGCCTAATTATTTTGACTTACATCCTGACTTCTCTTTTCATTGTCTATCATATCGTAAGCTACTCTTTGAATTCCAGTTTTCAAGCAATTTCCCTGATAATCTTTATTCTGGTAGCTACAGGACTCCTGATTTCTAACCTTATCTTATTTTCCTCCATAGACTGGAATCGAATCTTCTTAAACCTTATTCCCAGTTAACCTTATGCCCGACTATCAAAAATTTCATTTTTCCGGCCAAAAACCGGATGAACAAATCCTCTTGATTGTCCGCCGTCATTGGTTTGACATTCTACAGCAATTTTTCCTAATTTTCTTTATGCTCTTTTTTCTGTTGGGAAGCATTCTTTACTTGCCCCTTCTTTTTCCCAATCTCAACAGTCAGCCGCTTGAGACTTTATTCTCTTTCTTGGAAAATTCCTTCGCCATGCTCATCTGGATAATCGGTTTCTTTATTTGGATTGATTATTATTTTGATGTGTGGATTATTACCGATAAGCGGGTGGTCAACATTGAACAAAAAGCATTATTCAGTCGCGTAGTAAGCGAATTAGAACACATCCGGATTCAAGACATTACCACCGAAGTTTCCGGCCTAATTCCCACCTTCCTCAATTTCGGAGATGTTTACATTCAGACTGCCGCTGAAAAAGAAAGGTTTATTTTCCGTCAGGTTCCTGATCCCTATAGAATCAAGGATTTGCTGATGAACCTGCAAAAAAAGAGATTACGGGGAAATAATGAACCAGGAAGAGCCCTTTAAGGAAAATTCTTCCTGGAAGAATTTTTCAAATTTTAAATCAGGGTGAAAAACAAAAATAACCAGTTCTTCTCTTTTTTCATTCTTCTAAGGCTAGGTTTTTTAGTCTGGGTTTTATTTTTACCCCCAGGGGCGCTGGCCCAAACGCCAGACCATCTGGTTATCAACGAAATTCAGCTCTCCGGACAATCAGCCGATGATGAGTTCATTGAAATTTATAATCCGACTTCCGAGACGCTTAACCTTTCCACCTGGTCCTTACAATATCGGGGTGGGGAATCAAAATCTTACAGTAAAAAAAATTTTGAAACTAACAGCTTAATTTTACCGGGAGATTATTTTCTCATCGCTCACGGGAATAAATATACAAGTGCGGTAGCTTTTGACATGTCCTGGAGTCAGTCCCTTTCCTCTGAGGGCGGAACAATTTTTCTAGTTAAAAATCAAACTCTTTTAACCGGAGACACGGATGGCACGGATTTGGTTCAAGATAAAGTGGCTTACGGGAAAGGTTCTTTTTTACGTCCCGAAAAAGCGCCTTTGAGTATTTCCCCTGCCGCTCAGAAAAGCCTGGGAAGAAAGAATTCCGGCGAAGACACTAATGACAATTCCTCGGATTTTATTATTTTTGATCAAACCACTCCCAAAGCGGAAAATATCTTAATCCCCAAAGAACCGAAACTTTATAAGCTTCGTCTTAACGAAATCCTCCCTAATCCCAAGGAGTCTCCGGAAAGTTCCTATGAATACGTGGAAATTTA
Organism: uncultured Bdellovibrionales bacterium; assembly: GCA_964630615.1. Taxonomy (GTDB): domain Bacteria; phylum Patescibacteriota; class Minisyncoccia; order Moranbacterales; family UBA2206; genus CAZVVG01. The sequence goes on from CAZVVG010000029.1 coordinate 5,791, forward strand.
TAATTTTGGAGAGGAACCAGTCGACCTTTCTGAATTATTCTTAAAAGACAAAACCAGCAGCAAGAGGCTTGCCGGGATAATCAATCCCGGCCAATATGCGGTGCTGTCTAAAACGGTTTCTTTGTCTAATAGCGGAGAAACGCTTGCATTGGAAGATGCTGACAAAAACATCGTGAGCCTGGTCTCCTATCAAGACGCTCGGGAAGATGTTTCCTATAATTTTGACGGCGCTCTCTGGCGCTGGAGCCGTTTTCTGACGCCCAAAAATAAAAATAAATTTAATCATCCCCCGCAACTGAAAATTCAGAGGGATAAAAATTTCTTTGTGCAAACTTACGGTCAGATGGAAGTTAAAACAAACGACAGCGACAAGGACAATTTAAAAATTACCTGGGACTTCGGCGATGGCCACAAGAGCTATCTCAAAAAAACCCGACACAAATACGCCAAGGCTGGAAAGTATTTTGTTCAAATAACCGTTTTTGACGGCAGCGAAAAAGTACAGGAAGCTTTTGAATTAGAGGTAAAAAAGTACCCTGAATCCGAAATTAAAATTGTCAAATTTAAGGCTAACCCTAAAGGCAAGGATACAGACAAAAAGAACGGGGAGGAAATTTATCTCAAAAATAAATCCTCGAAAAAAGTCAACTTAAAAAATTGGAGTCTGGCGACCGGAACAAAAAAATTAGTCAATCATCCCATCACCAAAGATTTTATTATCCCGCCGGGAAAAACAAAAAAACTTACCCGTAAATATTCCCTTTTTACTTTGCCTAACAAAAAAGGCAAAGTAGAGTTGCGCTACCCGAACGGCGAAGTGGCCGCGCGAGTCAAATACGATAAGAAAAAGGAATCTATTCAGGAAGAAGAAGTTTATGAGCTTTACGGAAAAGATTGGAAATGGAACGCGCCTAACAAAGAAGTTCCGACCGAAGAAAATACTTTACTCAAAAATTCCCCAACCTTTAAGGAAAATCCAGAAGCTATTAACTTAGAAACCAAATTAGAAGTTTCGGAAGAAGAAATTTCTCTCAATTTAGGGAACTATTCGACTGAAAATAAATTGGCCTGGGCCGAAATCGGATTCTGGCCCGCTCTCCAAAATCCATCTCAAAACCAGGAAGTCTCTGGAGTGGTGCTGGGCGCTTTTGCTACGCCTTCCGAATTTAAAGAACCCACCGAAGTAAAACCCCTGAAACTTTTTGAGAAATTTTTCCAAAAAAGCAATTCTATCTTAAATTTTCTACTAAATCAATTCTCTAGATTGATTTAAAAAAAACAGCCCTTCATCTTTCACGGACCGTTTCTAATTTTCTCCAATGAAACCACTTTTTCAAATGATCTCAATAAGAGAGGCGAAGAAAAAAAGTTTATTTTCTTCGCCTTGATTATTTATCTTTCGCCCGCGCAGCCAGACTACTCAATATAACATTGCTCGCAGCAACGCACAGACAAGAGGTTTGATTGTCTGCGTAGTATGTAATTCCGATTAGGTTGCGCATCGCGATACGCAAAATTATCTGGAATTACTTTAGTCGGTTATGCGAAGTATACGCTCGCCCGACAACCCGGATAAGCCACTATCACCGGTTTACGGCATCTAAGAGTCTCCAAACCAGACTCGGAAGTATAGGCACTGCGACCTTGCATGCTCCGCTTCCACGGGCTAACCCAATTAGCCACTGGCATGCTTTACTTATAGCAAGCTTCTTTGAGAAGTCTACTAGCCTTCTCCCAGTCTTTCTTGTCAAGAATGACCGGGATATTTCCAAGTGGATGCGCCTGACCCAAAATTGGGAACAGCGGACGCAACCATCCAATGTCATGGTGATCTGTATCGCTACACACTACGACTGGCAGTTTTTCCTCGATGCACTTCGCGATGATCACGAGACCATTCGGCTCTTCCGTATTTTTCTCGACATCAGACGGAAACATTAAGTCGGTGATAACGCCTAAGCTGAAAGACTCCAATGCTTTGGAGACCTTCGCAACAGACTCCAATTTGGCAAGAGCTGTTTTCAAGTCTCCCGCAACATGGATAAGTCCTCCCTCTTTTTCTCCACTGGCTATCCCTCCATTTACTCCTTCGAGGTAAACATGACCCATTACCTCTGATCTACCATGGTCCTTAAAAGGACCAAATGCCTTTTTAATAGCTTCGATGGCCGCATTTTGTTCTTCCTTTTTGTCCTCAACAATCTGAATTAGTATTTTCATTTCATCCTCCTTGGATTTTTATATT
>CAZVVG010000030.1:0-7977 GCA_964630615.1 uncultured Bdellovibrionales bacterium
AAAAAATGCCTAGTCGCGCTTGGCGCGACTAGGCGGAGGTGAAAATGAGTCCAATTATTTGGACGAAACAAACCGGGCATTCTCGGGAAAGATCTTCCCGATGAAAAAAGACACGTCAGAATGAGAAACCAGCCGATCCGGCAGACTGATCGTCAACAAAGAGCTTCTTTCGTTATCGGTTTTTTTCACGTTGGTTAACGATCCCTTGGGAAGCCGGCCTTTGGAAATTTTTTCCCGGACTTCTTCTGGGGATTGGTTGATAAAAAACTGCAATTCTTTCATTCGTTTTTCCTCCTTTCTTTTTCAGATTTTTTAATTTACTCTCAGAACTTGAATTTTTTACTTTCTTTAAGAAGGCCGCGCTCGCCCAACCGATCCCATTCTTCTCGGGCGAATTTTTGGAGGCTTTTTGCCTTCGGATTTAAGGCTAACCTCGCAAAATCTCTCTGAGAAAGAACTTTTTTAATTTCTTTCCAAAGGAATGGACTCAGGCTTGGGAAAATCCCTTCCCACCCTTTAAGATCCTCGGAAAATGCCGAGGACAAATCTTGGCTTAAAATTTTCTCGTAGCTGAAAATCACCTTGGGGCTTAGGCAGCTCCAAAAATTTTGGAGCCATTCTTCGGATTGCTGGGAAATAAAAAACTCCAGTTCCTTTCCTTTTTTTTCAGACTGCTCATTCCAGACTCTGAGAAAAAAAAGAGGACTCTTCTCTATTTCCGCTTTTTCCCGGCTTCCCCAGTCTCGAAAAAATCCAAAAACTAAAACTTTATTTTTTTTCATAAAAACCTCCTTTTTCTCTCTTGTTTCCGCATTCAAGCCTGGCCAAATTACAAATAAAAAGAACTGCTGGAAAACTAGCAAAATAAAGGTTTTTTGTCAACAAAAGAGTGTCATCTCAAACTTGCCTATCTGTCTCTTGGTGGATTTCAACCTGAATGGAATTATCCAACCCTGACAAATTTCTGCCCCTGAAAAAAACAGCCCTCTTTTTTCTCGGAAGGCTGTTTTCATTTTTCTTATTAGGAGATATTATTCCGTTGTCACTCCGTCAAACTCGGCCTCTTGCGCCAGTGCTTCTTCTTTGGTCGCTCGGATAATTCCATCTTTATGATGAGCCGGGGAATAGAGGGTGTAAAGTTTCAGTTCTTCGGTTTCCGAAGTGTTGATGATGTTGTGTTGAGCCCCGGCTGGTACCACCACAGCGACTCCGTCACTGAGTGCGTATTCATTGCCATCAATGACGCATTTTCCTTCTCCCTTTTCAAAGCGAAAAAATTGGTCGTTGTCCGGGTGGACTTCCATTCCAATTTCTTCCCCCGGCTTAAGACTCATCAGTACCAATTGGCTGTTCTTTCCAGTGTAAAGCACCTGGCGGAAATTTCCATTTTCCAGAGTAGCTTTTTCAATGTTAGCACAAAATCCTTTCATAGATTTTATTTTAAAATTTATTAATTAACTTTATTTAATTTTAGGCTTAGGCTTTCTTTTTATCCAGTTTATCCAATCCGATCATTTTTACTCCAAAATAAACCACCAGAGCAATAACGGTAAAATCAATCAGAACACTAAGAAGATCGCCGTAAAGAATTTCCGCTGAACCTAATTTTATGGAGGCGGTCTTAAGTCCGTCCACCGCTCCCAACGCCAAGCCAATAATCGGATTAATAATGTCAGTAACCAGGGCGGTTACGACCTTAGACACTGCTCCGCCCAAGATGAAACCGACGGCAAGGCCGATAACCCCCTGTTCGCGGATGAAGCTGAGAAAACCCTTCATATTTTTAAATTTAATTAATTAGCTTAGTTTGCGTATTCTTTAGCTGATTGAAAGAAATTTTAATTTTATTTATAAATTATCCTTTCGGCATCCAATTGAATTATAGCATATTTTCTCTAAGAACCTAATCCTGCTCTTTTAACAAGTCTTTAATTCCCTTGAGCATTTTCTCAGCCTCCCTTTCTCCTTCTGCAATCAGTTTTTCTCCGATTTCCTCGGTAAAAAATTTGGTCCAGCTTCTCAAGCCAAAAAATTCCGAAGGCGGCCGGATTATAACATCCGAATTTTTCAGTGAGTGCTGGGCCAAATGATAACGGATCAAGTCAAAAGTGCGTCTCACTACTCTAACCATACCCGGTTTTTTCCCGTCAAAATTACCGTTTCTTTTGAAATTATCCAAACTGACGGAAATTACAACGTCCGCCCCCATTGCCTTAACAATATCATCGGGAACTGGGTTACTGATTCCTCCGTCCACCAAAACTTTATTCTCCCAAATCAGCGGCTGGAAAACTGTCGGTACCGCTATGGAGGCGCGCACCGCCGGTACAATATCTCCCTGGGAAAAAATTACCGGTTCGCCGGAAACTAAATCGGTAGCTACGACTTTAAACGGGATTTGGCAATCGGCAAAGCTGGTGTCATTCAGATATTTTCTGAAATATTTTGCCACCTTTTCTCCTCCGATAAGGCCGCCCCGCCAGCTAGGTTCCAGGAAAGTAGCTAGTTTTTCCCGTTTATTGCCAATGGTTTCTTTTTCCAATTTTTCCAGATCTTGAAAAAGCGCGTAATGCGCTCCGACCCAGGCTCCCACGCTACAACCGGCGATATAATCAATCGGAATCTTGTTTTCTGCCAAAACTTTGAGCACGCCGATATGCGCTAGTCCGCGCACTCCGCCACAACCCAAGGCCAGGCCGACTTTTTTTCTTTTCGGAATCATGATTTCTTCTTTATTATTTCCTTAAGCTTTTCAGCTCTTGGATAATTTTATCCAATTTTTCACTTTCTATCTTTTTGAGTGCCAGCTGTAACTGTTCAATCTCTTTTTTAGAACTTAAGTTGGTTTTAAAATCCTCCAAGGCTTGAACCCGATCGCGGTCATTTTGGCGGTTCTGAGACATCATAATGACTGGAGCCGAATAAGCTGCCTGAACGGAAAATAAGAGATTCAGCAAAATAAAAGGGTACGGATCCCAGTGTGAAATCCAGGCCACCAGATTAAATCCCGTCCAAACAAAAACAAAGAAAGTTTGGACAATAATAAACGCCCAGGAGCCCATGCCTCGGGCCACAATATCAGCGACTTTTTGTCCGAAAGTTAGTTTTTCCCGATGTTTCTCGTGCCAAGAAAGATTGATTTTCTTAAAATCCATAGACTTTTTTATTTAAAAATTAATTACTTTCCAATAATTTCCCTATCTCTACCTAATACTCCCAGACCTTAATATCCTTCTCGTCAATGGTTATATAGTTGCAGGGCGTATCGGTCCAGCAGCCGGAATTATAATAGCGGACGTTATGATTGCTTCGTTCCAACGCCTTATGGGTGTGTCCGCAAAAAACATAATCCGCCTCGTTTTTCTTAGCGTAAAGCAACGCGGAGCGGGCCACTTTTCCCGATAGCCTTAGCCAACCCTTACTTTTACGCTTAAGATAGTGACTGAATCTTTTTTCTTCGGAATCTATTTTCTGAACAAAATTATAAAACCAAGTAAAGAGGGAACTGAGCAAGGCGTTATTTATCAGAAAGCGATCGAACTGGTGACCATGAATCGCCAAATATTTCTTTTGTTGGTACTGCCAAGAATAAGCTTCATAGATTCTGGCATCCATTAAAGGTTGAAAAATGCTCGTCAAGCCTTCGTCATGATTTCCGATTACCCAGCGCACTTTTTTTTCTCGGGAAAGGCTTCCGATATAAGAAAGCAATTCTCCGCATTCCGGAGAAAGATTGCGAAAATCCAAACTGTCAAAGACATCGCCCAAAAGAATCAGTTTTCGGAAAGAATAGCTTTTAAGCATTTCCAAAACTTTTTTTGGCTGACTGACCTCCGAACCTAGATGCAGATCGGAAATAATCAGCGTATGGGTTTTCTTTTTTTCCATTTTTTTAGTTATAAATCCCCTGTTCGCATTTGCCCTTGGTCATGCCCAGAAATTCCTCGGATTCGCTTGTTCGGTCGGATTGTCCCCAATTGCGGCAAGCGTAACATTCGTTGGTCTGTTGGATGAGATGGATGCGACCATCCGCTTTAAGCTGATAATAAACGCACACCGGTTCACTGGGGTATTTCTTGCAATCCTTGAGCTTACCCTTGACGCTTTTTTCAAAATATTCCGCCGGACATTCCTTATAGGCTATTTCCGGAACTACTACATTAAAATTAATACTGCTGGCATTCTCCTTTCTTTCCTGGCAACCGGTTAAAATTAAAACCGCTCCCAGCGCCAAAAGCAAAGCATATTTCTTTTTTTCCATAATGATACTTTTTTTATCTTTATATTTATTTTGCTTATCTGGTCGGGGTACTGGGAATCGAACCCAGTCTTCACGAACCCGAATCGTGCGTACTACCGGTATACTATACCCCGCGGAAATTCTCCAACTCTCTGGGTCGGGGTGCGGAGAGTCGAACTCCGACTACAAGACCCCCAGCCTTGCGTACTACCGCTATACTACACCCCGGGGACTAAAAAGCTTAAAAAAACACTGACCTGCCAAGAGCAAGCTACGGATTTTCTTTCCAAAAATCCTTTATTTTTCTTACCTTTTTCTCTCAATAATCTAATCTTAATTTAAAACAGGATTTTTGGCAAAAGGCTTTTTGAGGCGTCCAACTTATCCACACCTTGTCAGGCCTGGGATAAAATTATATAATTCATAGTGGAAAACAGAAATCAAAAGAAAAATGGAAGAAAAAAATTCAAGGGAAAACAACGCGGAAAAAATCCAATCCCTTCGGGAGATGATTTACGCCGCCGAAAAGACTTTGCAAGGAGCCAAATCCATGCTCTTGCAATTGGAGGGCAAGAAAAAAGTCGGCCGCCGGAGAAAGACCAGCCTGGGAGATGAATCCGAGGGAAAAATCATTGAAGGCACTTTTGACGGACAAATTATGATTGGCACGGATGGTAAGCAATATCCAGTTCCCGCCAATTACGCTTCCAAATCAAAACTTGTGGAAGGAGATATTTTAAAGTTGACCATCACCCCGGATGGTTCTTTTATTTACAAACAAATCGGACCGGTGGAAAGAAGACGAGTGATCGGATCGGTCAATCAAGACGGCGAGGGCAATTATTTTGTCTTGGCTGAAAATAAACCTTTCCGCGTTCTCTTAGCTTCGATTACTTATTTTAAAGTGGAACCTGGCGACGAAGTAACACTCATCATTCCTAAAGAAATTGAATCCGACTGGGGCGCCATTGAAAATGTTCTCTTAAGCGCCCGCCAGAAAAAAACTAAGATTGAGGAACCATTGGAACTGGAAACTGAAGAACCTCAAGAGGCCGGAGAAGCTGAAGAAAATATTTCTACAACTGAAGAAGAAAAGCTCCAGAAAAAGAATAAATCTATTCTGGAGGAGTGGTCGCCCAACCTTGAAGAGTTAAAGAAAGAACTAAAAGAAGAATAAAAATATGCCCAAAAAGGATGTTTGGTTTAGTGTAGGAGCGGGTCTGTTAATCGGACCTTTATTTTTAATAATTCTCCAAACGGCCAAACCTGATTTGTATGAATCGTTAAGGTTAATCATTCCTCTCTTTTTCTTGGTCGCCACTCCCCTGGGAGCGCTTATCGCTTATAAAATTGGTTTGCGCTTCGCCCTGGCCTGGCAACTGGCTAAATTCGTTGTTATTGGGGGGATGAATACTCTGGTGGATATTGGTTTCCTGGCACTCATCACTTCCACCTTTAAAAATTTTGGGATTCAATCCGGAGATTTGATTTTTGCCGGACTGGGAATTCTGACTTTTTATTCTCTCTTTAAGGCTACCTCTTTCATCATCGCCAATGTGAACAGCTACTATTGGAACAAATTCTGGACTTTTTCTGGATCAGGTTCGGCACAAAAAACCTCGGCTCAGTTTTTGCAGTTTTTTCTCGTTAGCTTAGTAGGCTTTTTCTTAAACGTCTTGGTTGCTTCTTTAGTTTTTCGTCTTTTCAGCCCTTTGTCCGTTCTTAATTCCGATCAATGGGGACTCCTGGGAGCCATGGCCGGTAGTCTGTCGGGTTTAGTTTGGAATTTTTTAGGTTATAAGTTTATCGTTTTTAAGAAAAAAGTCTAAAAATCTATATTGGAACATAAAACTTCCCCAGGGGGAAGTTTTTATTTTCAACAAATAGTGCTAAAATTAATCGCAAAGCTTAAATTTATTTCTTAACTATGTCAAAAGTTTTATACCGAAAATACCGCCCCCAGCGTTTTGAAGAAATTGTTGGTCAAAAACATATTGTGCAAACACTCTCCAACGCCGTAAAGAATAATCGCTTGGGGCAAGCTTTTCTTTTTACCGGCCCCCGTGGTACGGGAAAAACCTCCCTGGCCAGGATTCTCGCCAAAACCATCAATTGCCAAAATTTGCAGGGAGTTCAAGCTTGCGGGAAATGTCCGAGCTGTGAAAGCATCGCTTCCGGTCGCTCTTTAGACATCATGGAAATCGACGCCGCTTCCCATACCGGAGTGGACAATATCCGGGAGTTGATTGAATCAGTCAAATTGCCACCGGCCTCGTTGAAATTCAAGATCTACATTATTGACGAAGTGCATATGCTCTCCGGAGGCGCTTTCAACGCTCTGCTTAAAACCCTGGAAGAACCGCCGACTCACGTTATTTTTGTTCTGGCCACCACCGAAATTCATAAAGTTCCCGAAACCATAATTTCTCGTTGCCAAAGATTTGACTTCTCTCGTTTGCCGATTCAAAAAATTATTGAAAAGCTTTCTTTGATCGCAAAAAAGGAAAAAGTCAAAATTGATCGGGATTCCCTGGAAACGATCGCCATCGCAGCGGAAGGAGGAATGCGCGACGCGGAAAGCCTTTTGGGACAGATTATCGCCCTGGAGGACAAGAACATCACCCGCAAGGAGGTAGAAGAGATCCTGGGGACTACCGATCGCCGATCAGCTGAAGAGTTGGCCGAAATGATCCTTCAGGGACAAACGGAAAAAGCCCTGGAAAAAATAAACTCTCTGTTGGCTGAAGGCTACGATCTAGAAATTTTTACTCAATCTTTTATTAACTACCTCCGCCAATTAATGCTTCTCAAAATCAATCCCGAACTTCAGTCTTGTTTTTCCTATGAAATTACCCGGGAGCAGTTGGAAAAAATGGTTCGCCAGGCGCAACAAACTGAGGTGGGAAAAATCATTCTAATTATCCACCTTTTCTTAGAAGCTCAAGCTAATCTGAATTCCTTCATTCTTCCCCAACTCTCTTTGGAAATAGCCGTTATCAAAGCTGTTGGAAAATTTCCCGCTTTCAAGGTAGCGTTTCAAAAAAACCTGCCTCCAAAAAATTTAGAAGTTGAACTTTTGGCTCCAAATCAATCCGAGTCCGCGATTCCTGAGAAAAAAAATATTTCCGGAATTGAGAAATCTTTGGAAGAAGCCTCTCAAGAAAAGCCCGAGGATGAGGAAGGTTTTTCGGAGGATTTAAGCCTGGAAAAAGTTAAGAGTGTCTGGAAAAAACTCTTGGAAGAAATTCGGCCTTTCAATCATTCTTTGAAGGCCTTGCTTTCTAATTGCACGGTTTTCACAATCAAAGAAAGTGAGTTGACCCTGGCCACGCCTTATGACTTTTACAAAGAAAAACTTTCCCAATCAACCAACAAATTGACAGTGGAAAAGACCCTTGGTAAGATCTTGGGAGCCAAAATTAAAATTAAAGTTGTTCTTTTCAAAGAAGTTGGATTGAATCAGTCCCCGGCCAAGGAAACCTCTAGTCCCAAAAAGCAGGAGGGACTTCTTGATTCAGCTTTAGAAATTATGGGTGGAAAAATCGTGAAAGAATAAATATCCCAGAAAACTAAATGTTTTTTCTGGGAGTAGCTAATAATGTGAGTGTGAAGTTGGGCCGTCGCCAAGTGGTAAGGCACCAGGTTTTGGTCCTGGTATGCGTAGGTTCGAATCCTACCGGCCCAACTTTGCACTTAAGCACTCCGCCAAGGCGGAGTTGTGCAGGATTTCGTCTGTC
>CAZVVG010000031.1:0-7905 GCA_964630615.1 uncultured Bdellovibrionales bacterium
CCTCCGGGATTTTCCGGAATCAGAATTAAAATATCCTTGGATTTTTCCAAAAAAGACTTAAATTGCTGTTGGGTGTCAAGGCTCATTTTACGAAGTTGTTCTTAAGGGATTTTTAAGTTGGTTATTCAACCTAGCAGCTTCCTTCTTAGCTGTCAATGTTTCCTCGCCACGAGTTTTCTTTTTAAGCGTTTTGTTTTAACATAGAATCATGAAAATTTTCCATACCTACAGTTCTCGGGAAACCCAGAAGCTGGCCAAAAAAATAAGTCGAAAATTGAAATCCGTTAAAGTTATTTGTCTTTCCGGAGACTTGGGTTCGGGCAAAACTACTTTTGTTCAAGGTTTGCTAAAGGAATTGGGAGCGACCGGTCCCTACACCAGTCCGACTTTTGTTATTCTGAAAGAGTATTTCATCCGAAAAAATAAAATGCCATTTGAAAGAATTTACCACGGGGACGCTTATCGAGTTAGTTCCCGAGATTTTCTTGCTTTGGGATGGAAAGAGATAATCGCTTGCCCGGAAAATCTTGTAATAGTTGAGTGGGCGGAACGGATAAAAAAAATTCTTCCCAAAAATTCCCTCTGGATAAGATTTTTTTGGGAGGAAGAGAAAAAAAGAAGAATAGAAGTTAGTTAAAATAGTTCTTTGATTTTGTTAATTTTTTAGCTTTATTTAAAGGAGGTAAAAATGTATTTTTGTAGAAACTGCAAGAAAAGCCACGTAAAACCTTATATTCTGGAATTTTTTTGGAAAGAAAAATTAATCATTTTTTATTTATGTGAAGAATGTTACCAAAAATATCTCCAGGGGCAGCTAAAAATCTTTTGAGAGGGTGGAGGAATTGTTTTCACCCTTTTTTATTTGTAAAAAAAAACTTCAGACCATATAATTAAAATATGGCCCAAAAAAAGAAAAAACTGGTTTTGATTGACGGAAACGCCCTCATTCATCGCGCCTACCACGCTCTTCCGCCCTTAACCACAAAGAAAGGAGAATTGGTAAACGCGGTTTTTGGTTTTAGCAGTGTTTTTTTAAAGGTAATTAATGAGCTTAAACCGGATTATATCTTAGCTACTTTTGATTTAAAGGGTCCCACCTTCCGGCATTTAGAATACCAGGATTATAAGGCAAATAGAATTAAGGCTCCTGACGAACTCTATGCTCAGATAGGAAGAGTGAAAGAAATGCTAAGAGCCTTTAGTGTTCCTATTTATGAGAAAGAAGGCTTTGAGGCGGATGATATTATTGGAACCCTAGTTTTTCAATCTGAAAAGCAAGCGGAAAGACAGGGAGAAGAACGGGAAAACATTATTGTTACGGGCGACCTGGATACACTTCAATTGGTCAGTCCGAAAACGAAAGTTTACGCTCTCCGGCGGGGAATGGGCGATGAAATTTTGTACGATGAAGAAGGAATTAAAAAAAGATTTAAGCTTAGCCCCTGGCAAATGATTGATTTCAAAGGCTTGCGGGGCGATCCTTCCGACAACATTCCCGGAGTAAAAGGCATTGGAGAAAAAACTGCCCAGGAGCTTTTGGCTAAATTCAATTCTTTAGAAAATGTCTATCAATCCTTGGAAAAAATCAAGCCAACGCTCCGGGAAAAATTGGAAAAAGATAGACTGAGGGCTTTTTTGTCAAAAAAATTGGCCACCATTAACAAAAAAGCTCCTGTGGAATTGGTTCTTGAAGAAGCCATTACCCAGGATTTTGATCAAAAAAAGATTGTGGCTTTTTTCCAAGAATTAGGATTCTTTAGCTTGATCAAGCGCTTATTAGGTAACTTTGAAGGGCTAGGGAAAGAGAAGAAAAAAAAGAAGAATCTTAATTTTAAAATTGTTTCTCAGGAAGAAAAAAAAGCTTTTTTTGAAAAACTTCTTGTCCGTTCAGAAGTAGCCTTTAGGCTTCAGATTTTTTTAGAGGCGGGAAGAAAGCCTTTTTTAGGAACTATTTGGGGCGTATCTTTTTGTTGGGAAAGTGGGAAAACCTATTTTCTAGAGTGGAAAAAAGAGGATGAGAAAAGATGGAGAGATTTTTTTGAAAGCCCGCAGGTCAGAAAAGTAGGCTATGACCTAAAGAAAGAAAAGGAAGTTTTAAGGGGGGTGGGAATTAACCTTAACTTGGGAGATTTTTCTTCACAAGAGGAAAGGGGCTTAGGCTTTGATGTAATGCTGGCGGCTTATGTTTTAGATCCGGGAAGCCAAGTTAATTTAGGCAATCTCGTGCTGCGCGAGCTAGGCGAAGAATGGGAAGAGCCGGAGCCTTCTGGTCAGCTAAAGCTCATGGGGGGTTCTCTGACAGAGGAAATCAAGAAGGTTTGTTGTCAAGCGGACTATTGCTGGAAACTAAAAAATATTTACGAAGAAAAAATAAGAAAAATAAGTCAGAAACAAGCGCCTGGCAAAAACCTGGAAAATATTTTTAAAAAATTAGAAATGCCCCTTGTGGAAGTTTTGGCTGAAATGGAAATAAGCGGGATTAAATTTCATAAACTTATTTTTCAAGGAATTTCGGAAAAAATTGAAAAAAACATAAAAAATCTTGAAAAGTCAATTTTTCTTATGGCCGGAGAGGAATTTAATCTTAATTCTCCCAAACAGGTTGGGGAAATTCTCTTTCAAAAATTAAAAATTCCAACGGAAAAGATAAAAAAACTGAAAACAGGATTTTCTACGGCCTCCGGAGAGCTCCTTAAACTTAAAGGAGAGTATAAAATTGTTGAGAAAATCGAAGAATATCGAGAACTTTTTAAACTAAAAACCACTTATTTAGATACCTTGCCTGCCTTGGTTGACGCTTGTTCCCGAATTCACTCTGATTTTAATCAGGCCGTAACCGCGACCGGAAGACTTTCTTCTTCTGAGCCGAATTTGCAAAATATTCCCATCCGAAGTGATCTAGGCCGGCTTTTGCGAACCGCTTTTGTGGCGGAAGAAGGAAATTGTCTTGTGAGCGCGGATTATTCTCAGATTGATTTGCGAGTCGTCGCTCACGTCAGTCAGGATAAGAAAATGATGGAAGTTTTTAGAAAAAATGAAGATATTCATCGCAGTACGGCCGCCCAGGTAAATAAGATCTCTCCCTCTCAGGTAACGGAGAAAATGCGTCGGGCCGCCAAGGTCTTAAACTTCGGAATTATTTATGGCATGAGTGTTTTTGGTTTTTCTGAATCAGCTGGCATTGAAAGAGAAGAAGCGAGGAAATTTATTGACGAATACATGAATAATTTTTCTGGCGTGGCTGCTTATATACGAACGATTAAAGAAGAAGCTAAAAAAGATAATTACGTGGAAACGGAGTTGGGACGGCGTCGCTACCTTCCGGAAATTAATTCTCCCAATTTTCAATTGCAAAACGCGGCGGAAAGAATGGCAATCAATATGCCGATTCAAGGCCTGGCGGCCGACATCATGAAGCTGGCTATGCTTAAAATTTTTGAGGAGTTCAAGAGTAGAGAGGAGATAAAAATTATTCTGCAGATCCACGATGAAATTATTCTTGAAGTAAAAGAAGCAATCGCTTCCGAGGTAGCGAAGACAGTCAAGGAGATAATGGAAAAAGCGTATCCCTTGAAGGTTCCGCTGGTGGCTAAAGTAAAAATTGGTCAAAATTGGGGGGAAGTTTAAAAAATTAAAATTTTGGAAAGTAGATAACTTTATGCCCGAATTGCCCGAAGTTCAAACCATTGTCTCCGATCTGAATAAAAAAATTAAAGGTGACAAAATCACCGCTTTTTGGAGTGATTGGTCTAAGGCCATAAAAAATAAATCGCTGAAAAATTTTCAAAGAGAAATTAAGGGCCGAAAAATTTTAGGCGTGCGTCGGAGAGGAAAGAATATCTTTATTGATTTATCAGGAGAAAAAACTCTCTATATCCATCTAAAAATGACAGGCCACCTGCTGGTAAAGCCGCCCGCGGGAAAGGTCAGCTCGAAACCCGATCCTTTCCAGGAAAAAGTTAATCAGTATATTCATCACAGTTGGCGCTTGGAAGATAAAAAAGGAAAAATAAAAAACATGGATTTTTCGGATTTGAGGAAATTTGCTAAGATCGTTTTAATAGAAACCCGTCAGCTTGAAAAATTGCCCGAAATAAATAAACTAGGTCCAGACGCTCTTGACAAAAAACTTACCTTTAAGAAATTTGAGGAAATATTAAAGAAAAAAAAGGAAAAAGCCGTGGGTTGGGTGATTATGGAGCAAGAATTAATTGCTGGCATCGGAAACATTTATCGAAGTGAAATTTTATTTGCGGCGGGAATTTCTCCCCAAAAAAAAGTCAAAAAACTGAAAAAGGAGGAAAAGAAAAAACTTTTTTTAGCCCTCAAAAAAATTCTTAGTAAGGCGGTTAGGATGCGGGGAACTTCTGACAGCGACTATAGGGACACGGCTGGCAATCCGGGCAGTTTTCAAAAAGCCCTAAAAGTTTATAAGAAAAATGGAAAAAAATGCCAAACTTGTGGTATAATAATTACGCGTGAAAAAATCGGTCAAAGAGGGGTGTTTTTTTGCCCTCAGTGCCAAAAATAATTAACTTTTTATTTTTAAAAAAATGAATACGAAGCAAAAAATTTTAGTGTTAGTAGTTGCTCTCGCCCTTGTGGCTGGTGGTTTTTATTTTTTCTCTCGGTTGTCAGATAAAAAAAATGTCAAAAAAATTAATGTTAAAAACGAAGCTGCCTCTGAAAACCAAGAGTATCCCATTGCAAATGAAGGTCCGGTTAGTCCCATTTCCGGCCTGGCTTGTGAAAATTGGAATCGTCGACCAATCGCCGTAATGCAGCCAGCGGACGTGCCAGCTCGACCCGCCGCCGGATTTTCTGAAGCGGATATGGTTATTGAAATGCCGGTTATCACGGCCACCATCACTCGGCTTATGGGGATTTATATTTGTGGCAATCCAGATGACGTGGGTTCAATGAGAAGCGCTCGGCACGACTTTGTGCCGATTGCCAAGAGTTTGGATGCGATCTTTGTGCACTGGGGACGGTCTGATATTGAGGCTTTCAAGGAGAGACTAAACAACGGGGTAATTGAAAACATTAACTGCAACAACGATGCCGGTCGATCAGGTCAGGACTGTTGCTACCGTAAAGAAGGAATGGTGAGAGGGGTGGACTCGGGCTACGCTAGGTTTAGCAAGCTTTTAGAGTGCGCCAAGGAGTTTGGTTACCGGATGGAAGGAAAATTTTCTGGCTATCTTCATCAAGGGGAAGCGCCCTTGGAGCAGCGCCCAACCAGTGGTCACTTGCGCGTCGGTTTTCCGGGTCCCTACGCGGCCGAATATGATTATGACAGGGAGTCCAATTCCTATCCGCGTATCTGGGGAAATGTGATGGATATTGATCGGAATAATAAAAAAAGAATTGCTCCCAAAAATATTGTTGTGATGATGGCGGTTTCGGAGCAGATTGAGGGCCAGTATAATAACGTTCAGCTAGGCGATCCCTGGTATGATATTTCTGATTCCGGAGAAGCTCGTTATTATTTTAATGGCCAGGAAACTCTTGGTTCTTGGAAAAAGGATAAATCTAGCATAGACAGCAAGCTGAATTTTTATGACCAATCGGGCCAAGAAATAAAGTTTGTTCCAGGTCAGATTTGGGTGGAAGTTCTGGAGCCCGGATCGGGACTTAAGTGGACGCCCGGCCAAATTTAAAAAGGAAAGAACTTGGCTAAAACTCCCTTGTTTCTTCAGGGGAGTTTTATTTTTAACGTGGAAAGTTTATTGCCCAATTTTTTCCAAATTGATATACTGAAGAACAAGAAAAAGCTAAAAATATGATTATTTTTCTTTATGGAGAGGATAGTTTCCGTTCCGGTCTCAAGCTTAAAGCCCTTAGGGAAAAATTTTTAATAAGCCATCCCTGGGCTTCCGGTTTAACGGTCTTTGATTTTTCGGAAAAAGGGAGAAAAGAGAAAATATTGAGTGAAATGGTATCCTTTAGCCTTTTTTCTTCAAAAAGACTTTTAATTGTCAAAAATCTCTGTCAAAAAGGCTCTAAAGAAGAACAGGAAGAAATCTTGAAATATTTGAAAAAAAATCGGAGCCATCTTGAAGCTGAAAGAAATTTAGTAGTGGTTTTTTTTGAAGAAGGTGTTTTACCCAAAAATCATCCTCTGTCTTCTTTCTTGCTTTCGGGTTCAGGAGAAGCAAAAAAGCAGGAATTTAAAAAATTACAAGGGAAGAAATTAGAGCAGTGGATTTTAGTCAGAGCCAGAGAGCTGGGTTTGAAGCAATCTTTTTCCCAAAAAGCTCTGGAAAAGCTTGTGATTTTTTGTGGAAGTGAAACGAGAATTTTAGAAAATGAAATCAGGAAACTGATTAATTTCTGTGAGGGGAGAATAATCCAAGAGCAGGATGTGGCGGCACTCGTCAAAGCCTCATTAGAAAGCAATATCTTTGCGATTGTTGATGCAGTTGGAGCCAGGCAAAAAAAACAAGCCCTTAGCCTTCTCCATCAGAGCTTGCAATTGGGAAGCGATCCTTTTTATCTTTTTTCCATGTTGGTTTATCAATTTCGGAATATGCTCCGGGTTTCTGATTTTAGGGAAAATTTTGGTTATCCAGAATCAGAAATCATAAGGCACTCTAAACTTCATCCCTTTGTGGTTAAGAAGTGCCTCAGTCAGACTAAGACTCTTTCTTTTGAAAAACTGGCCAAGCTCTATCAAGTTCTGGGAAAACTTGACGCTAAAATGAAAACCGGAAAAATCAAACCTGAGCTGGCCCTGGATATGTTTATTGGAGGAATTTAAACTCTTGAGCTTAGCTTAAATAAAAAAACCGCTTCGTTTTTTTCAGAAGCAGTTTTTGGGAAATTCGTCTATTTCTTTAGTAAGTTTTTAACCTTAGCGTTTAACCTAGACTTTTTTCTTGCGGCCGTATTTTTATGCAGAACCTTTTTTTGAGCCGCCTTGTCAAGCGCCTTGAGAGATTTCTTGAGCCATTCTTGAGATTCTTGAATTTTTCCGGCGTCTGCGAATTCAAGAGTTTTTTTGTGGGCGCCGCGGTAAATTCCTTTAAGGCGAATATTTTTTTGGGTCTTTCTTTTGGTTACGCGCAAGTACTTTTTAGCGGATTTTTTAATCGGCATGAGGATAAAAAGTTAGAAAGTAAAAATAAATCATTCTTATTTTTAACATGTCTTTTGGTTTTTTGCAAGAGTCAAAGAAAATGGTAAAATTAAAAAACTAAGTGTTAGCTTAAAGTCTACTTAATATATGATTGCGAAGTTAAAAGGAAAAATAGATTATCTTCAGGAAAAATTTGTCGTGCTGGATATTGCCGGGATTGGCTACAAGGTTTTTGTGACTCCCTATACGTCAGGAAAAATCGCAGGAAAAGAAGAATTAGAGCTTTTTACCCATACTCATCTGCGGGAAGATTCCCTGGATCTTTACGGGTTTTTATCCTTGGAAGAACTGGAAATGTTTGAACTCCTTCTTTCCATTACGGGGGTTGGTCCGAAAGCGGGGCTGGGAATTTTGACGGTGGCCACTCCCAAAACAATTCGCACCGCGGTTCTTAATGAAGACGCTTCGCTTTTGACCAAGGTTTCCGGCATTGGGAAGAAAACGGCGGAAAGAATCATTTTAGAACTAGGGAACAAAATTGCCGATCTTTCCCAGGGCGAAAAAGATGAAGCGGTTCTGGATTCGGACGCGATAGAAGCTCTTTTAGGCATGGGCTATTCAATGGTAGAGGCCAGAGAGGTTTTGAAGTCGGCTCCCAAAGAAATCAAGGACGTGGGAGAAAGGATAAAATGGGCCTTGAGGAATTTGGGAAAAAATAATTAAAAAAATATAAATTTTCTTTTGTTTTTTCTCAGCGGGATTAGTATAGTGGCAATATACGACCTTCCCAAGGTTGAGACGCGAGTTCGATTCTCGTATCCCGCTCA
>CAZVVG010000032.1:0-7768 GCA_964630615.1 uncultured Bdellovibrionales bacterium
ATCGCCACCATGACCGCTCCGGGAATACTAATGCCCAAAGGTGCGAAAAAAGTCATATATAACCACTCTTTGAAACCGATGCCGGTAGGCAGGGTGGCTAGAATGCTGATGAGGAAGATTACCGAAAAATAATCCAGCAGATTAATTTTAATCCCCAGGCTCCAAAATAAAATCAAATTGGCCAGACCCACTCCGATCAAGTTAAATAGGAAGGAATAAAACATAGCACGACTAAAAATTTTCCAGTCACTGCCAAAACCTACCAGTTCTTTAATGAAAATCTTGGCTTTGACCGGCAGGTATTCTAATAACTTCTTGAGCCAAGAAGCTTTTTTTATTTTCCAGAAAATTAAGAGCGCCACCAAAGCGGCTCCGATCGCCCCGTTAGCCGCACTCAGGAAATAGATCCGGCCAACATGAGAAAAATTCCAGACAAAGAAAATTGGCGACATTACCATCAGCGCCAAGAGTCCGGTAAACCGGTCCATTACCACCGCCGCGGAAGACTGGTAGTATTTCTTTTCTTTCTTGCCGATCTGGTACGCCCGATAAACATCTCCGCCGATAGTGGAAGGGACAAAATTATTAATGAAAGAACCGGTCAGAAAAAGCCTGAAAAAATCCAAAAAAGAACCCTTGAGGCCTTTAAAAAAGCAAAGTTCTTGCCATTTCTGGGTGGAAATAAAAAGGCTTAAAAAAATTACTAGAAGATAAATCACTAATTGCCAAACTTGAAGACGCCTGAGATATTGCCAGGACTCCTGCCAATCAACCTTAACCAAAAGCAACCCAATAAAAAAAGTACTGACCAGGACTTTCAGGATTAGCTGAATTTCTTTTTTCTTAAAAATTTCCTTCAATTTTTTTAAAAATCACGAGATACTTTTTAGTCACTTCTTCCCAACTCATCGCTTCCGCCTTTTTTCGGCTTTCTCTTCCCATTTCCTCCCTAAGTTCTTTATTTTGAATTAGCCGTTCTATCTTATTCGCCAAGTCGCCACTATTTTTCATTGCCACGACAAAACCGTTTTTTCCTTCCTTGACTAATTCCTCGCTGCCACCGGTTTTAGTCGCAATTATTGGCAAACCACTGGCTAGTGCCTCAAGCAAAGTATTGCTCATTCCTTCGTTAAGAGAGGGCAAAACAAAGAGATCCGCGGAATTATAGACCCTGGGAAGCTCGCCATGAGGCACCAAGCCCTTGAAGTTAATCCTGGAACCCAAATTTAAGCTGCGAGCCTGCTTTTCTAACTCTTCCCGAGCCTCTCCCTCGCCTACAATTTCCAAAACTAAATTAGGATACTTTCCAACGAGTTGACTGAAAGCTTCTAGCAAATAATTTAGACCCTTTCTCCTAGTCAGGCGCGAAACACAAATAATCTTAAGGTTTTTATTCGGCAATTTTTCGGGAAAGGGATAAAATTTTTGAATGTCAATTCCGTTAGGAATAACGTTGATTTCCCTTTTCGGATCGGTTTTGAGGGCCAAATTTTTCAAATCCTCGCTGTTAGTAACCACCCCGGCAGCTCTCCTCCAAATAATCTTGATTAATGGACAAAGAAATCGGTAAAAAAAAGAGAATCTTTCCGAATAGCCAGGCACATCACTTCCTCGCAGGCTGACTAGGTAGGGAATTTTCAATTTCATCGCGAGATACCCGCAAGGAATTCCAAAAAAAGCCAGGGTTAAATTGTATTTTTTGCGTTTGGCAAGTTTCTTGGAAAAAAAATAAGCTTTCCAGGCATAAAGCAATAAGTCCCGGCTGGTCTGAAAGTGCAAGGCTTGAGTTTTATCTCCGATCGGAAGCTTATACAAGGAAATTCTTTCACCTAAGTTTTCTTTGGCGAACTTATTGTCGGGCGCCGAAGTTACCAGGTCAATTTCCAATTCAGGAATTTTGGAGAATTCCTTGAGTAGATAAAAAGTAGCGTTTCCCGCCCCGCCGCCTAACGGCGGATATTCGTAGTTAAGAAATAATACTCTCATGAAACATTAAACATGGAACAGGAAGCATACTTGATTTTTGTTCCATATTCCATGTTATAAGTTATATGTTCTATGTTATATGTTTTATGAATCAATTTCGTCCCACTCCCACGTATTCAAAGCCGGCTTGACGAATCGTTTCCGGATCATAAACATTGCGAAGATCAATAAAAAGCTTTCCTTTCATCAACTTCTTCACCTTGGCCAAATCTAAAGACCGGTATTCGTTCCATTCGGTCATTAAAATCAGCGCCTCCGCATCTTTAATTGCTTCATAGAGATCGGATACGTAATTAAGTTCCGGCATCATTTTCTTCGCCTCTTCCAGGCCGTGGGGATCGGTGGCCACAATTTTCGCTCCCTTTTCCAGAAGAGCCGGCAAAATTGTCAGAGCGGGCGAATCGCGCATATCGTCCGTTTCCGGTTTAAAAGTCAGACCCAGGACCGCCAACGTTTTTCCGGCTTCGCTTCCCCCCAAAGCCTTCCTGATTTTTCCCACCATCTTGGCTTTTTGGGCGGAATTAACTTCAATTACCGTTTCAATCACTCTGATCGGTGAGCCGTGTTCCTGGGCAATGCGGGCCAAAGCCAGAGTGTCCTTGGGGAAACAGGATCCGCCGTAGCCCGGACCGGCATGCAAGAATTTCCGGCCGATCCTCTTATCCAGCCCCATACCCTTGGCCAAATCAACCACATTGGCACCGATAGCTTCGCACAAATTAGCGATTTCGTTGATAAAACTGATTTTCGTAGCTAAGAATCCATTTGAGGCATACTTAATCAACTCAGCTGTTTGCAGATTGGTAAAAACAATCGGGGTTTCAATCAGATAGAGTGGCTTATAGATTTCACTCATGACTTTTCTGGCCCGTTCACTTTCCACTCCTACGACCACTCGATCAGGACGCATGAAATCATCAATGGCCGCCCCTTCCCGTAAAAATTCCGGATTGGAAGCCACGTCAAAATCAGCGTCGGGATTTACCTCCTTAATAATTCTTTTCACCTCCTGGGCTGTCCCTACCGGCACCGTGCTCTTGTCTACCACTACCACGTATTTCTTAAGCAGCGGGGCAATTTCTTTTGCGACCGCGTAAACATAAGTGAGATCGGCGTAACCGTCGCCGCGGCGCGAAGTAGGAGTGCCGACCGCAATAAAAACCGCATCCGCTTCCGCTACCGCTTCTTTCGGATCAGTGGTAAAAAAAAGTCTTCCGGCTCGGACATTTTCCAAAACCATAGCGTCTAAGCCCGGCTCGTAAATTGGAATGATGCCTTTTTTGAGATCCGCAATCTTTTTTTCGTCTTTATCCACACAGGTTACTAGATGGCCGAAATCGGAAAAACAAGTTCCCGAAACCAAGCCGACGTAACCAGAACCGATGACTACGATTTTCATAATTTTTCATGAAGCCTGGAACATATAACCTGGAACTGTGGGGCAAGATTAATCCTTAACCCCTTGTATGGTTTTCCATAGCATTGCTCCAATTTCTTCAGCTAACTTAATTAGTTTATTATAATTATTCCTATCTAGATATTTTTCTCTATAAGCAAAATAAATTAAATATTTTGATTCCTTAAGTGATCCGTATGAAATCCGCAAAAAATTTTTATACGGCTTGTTTCCAATCCTAGCGTAACCCTCTATGTAATTAAGGATGACCGAAAGCGAAGACCTTCTTAATTGGGAGGTCAAACTATAGATTTCTTCCTTGGGAAAATTTTTAGTAACTTGGTAAACAGAAAAAGCAAATTCATCTGCTTTCTGCTTTAGTATCTCATGGAATTTTCCCTTGTTTTCCATCTTTGTTCCATGTTCTAAGTTATATGTTCCACGCTCTTAATCGAATAATTCATCGCCCCCCGGGTTTTATAATAATTTTTAACTAAAATATCCGCTAAGAGCCCGAAAATAAACAACTGAATGCCAACCATTACCAGAAAAACTCCGATCAGCGGCCAGATTTTCTCCGACAAGGAAATTCCAAAAAATATTTTTTCCACCGCCATCCAGATTAGAATCGCCAGGCCCATCAGGGTGAAAAAAAATCCTCCACCGCCGAAAAGATGGATGGGCCGGTTGGAATATTTCCGCCAAAACCAAATGGAAAGCATGTCCGCGATTCCCTTGACGCCTCTTTTCCAGTTATATTTCGTTTTTCCGTGAAGCCGGGGAAAATGATTGACCTTGACCTCGCTCACTTTGTATCCGTCAAACTGCAATATCGCCGGCATAAAACGGTGCATCTCCCCAAAAAGGTCAACGTCCTTGAAGCACTCCCGCTTGTAGGCCTTGAGACTGCAACCGCTGTCGTGAATATGATCCTCCACCAAAACTTTCCTCAAAAGGTTGGCCAACCGGGAGGATATTTTTTTCAAAACGGGATCTTTTCTTTTCCATCTCCAGCCGGAAACCACGTCAAAACCTTTTTCCATCTCCGCCAAGAGCAAGGGAATATCGGCGGGATCGTTTTGCAAATCCCCGTCTAAAGTAACAATGATTTCCCCGGTTGAAGCTTTAATCCCGGCGTCAAAAGCCGCCGTTTGGCCAAAACGTTTCCGAAATTGGATCAACTTTAGAGGCTTGAGATTTCGGCAAAATTGGAGCGTCTGATCGGTTGATCCGTCATCCACGAAAATAATTTCTAAATTCTTCCCCATTTTCTGACCAACCGCTAAAATCCTTCTGTGCAGTTCCGCCACATTCCCCTCTTCATTATAAAGCGGAACAACTATTGATATTTCTGGCTTATTCTCCATAACCTTGATTTTATCTAATTTTTTTCAAATTGGCAAACAGGCTAAAATATGCTATAATTAAAAGACTTCAAACTTTAAGCCAAAATAAAGACAAAAAAATGAAAAAGGTCTCTATTCTTACCCTCGTTTTAATTTCTTTCCTGATTTTTTCCGCGTTTCTGGCCAGAGCTGAGGAAAATTCTACGGATTTAAAACCTGTTTATTCTTTTTGGAATAAGACCTATTCCTATCGCTATTTTACCCTTTCCGATTCCGAAAGGGCTAGCCTCTTGAATAACAGCAATAAATGGGAAAGTGAAGGGATTGCCTGGTACGCATATCCGGAAAAAAAAGGCAAGACCGTTCCGGTTTACAAGCTTTATAACAGTGTTTACAAATATTATTATTTTACGGCTTCCGAATCCAAGAAAAATAGTCTCGCAACCGCCAAGAGCTGGACCAGTAAGGGAGTCGTCTTTTATGCCTCCGCCGAAGAACAAGTGGAAACTGTTCCGGTTTTTGCCCTCAAGAATTCCAAAACAAACAAATATTTCTTCACTTCCAGTCCGGGAGAAAAAAAGTGCCTACTCGCCAACAGCTCTTGGTCTGATAAGGGAACGGTTTTTTGGGTGCCTGAAGAAAAGGCCAACGTTTCCGAAGACGAAACTACCTGCCGAAACGCATTGGGACCAGAAATCAGCGTCGGACTTTGGAGTTATTCCCGAAATGATTTGGAAGACAATCCCTTCAAAATAGACGCCAACAAGGATTACGTCATCAAGGACAAGGAAGGGAAAAAAATAGCGGAAATTTCCGCGAACGAAACCACTAAAGTCAAATATATCGGCGATAAGAATCTTCTCCTCTATGGTTCTCTCGTTAAAGAAGAAACCAACCGGGAAGTGCGCTTTGAAGCCAAAGACGGAAATAATTCCAATTTAATTTTTAATGTTCACCGGCCCAATTCTTCCTACGACGAATACCGCGGAAAAATAAAGATCAAGTATAACAGCACTGACGGCAACATTTGGGTCATCAATACTCTGCCGATGGAACAATACACCTGGGGTATGGGAGAAACCACCGGCACCGGTCCGTTTGAACACACCAAGGTGATGACTACGATTTTTCGCACCTATGGCTATTGGTATAACAAATACGCGACCAAATACCTGAAATACGGTTTCACCATCCGCAGCGATTCAGGCTCCCAGATCTATCGCGGTTATGAATGGGAGAAAAAATATCCCAACATCAAAAAAGCGGCTCTCAAAACTCAAGGCATGGTTGTCAAATACAAAGACGAAATCGCCCTGACACCTTATAGTTCCTGGACGGACGGCCGCACCCGCAGCTTTGAGGAACGCTGGGGCTCAGACGATTATCCGTGGTGTCAATCGGTCAAAGACCCCTACGGCAAGCATCCTTCTCTTTCTACCAAAAAACTGGAGGCAGCCGGCAACCATATGGTCGGGATGAGCGCGAACGGTTCCGTCAAGCTGGCCGGCAGCAAATATAAAAAAGCTTATGACTGGATCCTCAAATACTATTACACCAAAATCTCCCTGAAGAAGATGTATTAATATGAAATTTAAAATCTTACTAATAATATTTTTCTTGGTAGCCCTTGGGCTGCTCGCCTATTTTGGTTATCCGCTGATTAAAGAACGCTATTTTGAAAGCGAAGAAATAACCGAAAATGAATTTCCGGATCCGGATTTGGTAGCTCCGAACGAGATGGAAGCTGATCTTGAAAACCACAGCGATGTTGATTTTTCCGAAGATGAGAGCGAACCGGAAAATTCTTTTTCCCCTGAAAGCGAAGAGATTCGGGACGCAACCGACGAATCCGGGGATTCTTCCAATGTAACAGCGGAAGATTGCGACAATGAGTGTTCCAATTTTAAAAACAACGCGAGTGATCTCCGGTACTGTCAGGACCTTTGCGGCTTGTCTTCGGCCAGCTCCAACGATAACTGCGATAGTCTTCAAGGATCAGACAAAGATTATTGTTTCAAAAATCAAGCCATCGCCAAAACAGACTTAAGGATTTGCGATTCCATTGCCGACGCTAAAATCAAATCCGCTTGTAAAAACCGGGTGACGGAAGACTTATTGGAACAACAGCCTTAGGAAAATTCGAAAACCAAAAATTAAAAAAACCGCCTCAAAAAGGGGGTTTTTGATTTTTTCATCAAAAAATGATATCCTATATAAAACTAAATAAAGATAGGGTTAAAAAATTAGCAACCCTAAGGCATAAGAAAAAAAAGCAAAAGGGAGCGTTTCCTGTTTTATGTTTCATGCTTTAATGTTCTATGAATAATATTTTCCTCGTCATCCCCGCCTACAACGAGGCCACGGTAATCCAGAAGGTGCTTCGGGAGATTCAGGCAGAGGGTTACGAAAATCTAATCGTTGTGGACGACGGCAGCCAAGATGACACCTCCAAGCAAGCACAAGAAATTTCCGGAATTAGAGTTTTAAGGCACAAAATTAACCGTGGCAAAGGGGCCGCCACCAAAACTGGCATTGAGGCCGCCAAACAGCTTGGCGCAGAGATTATTGTTACTTTGGACGGCGACGGTCAGCACGACCCCAAAGATATTGCCAAACTCGTCCACCCTCTTTTGGAAAAAAAATGCGATATAACTCTCGGAACGCGCTTGAAAAACCCCGCTGGTATGCCCTGGTACAAAAGAGCCCAAAATTATATCGCCAATGCCCTCACCTGGTATCTTTTCGGCCTTTGGGTAACCGATAGCCAGTCTGGTTTTCGCGCTTATTCTCGCCAGGCAGCGGAAACCATCAATACGCGTGGCGACCGATATGAATACGACAGTGAGGTGATTCGCGAGATTTATCTCCACAAGCTCAAATTTAAAGAAATTCCCATCCAAGTCCGCTACACGGAATATTCAATGGGCAAACTGCATAAGCAAGGCTTGGCGAACGGAGTAAAAACTCTCTATAAAATGATTTGGAAATTACTTTCGTAGAATTTTAAATTTAAAATTTATAAAAGATTTTATTAACTTTC
>CAZVVG010000033.1:0-7410 GCA_964630615.1 uncultured Bdellovibrionales bacterium
ATTACGGAAATAGTCTTGAAGGAGAAATGTTTCTGCGCGCCCACAACGCGTCCGCTAATCACGGTTTCGCCAACCGCGCCATCTTGACTCACCACCTTGACCAGACGATTGAAAAAGTTTTAGGCCTCAATCCCGAGCTGGATTTGCTTTATGATATGCCTCACGTTTATATTAGTCGCGAATTTCATTTTGGAAGAAATGTTTGGGTCCACCGAAATGGTTCCGTCCGCGCTTTCGGACCATCTCGCATGAGCGATCATCCGCTTTTTTTTCAAACCGGAGAGCCCGTCTTTATCCCCTCTTCCATGAGCACGCCGGCTTACTTGGGTGTTGGAACTGATGAAAATCAATGGACTTTCTTTTCCGCCAGCCACGGAACGGGTCGCCGACGCGATCCCCAAGAGGACAAGGCGAAAAACAAAAAAGAACTTTTTGAAAAGATGCGTGAAAAAAAAGTACGACTTTATAACGCCCGTTCCCAAGGAGTCGTTCTTCAAGACAGCGCTTACTACAAAGACGTAGACGAAGTCATCGCTGGCATGGAGGCCAATAAGCTAATAAGGACTGTGGCAAAAATGGAACCTTTGGCGGTTCTGATGTATTAAAAACTCTTATTTATTATCAAATAAGTTGGTACTAAGATATTTTTCTCCCCGATCGGGAAAAATGACGACCAAGGTGCCGGCCTTTATTTTTTTAGCTATCTCAATCGCGGCGTACATGGCCGCTCCGCTGCTCATACCGACAAAAATCCCTTCTTTTTCTATAATCTGCCTGGTCATTTTATAGGCCACGTTCGTTTTTACCATGACCGTCTCATCAATTTTTTTAGGATCGTAGATAGAAGGTACGATGGCTTCTTCCATATTTTTCAAGCCTTGAATATAGTGACCCCTGACGGGATGGGCGCAGACAATTTTTATTTCTGGATTTTTCTCCTTCAGAAACTTCCCCACGCCCATAATCGTCCCGGAGGTCCCGATGGCCGAAACAAAATAATCTATTCGCCCTTGGGTTTGTTTCCAAATTTCTTCGCCTGTTGTTTTATAATGCGCGATTTTATTATACCTATTGGAAAACTGATCAGGCATAAAATATCTTTTTGGATATTGGGCAACCAACTCTCTGGCCTTAAGAATAGCCCCATCCGTGCCCAAATTTCTCTCTGTCAAAATAACTTTGGCTCCAAAAGATTTTATCATCTTTATTCTCTCCACGGACACGGCTTGGCTCATCACAATTTCCACCGGGTAACCCTTAACCGCTCCAATCATAGCCAATCCAATACCGGTGTTGCCAGAGGTAGGCTCAATGATAGTTTTTCCTTTTTTGAGCGATCCTTCTTTCTCCGCCTGTTCAATCATTTTGAGAGCGATCCGATCCTTAATACTCCCTGTCGGATTGAAACCTTCAACCTTGGCGTAAATAAAAACTTTTCCGCTAGTATTCGGATTTAATTTATTTATTCTCACCAAAGGAGTACGACCGATAGTTTCTAAAATATTTCTAAACTGCATAAATTAGTTTATTTTAGCCACTTAAAACAATTATTATAATTATATCCAAGAAAAAATACAAAGCAAGAAATCTTTCTCTAATCTAATTTTTTAAACCAAAAAATTAAACCGATTTTTAAAAAATCGCTATTCCAGAAAAACTGCCAAATGTGTGTGGACATTACCGAAAAAAGATTGACATAATTTAATTTTTATGTTTAAAATTAGAAATCCGGCTATTTTAATAAAAATAAGGTTAATAAGGAGGGCTTAAAATGGAAAGAGAATATTTAGTTCCTTGTTATTTGCCGGGCGACAATAGAGCAAATGAAGTCATACCAAAATGGTTGGCAGGCGGAATTATTACCTGGAAAGAGCTTGATAAAAGGCTCATTAGAAATTTTGAATGGTCTGCTTTCATTGTGTATCATGAGGAAAACGAAATACCAAAAGCTGCTAAGGTAATTTGTGTTCGAGAAAATGGATTGGCCTCCCTTTATCAGGCCAGCCCTAATTAAAAACCCGAGCTCGGAAATAGTAAATACTTACTCCGAGCTCTTTTCTTTTCTAGAAAACGGCCAAAGATGCTATAATAAAATTAGGAAATTTAGATAAAATAATGAAAATTATAACTCTCTCGGGTCTGGATGGTTCTGGAAAATCCACTCAAAAAGATTTACTTCAAAATTGGCTGGAAGCTGCGGGCAAGAAAGTTTTTCCTTTCCATGCGGTTAAATTCGGAACTGCTCAAAAAATCATTGATTGGCAAAACCGTTATTGCCTTCTCTGCCGAATTCTCCCTAAATGTAAACTCAAAGAAGCTAAAGAAAAAAGCGTGACTCAGGCAAATTGGTTTCAGATTCAATTGAGAAAACTATTTCTTGTAATTGATGTCTGGAGGTTTAAAAAAATCCGCGAGACGCTAGAAAAAGGTGGTTATGATTTCATCCTTAGTGATCGCTATTTTCACGATAGCTTGATCAATCTGAAGTATCTCCAGGGAGAAAATAATTTAACTGACGAGGAAGCTTCTTTTCTTGAAAAAGTGAGACCCGAGGTGGGAATTTATCTTCAAACCGATCCGGAAAAAATAATGCAGCGTGAAAGAAAACCAGATCAGGGCATTGATTATTTGCAAAAGAAAAAGGGATTATACGAAAATATGGCATCAATTTGGAATTTTAAAACTATAAACGGAAACAGGAATAAAGAAGAAGTTTTTGAAAAAATAAAATCTTTATTATGAAGCAAAATTTGATCAAGTCGGCTTTCTGGGTCACTCTTTCGGAAATAATCTTTAATCTCTCTAGTTACATAATTCACAGTTTTGTGGGTAGAATTTTGGGTCCTTCAGATTATGGACGTTTTTCACTGGTCATAACATTTACCACCATGATCGTCATTTTAATCGGCCGCGGCGTTCCCACAGCTATGACTAAATATCTCAGCGAAGTTTTTTCAAAAAATCCGATCCTAGTCCCGGTTATCAAACGCCGGGCAGCTTCTTTGCAATTTCTCATTATGGGCGGGATTACCTTGCTCTTCTTTCTGTGCGCTCCGCTCATTGCTTGGGCACTCAAAGACCCAACACTTACTCCGCTTTTTCGCTTGTCTTCCCTTATTATCCCTGCCTGGGCACTCACCTCTTTTTATGTCCAGTACTTTATCGGTTTGCATGAATTTAATATTCAGTCTTTCTTAAAAATCAGCCGCTCTTTTTTTCGGATTGTTTTTGTTATAACTTTGGCTTATTTTTTCGGAGTCGGTGGTTCCGTCTCCGGCTACATCCTGGCTCCGTTTTCTGTTTCCCTTTTGGCAATTATCCTTGACAAGTTCTGGATCGCAAAAAAATATCCGAAAAATTCAGAGGGTGACTTTCCCATTCGAAAACTTCTGGATTACGCCTGGCAAATCGTTATCTTTTTTTTAGCCTACGAACTGCTTATTAGCATTGACCTGTACTTAGTCAAAGGCATCCTCCGCGACGACCATCTCACTGGCATCTACAACAGTGCTATAACCGTCGGCCGGATCCCCTATTATCTCTTTTCCGCCCTTACCATCATGGTACTACCAGTTATTTCAAAAAGTACCGCTGACGGAAATCCGGAAAAAACTAACAACATCATTAGCTGGTCATTGAGAGCCATGCTTATTCTCCTGACTCCCCTTGTCATTCTTATGTCCTATTTTTCCGAACCCCTCATAAAGCTTTTTTACAGTGCCAGATTTCTGGAAGCTGCGCAGCCTATGTCTGTCCTGATTTTTGGGGTTGGTTTTCTGACAATTTTCTACGTGCTCAGTTTCGTGATGAACGGAGCCGGAAAAACCCGCATACCTATGATTATATCGCTTTTCGGTGTAGCCTTAAACATTATATTGAACTACGTTCTAATTAAAAAATACGCCCTGCTGGGATCGGCCTGGGCTATTTCCCTCACTTCTTTTTTTATTATGCTTATAATATTTTATTATCTCTTCAGGGAATTTAAGATAACCCTGGCCCTGAGAAGCTTGCTTAAAATCTTTCTGGCCTCTTTCTTTCTTTTTTTTCTATGTCACTTTTTTCCTCAGGATGAAATTTTCTTTATTTTTTGGTTCTTCATTCTTTTTTCAGTCTATTTCTTTATGCTATATTTATTTAGAGAGCTGACTTCAAAAGATTGGAAATACTTATCAGAAATCCTGAGAATAAAGAAAACTCAAAAGACTAACCCTAACTTAAATAATTAATTGTCTATGAAATACAAACTATATTTTTTACTTTTAACTTGTATAGCTTTCTTTATTTTTACGCCTTTTTTATCACAGTCGGCTAGCTATGACCTCTACGTTGATAAAAATTATGAAGAGGATGACTCCGATGGAAGCTCGAACAAGCCGTATAAGAGCATTCAGAAAGCTATCGATGAATCCGAATCCGGAGAAAATAAAATTTATATTAAAAACGGAAAATATACTGAAAATATCACTTTAAACAAAGGACAGGAACTTTACGGCCAGGATAAAAGTAAAACAATCATTGAGGGCACCGGCGCCCATTCGGTTATAACGGCCAAAGACAAAAATTTATTAAAAAACCTTACCGTCCAAAAAGGCAGCACTGCTGTAACCGCCCAGGGAGAAATAAAGATAACCAACTGCCTAATTCAATCAGCTTCTAAAATTGGAATCGATTTACCAGAAGGGGGTGCCACTTTAACTCTGGAAAACTCCAAAATCACCAAAAACGGTAAAGGTCTCTATGTCCAAAAAGGCAGAAAGGTTTCTATTTCCGGAAACGATGTAACTGAGAACCAGGAAGAAGGAATTGATATGAGGGAAAAGGTCAGCGGAACGATAAGCGACAACTCGATCGTCGGAAATAAGGAAGGAGGAATTGAAATCGTTGTTGGCAGTTCTGATGTTTTTATAAAAAATAATGTCATTAAAAAAAATTCGGCCAGCGGAATCGCCGCCCAGTTCTATTCGCAAGCCAGTAAAACCGGAGAGATAAAAATAAAGGGTAACTCTATAACCTCCAACGGGGCTTATGGCATTACCTGCAAATCCCCTGCCGGAGACGATTATTCAAAAAGCTACTGGAACAAATCCATCGAAATCATTGAAAATAAAATTGAAAACAATAAAAGAAAATCCATAAGCGGTTCATGTAAAATAATTGAAGCCGTAACCGAGGAAGAAGAAGCGCAAAACTTGAAAGTAGAAAGCCCGGCTGCTAAAGAAAATCCGGAAGAAACGGCGGAGGCTGCTTTAGCCGCGGAAACGGCGGAAAATGAGAGAAGATTAGAGGAAGAAAGAATCCGGCAGAATCAGGAAAAAGAACAGCAGTTGGAAAATTTATCCCAAAATTTTCTTTCCAGCTACCAGACTTCCCGTTCCGAGGTGAATCAGGATCTAAGTAAAATCGCAAAAGAAAATAAAATAAAGATTTTTTTCCTCGGCTCCGATTATAAAAAGATAAAAGCTTCACAGGCAAGTCTGGAAAAAATAAAACAAGCTAAAAATACTTTGGAACAATCTTTGAACGATCTCGGAGAAACGGAAAACTCAGTCAAAAAAGAAGAAGTTTTAAATTTGGCAAAAGAAGCGGAAAAATTTATAGCCCTGAATGAGACGGAGCTTTCAAAACAAGAAAATAAGTTCAGTCTTTTCGGTTGGTTGGTTAGGTTTTTGAACAAAAAAACGGATTAAAATCAAAATAATTTTGGAAGCTGTTTTACTTTCCTTTAATCTTCTTCACCCCGTTCTTTTTCTGCACTGTTAAAAATCTCTTCCCAGCGATAGCGCACAGGCACGCCTGGAGCGCTTTTTGGTTTTTCTTCTGGTTCAAATATTTGAATTTCTTGGGTGATAGATTCTTTTTTAGGAATAAATTCATAAACGGTAAGTGTTCCAATAATTGTTTTTTCTTTTAAGTCAAAGCTTTGGCCGTATTTAAGCATATCCTTTTCCACATTAGAGGCCGTGGGAAAAACCAAAAAATAATTTCCCTGGGCGTAAACTTTCTTTATATTTTTAAAATCATCCGAAGGAATGCCCGCCTTGGCGATATGATATGAAAGAGCGCGGGAATAAAAAGGATCGCTGGAAAGATAAACCGGATATTTATTTTCGTCATATCTTTTTTTCACCAGATCAAAAATTTTGTATTGCTGTTCCAGCGTCACACGATGTCTTTCTTTGAGTATTTTATCAGCCGGAATTTCAAAGGACTCAAAGGGCGCACGGGACATTTGCCAGAAGCGTTCTTTAATTTTAACCAAATTAGAAACAGCCAAAAATCCACAAAAAATAATTACTAAAATTAAGAAAACTTTTTCGGATGATTTCTCGCCAATAAGTTCAATAAGATAGCCTAGAAATACGAAAGGCAGGGCAGAAACCAGAAGAAAAAAGCGCGGAGCGATGCCAAATGAAATGGGAATAAACAAAACTAGAGTCACAAAAATCCAAAGCAAAATTAGCAGAGCAAAATCCTTTTTAGCTGGATCTTTTTCTTTCCAATATTTTCTGATGGAAAGAATTAAGCCGACAGTGAAAAAAAGAAAAGCCGCTGTTCCCCAGGGAAGTTTTTTCTTGCAGGCATTGTCACATTTAATATCATAAAAGGTCTGCGTTTTTACTATGCGAGGAATGTCTGATTTTTCTTGTGCGCTTAGAACAACAAAATAGCCCAGAGCGTTTTCATTGTAGCTTTTTACTATTTTTTCAATAAATGTATGTTCGTCTTTGGTGGATTTTTTCTCGGTAGCTTTGAAAAATTGCTTTACATTTTCTCCGCCAGTCATATATTCATTTATAAAAACTGGTGTGTACAGTAAAAGAACCAGTAAAACGGAAATGGCCCAAAACTTCATTTTGATACGAGGACGCTTAATTATCAGAAACAAAAAGGAAATAGCCGGAAGAGCCATAAAGGCCAGGAAGTGAAAATTAGAAGAAATAATTAAACTTACAAAAAATAAAATGAGCCATAAACCTTTCCTTTTTTCTTCTTTATCAACAACGCGAAGAAGACAGAAAAAAGTCAGGATAACGAAAAGCACCAAAGGGTTAGGATTCCAACTGAAACGGGAATACATTACAAAATAAAGCGAAACGGAAAAAACCAGGAGCAATCCCAAGGATAGATTTTTGTCAAAATATCTTCTGACGAAAAGATAAAAAATCGGCATAGCCAGAATCCCAAAAATACACATGATAGCAGCGATTCCTGACGGCGTGTCGCCAAAAAACAAAGCGCTTAAATAATTAAAATAGTAGAAAATCGGTCCCAGGCGCAGAAAAGTGCCGGCCGCTTTTGGTCCCAGAAGTGGAAGATTGCCGATTCCCTCTTCTATGGCCAGATCAATTACTTTGGCGTCGCGCGATTGGTCCAGTTCAAAATGGAGCCAGTCGGAAAAATGATAAA
>CAZVVG010000034.1:0-3963 GCA_964630615.1 uncultured Bdellovibrionales bacterium
AATAAGATCCAATTGCTATGTTTGTGCTGTACTTGAAATTGTGATGTTTTTGCTTGTACCAGTTAAAATTAAGTCTCCAAAATAATCCCCTGAGCCAAGGATTATTGTTTGCGCTTCTGTTAGAGCGGAAGTATCGATATTCCCGAAACCATTTCCAACAATCTGCAAAGTATTACCTGTATCACTCCATGTAGAATCATTAATTATGGACGAGTCTTGTGGCAAGGGAAAAACTGATAAGCCGTCCGCGGTTCCATCATTCGCAATACTGAATATATCAGAAGAGTTCCAATAAGTTGTGTTTGTGCTACCGCATGAAACGTAATATGTTGCAGGCGTTCGGAATACTATATCGGAATTTCCTCCTTGATTACCAGTGTCAATACCACTTAAATCCCAAGGCGCAGATGTCCCATCTGCACTAATATCCTTAAAATCAACCGCCCCGGTAATATTTATTGTTGCTGCGTTAATGGTTCTTTGACTTCCTGAAGAAACTGATTTTATTCTTGGTCTTGAAATTGTTGAAGCCCCAGTTACTTTAAAGGCATTAGAGGTTGAATTGGTAAATGTTTGATTTGCGGCTAATGTAAAGATGCTACTTATATGATCAGATGTCCACGAGATTGCGAATTTATTAAAAGTGTTTGTTCCAAGAAGGGTAAAAGTTTTTCCCCCTGTCATCAAAACCGTTGTCGTTCCACCCCAAGTTTTACTACCGAAGTTAGCGTTTATATCCACCGTAGATGTAATGTTTATTGCCGCAGTATTAGAATCCACCGTGAGAGTGCTAGCAGAACCAAAAACAACATTAGTACAATTGATAGTAGAAGACCCCAGTGTAAGTCTTACGTAACCAGTCGAATTATTATCAGTTAATATTCCAGCTAAAGTTATATTATTATTGTTTGTTATTAGCGTAGTATCGCCTCCACTATATGGATTAACAGCAAGACCTCCGTTATTTATTGTTAGTGCATCCGCTAATGTTACATCGGCACCGCTCCAAAGAGATATGGCGTAGGGAAATGCTACTCCATTTGTTGTTAATGTTCCTGATCCATTGATATTAAAGGACATATATCCGGATTGACTCATTGTCATTCCAGTTTTTAAGGTAACCGAACCGTAGGATGTCACTTGTGAAGAATATGAAAAAGTAAAAGTTGCTCCCGCCGTACTAAAGTCAATACTTTTAGCGTAAGCGTTTCCAGATGTTACTGTTAAAGTTACTCCTGCCGTCACAATGCCAGTGAAGGTAGCATCCTCCGTATTATCCGGCACGTGTCCCAAGCTCCAATTGCCAGCCGTGTTCCATTCTCCCCCGTCCGCAGTGAAATTATTGGTCGCCGCATAGGTTTTTTCCGCTCCAAACAAAACAAAACTCCCGAAAAGAACAATCGAGAAAATGATTAAACGAAAGAGTTTCTGATCTTGAATTTGGAAATTTAAGTTCCGGAATTTTTTGCTTTGGTTAGGTTTCATTTTGGGCTTGGGATTTTTCTTCTATGAGGGAAGAATCAAAAATTTGGTTTTCGTAGGGTTGAGTAGGATTTTCCCAGAATTTTTGCAGATCAAAATTAAGTTCTTCCAGTTTCAGGCGGTATTTGCGGGCTCGAAGGATTTCCCGTTCAGGCGGGCGCGGATTTATTCCCTCTTCTTCTGTCCTTGCTTCTTCCGGTTCAATTTCCCGAGTTTCCGCCTCCACCAGTTGCTGCGCTTCTTCTTCGGTAATTTTAAGCTTGAGAATAAGATAACCGGTTTTTTCCGTTTCGCTCCAAAGATGGCCTTCGGGAAAAATGACGACCACTTCGCCTTGATTCAAAGCAGAATTATCTTGAACTAGAGGATTTTCTGGTTTTTTTCCAAAGGGTTGAACCAAGGCTTCATAAAGATGGGTTTCTTGCCTAGCTTCCTCTGATTGTTTGCCAATTCCTAAATTTTTTAGGAACTCCGAAGGGAAGAATTTTATTCCCAGAAAAATCAAAAGTCCGACCAAGGCCAGGGTCACAAATACGAAAACAAAGAAACGTTTTTTATCAACGATTTTAATTGCCATCTTGAAGAAAGTATAGCACAAAAGATGCCTTTTTTAAAATTACAGAAAATAAAAAAAAGCCTCCAGGAATTGTCCTAAAGGCTTGTGAAAGAACTTTTATTGGTTTTGGGCGGCAAATTTTTCCCACGGTTTGGCCGCCCGGTCATAGTCTTCAAGCGCTTGAGCCCGCTCCAACAAGTCATAAAGATCTTTCCAGTAAAAAGCCTGGTTTACGTCAACTTTGGGAAAATGTTTCTTGATTTTCTTCTTCATTTCATCGGTTTTAATCCGAACCATATCCAACTTCGATCCTGATCCTCCTTTTTGGCTTTCCATTTTTTGCACTTTTCCTATCACCTCCTTTCTGGATTTTTTAAGTTGCTGGGATGGAAACGTTTAAGGTCTGATTTTCAGTCCTGGGACGCTCAAGATTTCTATTTTTTTTCTGGTTTCTTCTTGCCTTCCAAAAAACTTCCGGCGGGATGAAATAAAGCCTCGTTCCGGGCCTAAGCAAAGAGGGCAAGCTCACAGCTTGAAATAAAATTCCCAATTCTTCTAATTCGGACTTTCCTACGATTTTCCAACCGTGAACAAGCGGAGCGTCTTCTTTCCTCACTCTCAACTTTTCAAAACCGAACGGGTCCTTAGCTCCCTCATAACCCTTAAGATACAAAAAACCGTTCGCGTCAATTTTTTCCACCACGAGAATTTTCCGGTGAGCTTGGTGATACACCGGATCTCCCACTACTAGGGAGCGCCTTTCAAGATAGATAAGATTTTTTTCTCTTCTAAGCTGCTTGGCTCTTTCTTCGCCTTCCCTATATTCAAGTTTTTTCACAATATTCGAAAGGGCCCTGATTTCCTCTTTCTTAAAAACTCCGTTTACGTCAAGGTTCTTAAAATACTTCTGAATTCCCTCCTTCAGCCACTTGTCTTTCAAAATGCAAGTATTACTCAAACAATTTTTCCATTCTTCCATAAAAAACCTTCCTCCTTAAAATAAATTTTCAAAGTTCCAATATAAAAATTTAGCACCTGGGAGTATTTTTGTAAACCCCTGGGAGACTATCAGCATCCAAAAATTTTTTTCCTATTCCGGCCGGGCAATGACAACTAGACGTTTCAGAGTAGTCCCGGGCGGCCAGCAGGTCATAAGTGTAAGCTGGTTACCTGAAGTCTGGTTTTCCAAATAGGAAGTGTTGGTGGCTTCAACCGTCTTTTTTTCCGAAACTGTGTAAGTATATTTTCGTCCCTGATAGAAAAGATAAATTTTATCCCCTTTTTCCAGTTTGGAGAGAAGATAAAAAATAGCGTTATACTTGGAAGCTTCCCAAAAATCCGCGCTGGAGTGGGCAAAAATAAAAATGTTCCCGTTTTCATTCGGAAGCGCGGTATTCCTGGCATGAGCCACTCCGCGCGTGAGGGCTTTTTGATATACCGCCGGATTTTGGGAGTCCACCTGGGGAACCACGCTTGCGTTGGCGGAGATTTTGGGAATTATGATTCCGAAATTTTCGTCCACCGGAACCAGGGCCCGAGCCTTGGGGTTTTCGTTTTGGATCCGGTTTAGTTCTTTCTGGGTGGTCACCGTCCAAGTGAGATTTTTAGGCAACACCAGATAACCTATTTCCTCTTTGATCACCGGATAAAAAATCAACAAAGCCAACAAGCCGGCCAGGATAATCAGAAAAAATCCGAGCCAAGAAAGTCCGCTCCCCAGAACGCCAAGAATGCGCTTCAAGTAGGAAGGTTTTTCCAAATTCTCTTCCCGCATAATAACTAATACTTAATAATTGAAACAAGTAGATGCTGAGCCAAGTAGATCCCGAACCAAGTTCGGGATGACAATAGTGGGTTAGATGCTGAACCAAGTTCAGCATGACACTTTTTCTCGTATCATCCTGAACTTCTCGTGTCATCCTGAA
>CAZVVG010000034.1:4063-6770 GCA_964630615.1 uncultured Bdellovibrionales bacterium
TCATCCTGAACTTCTCGTGTCATCCTGAATTTATTTCAGGATCTCTGAACCAAGTTCAGTATAACAACTGTAGAGCCGGAAACCAAGCAAATTATTTATTTCGCGGAGGCGGGCGGCGGAGTCTTTCCTTTTCTTCGGTAAAGATAATACGCTAATCCCAAAGCCAGCAAGCCGGCTCCCCACCAGTATTTCGCGTTTTTTCCTCCAAAAATTCCAACCACTTCACCTTCTTCCTCGCCGGCTACTTTTCCAGATGCCGCTCCGGTACCACCTTCTATGTTTTCTTCTCCCTGAACCATACCTTCTTCGCCGGTTTCACCTTCAGTTTCTCCGGCCACGGTGCCACCTTCCGTCAGAATCGCTCCGCCACCAGTGCGAACAATGGTTTCTTCCGTCCTGGTTCGGGTTCGGGTGCGGGTTTCCACGTTCACATCCTCGTCGCCCACAAAACCGGAACCGATTCCGGCTTCGCTCACAGCGCGGATAACGTAATAATAATCGTCACAGTTGCCGAGCGGATCAGTGAGGCTTCCGTCAGTATTCGGAAGGATATCTTTACTTTGTGCAAAGGTAGAAGCATCGGCAACAAATTCATCATGGACGGAGCGATAGAGTTCCACTTTGGCCGTCAATCCATCATTGGCCGTCTGGAAAGTTACCGTGCAGCTGTCATCATCCCGGTCATAGTTGAGCGGGGTGTCGGGAGCAGCGCTGGCCAGTGCCACTTTTAAAGATTCAGAGGTGCTAGAATCTCCCCCGGCGGAAACCGTCGCATAGAATTTATATTCCCCGTCCGTCAGTAAAGTTATATCACAAGTTCCTGAATTTCCTCCTGCAGCCACTCCGACCGTATCAAAGGAAGAAAAGCTTATCTCTCCCGGACCCTGTTTAAAGCATTCCACATACATTGAGCGTCCTTCAATATCCAATACGACAAAGCCGATGTTTAAATTTTTGATATTGGTCGGCGTGGTCGGTTGTTCCAGTCGGATACTGGGAGCGATAGCCCAGGCGACTTGACTACTTAATATTCCGGCCGTGAGGAGAGCAAAGAAGAGAACTTTCAAGGAAGTTTCGATCTGGGAATTTGCTTTTTCTTTTCTCCGGCGGTCAAAAAGAATCAATCCCACTCCGGCAATCAACAAGATTAAAATCAAGACAATCCAGCCGGTTGACGAACCGGTAGCCGGTAGATAAGTCGTCACGCCCAGCACTCTTTCTCGGGTTTTGGTTTCCCGCTCTGTGTCATTTTCCAGTTCCACATTCTGCGGAGTTCCCGGAACCGCCAAAGCAATCTGCGTTCCGACAAAATTTCCTCCAGGTGTTCCTAATGTTCCCTTGTCAGGAGTTGGAGCATTAACAGAAGTCGCCAGTACATCTGGGGTTTTAGAAATATCAGAGATGCCTTCCGCCCAGGCTAAATCCTTGTAAGTTCCCGGCTGCTGGGAAGAGCCAATGTTTCCTTTGAATTTAATAACTATCTCATCGCCGTCTTTCATGTCGCCTAATTTCCAGGTTCCTGGAGAATGATAGTCAGGGTCAGGGACGGAAAGCGAATCACTTCCATTTTTCACCACGCTGGTAATGCTATTAAAGCTGAATCCATTCGGCATCAAATCTTTTACAATGACATCATTAACATTATTTTTAGAGGCTCTAATAGTAATTGTATAGTCAACCACATCTCCCTGATCCTGCACCGTTGGCCATTGGTCGTTGAATTTTTCGATGGTGAGTTCGGGAAGAATGAATTGGTTGCCAAACTTATATTCCGGATCATTTACGTCATTTAAGCTCACGGGAAATTGACTGGAGTTGCCATCGGGCAATGTCATCAAGTAACAATTTCCATTTTCATTAATTGGATAGGTTTGCGTCCATCCAGTTTGCTGTTCTTCGCAGACTTTGTATTGTCCCGGGAAAAGATGCTCAAACCAGTACCGGCCTCCGCTGTCGGTGTCCATTATTCTTATTGGGGTAGAGTCATATCCTTCTCCATTCCAGGCATAAAGATTAATTGTCCAGCCCGGGAGCATTGGTTCTGACTCACAGGCGCGGTCGCTTATCAATGCTTGGCTTTCGCTCCCTTCCTCTTCTTCGATACAATCTCTTTCTCCATTGCCGTTGAGATCACTCCACTTATAACCGTGGATCGTGCCGTTAGGAGTATTGTAGAAAGTGCAGGTTGTTGTTGCATCTTTGGTAACATTCGATGAATACAGAGTATTGCCATCCAAGCTTCCATTTTCAAGGCCGCAATCAGCAGCAATCAGATCATATCCGGGTTGCAAAGTTTCCGTAATATTATATTGGCCGGTTTTGAGGCTTGAAAATGATACTGCGCCAGTCGCATCAGTAGACGCCGCCAGAGGATCGCTTGTATCAATTCCTGCGCCATTCACATCAAATTCCCAGCCCACTCCCAGATTCTGATCTTCTGTTGTTGTCAAATCGCCGTCTGCGTCAATTACCTTGTTCACCGTGATTGATCCAGTGTCACGTGTGTTGGTTAATGTGCAATAAACAGATTCACCCGGATCGAGATTGATGCTAGCAGTTGCCGTAGCAAGATCCGTCGTTGTGTTTGAAGTGTCGTTGCAACTTAGGCCAGTCAATTCCCAACCGCTAACCCCCGTTTCAGTTACACCATATTGACCCGGCATCAGATGAGAGAAATATTGGACATTGGAAAGCGTGCTATCATCAT
>CAZVVG010000034.1:6780-7181 GCA_964630615.1 uncultured Bdellovibrionales bacterium
AATCCAGAAAGTCCTTTTCCTGATGTCGTAAAACTGAAATCTTGGTCGCTATCAGGAGAGGCATCTTTGGTAATGCCTATTGTGCCATAGGCTGTATTGGTGATGGTGCAGGTCTTATTTTCTCCCGCGGCTAATAGGATAACACCGGTTTCACTGCA
The DNA here is from genome assembly GCA_964630615.1 of uncultured Bdellovibrionales bacterium. GTDB lineage: Bacteria > Patescibacteriota > Minisyncoccia > Moranbacterales > UBA2206 > CAZVVG01. The sequence continues at coordinate 6,939 of CAZVVG010000034.1, forward strand.
ATCGCCTCCGTAAGCGACGTTATAGTTAGACATGTTTGTGTTAGAATTCCCTGCTTGCTCACTTATTTGGTGAGTTCCAATACTCATGATTTGCGCTCCGGTAGATCCTCCATCTCCGACATTGCTAGCATATGTTGTTCCGTCAATCATTAGATCAAAGGCGCCATGCCCAACAGGATAAAGAATTTTGTTTACAGTTAATGTTGGGAGTTTGGTATTTGTGACGGTGCAGGTAACCGTTTC
>CAZVVG010000035.1:0-1757 GCA_964630615.1 uncultured Bdellovibrionales bacterium
GGAAAGACTTCTTTTAGGGAAAAAATCCGTCTGAAAAAAATTGAAGAGCAGAAAAAACTCTATCGGACCGAAGCTGAAAGTCAACTAATTTCTCTGGAGGAAGATAAATTCCGGGAACATTACGAATCTTTTTATCAGAAAGCTTTTTTTAACCAATACGCATATTATCAAGCTGGTTTCGGGGAAACCCTTAACGATGTTCGCAGGAAATTTCTGCTTGATCCAGAAGTTAAAATCTATAACGACCGGGGAGATGAAATTCCTAGAAACTATTATTTGCGCTATCAAGAGTCGATTGCCATTTCTCCAGGAGATCTTCAAAAACCAAACCTGGATTATTATCGAAAAAGCCGTTGGGTGCCAATTCAGGTTAGCCGGGATTTTTCCGAAGATGCAATCCGTCTCCGAGGCCCGGGAGCGTTTGTGACTCTACCCGAAGTCGCGCGGGCGATTAATGACAGCAATATTCTAGAAAATCTGGGTCAGGAGGAATGGATTCTTAGAAAAAATCTTTTCTTGGATGAAGGCGTAACTTTAATTATTGAGGGCCAGGAAGTCAAATGGCTGAAGCTGAAGAGCGAAAAAAACGGATTTGCCTGGATCAAAGCCCAGGGAGGAAATATTTTTATTAACAATTCCAAGATTACTTCTTGGGACGAGCAAAATTCCGATTATGATTTTGACTGGCAGGATGGAAGGAGCTATCTTCTGCAAAAGACTTCCGGCCGGATGGATATTTTTCAGAGCGAATTGGCTTACCTGGGTTATCCCGGGCTTCCAAATCGAGGCAATCCTTTTGGCGGTCCTTATGGTTTGTCCTGGAAAATAGAGGATAATACTCTTAAGAATCAGCTGGCCACCGGTCGGGTCGAAAAAAACCTGATTCATAATAATTACATTGGAATTTATACCTTTGGAGCTACCGGAATGATTTTTGAAAATAATCTGGTTTATGGAAACGTGGAATATGGCATTGATCCCCATGATGATTCAAACAATCTCCTTATTCAGGGGAATTTTGTCTACCAGAACGGTAAGCATGGAATTATTCTGTCTAAAAGATGTTTTTCCAATATCCTCCAAGATAATTATTCTAGCGATAACCAGCTGCACGGAATTATGTTGGACAAGAATTCGGATTATAATCTAGTGACTAATAATTATTCCACTAACAATGTTAATGGGATTGCCGTCAATGAATCTTCGGGCAACCTCATTACCCATAACCGTTTTGAGGAAAATCATTATGGCCTCCGAGTGAATAACTTTTCCCAGAACAACTATTTCAGCTATAATCTAATTAGCGGGAATCAGAAAGGACTCTATCTTTACTCTGGTTCCAAGGAAAACTATATTTCCCAAAATGATTTCCAATTTAATACCATCAATATCCACCTTAAGGATAATTCCAGCAACTTTATTTCTGAAAAGTGGGCCAAAAATAATATTGAAATAAAATGAAAAAAGTTTTTTATTTCTGTCTAATTTTAGTATTTTTTCTGGGAGCTTTTTTCGTCTGGCAATGGGAAAGAAAGGAGTCCGAAACGGAGTTTCCCAAGGAGGAAAACGAAGAACAGCCCGTTGTCGTTTCAGGGCGAAAATATTTTGTTTCCGTTTCCGGAAACGATTCTAATGATGGTCTTTCCGAAAACACAGCCTGGTTCTCTATTCAAAAGGCGGTTGATATGCTGGAACCCGGAGACGGAGTTTATCTTTCTCCGGGAACTTATTTCCAGGATTTTTCCACTCGGCAGAAC
>CAZVVG010000035.1:1767-6982 GCA_964630615.1 uncultured Bdellovibrionales bacterium
ATTGTCATTTGGGGAGACAAAGAAGCCATAACCAAGGGAACGGGAAAAAAATCACGCATTATTGAAATTAATCATGATTACCAAGTATTGAAGGGCTTTACGGTGGATGGCTTGGATGGGGATAAAAATAACGAAAAAAATTACCGCGACAAACTCATTTATCTTCAAAGTTTAGTAGCCAAGGATGGAGTGGAAGGGGTGAGGATTCTGGATCTGGAACTTAAGAATGCCGGGGGAGAATGTCTGAGAATGAAGTATTTTGCCCAGGAAAATGAAGTTGCCCACAATCGGATTACCGGATGCGGTGCTTTTGACTTTATTTTTGATGGAGAAGGAAAGAACGGGGAAGGAATTTATATTGGTACGGCGCCGGAACAAACCGATGACGGAAAAAACCCGACGGAAGAAGTGGATCAATCTAATCAGAACTGGATCCATCATAATTATATTGAAACCCGGGGGAACGAATGCGTGGATATCAAGGAAGGCTCAAGCGGCAATTTGATTGAAAAAAACCAGTGTACCGGCCAGCGCGACAAGGAATCAGCGGGCCTCGACAGTCGGGGCAGTGGAAATATTTTCCGTTTCAATGAATCATACGGAAATGAAGGAGCCGGTATCCGGCTGGGAGGCGATAAGAAAAACGATGGAATCAACAATATTGTTATTGAAAATTATCTTCATAATAATCAGGGAGGGGGAATCAAAATTCAACGTTCTCCTCAGGGGTCAATTTGTGGCAACCGCCTTGAAGACAATAAAAAAGGCGATTTAGTGGGAGAATACGGCCAAGAAAGTGAAAATCGGAAAAAATGTGATTGAAAAACCAGTCCATTGTTCCTTGTTTTCTATCTAAAAATTTGCTATACTAAATCCAGTTATTAATTACTAAGTAAAAAATAAAAATATGAAAGTTTCAGACATTATGACCAGAGAGGTTATCACGGTCAAAAAAGATACGAGCCTAACAGAAGCCGCCCGGCTTTTGGCTAAGTATCGCTTGCACGGAATGCCGGTTGTAGATGAAACCGATAAGGTAATAGGAATCGTAACGGAGAATGATTTCTTTACCAAGGATAATATTTATCTACCCACCTTCCTGGAATTTATCAGCAAAATCCCAACCGAAACAGTCAAAGGGGCCAACACGGCTTATATCGAGCAAACCTCAACCGTAGGAGATATTATGACTGAAGATTGCTTGACAGTGAAGCCCGATCTGACCATAGAAAAACTAATCGTTTTAATTAAGAATAAAAATCTTAACACCTTTCCGGTAATTGATGACCGGAATGTTTTAGTCGGAATTGTAACTATTATGGATGTCATTGAATTGCTCTAAATTAGAAAACTGAATTTAAAGAACTAGCAAAACACTCAAGGATCTGAGTGTTTTTTGTTGCCAAAAAACCGAAAAGTGATAAAATAGAAGTAATAATAATTAATTTTAAAAATATGTCACTCCTAACCAGTTTTCTGATTTTTTTGGCTTTTTTTATTTTACTGATTTCCATAAAGCAAATTAACCAGTATCAAAGAGGGGTAAAATTTACCCTGGGGAAATATACCGGAATAATGGATCCGGGGTGGAGAATTGTAATTCCCATCTTCCAAAGCTACCAAAAAATAGATATGCGAATTAAGGCAGTGGATGTTCCGGATCAGGAAGCTATTACCAAGGATAATATCTCGGTAACCGTTAACGCGGTTATTTACTATAAAGTCAAAAGCGCCGAAAAAGCGATCATTGAGGTGGAGAATTTTTATTACGCTGTTTCCCAGCTGGCGCAGACGACAATGAGAAATGTGGTGGGGGAAGTTAACTTAGACGAGCTGCTTTCCAACCGGGACGCCATCGCTGAAAAGATTCGTTCCATCGTAGATAAGGCGACGGATGTCTGGGGAATTGAAGTTCATTCCGTGGAACTTAAGGATGTAACTCTGCCGGAAGAAATGAAAAGGGTGATTGGCAAGCAAGCCGAAGCCGAAAGAGAAAAAAGAGCGGTTATTATCAAAGCCGAAGGAGAAGTGGTGGCTTCAGAAAATTTAGCTCGGGCCGCCAATACACTTTCAGCCGCTACTGGAGCCCTACACTTGAGGACTTTGAGCACCATCAATGATTTGAGCTCCGATGATTCCAACACGGTTATTTTTGCCCTTCCCATTGAGGTTCTTAGAGCTTTTGAAGGTTTTCGGAAGGATAAATAATATTCTAGTTTGGCTAGTGTAAATAAACTTTTTAATAATTTATTATAAAAAATGGAAAAAAGAAAAACTGCCGTCGTAACCGGAGCCGGAAGCGGAATTGGAAAAGGAATTGCGCTGGCTTTAGCCAAAGAAGGGTATAATGTTGTGGTGGCTGATATTAGTGAGGAGAATGGAAAAAAAGTTGCCGATGAATTATCTAAACTGGGAATTAAGACCCTGGCCGTAAAATGCGATGTTTCCAATTCTGACCAAGTATCTGCGCTTTTCCATGAGGCGGCCAAAGAATTTGGTCAAATTGAAGTTTTGGTGAACAATGCCGGAATTTATCCTTTTGTTTCCTTTGAAAAGATGCAAGAGTCGGATTGGGACAAAGTGATGAATATAAACCTAAAAAGCATTTTTTTGTGTTCTAAGGAAGCTTCCCGCTTAATGCCGGAAGGCGGCCGAATTATCAACATTTCTTCCATTGCCTCGGTGGTTGGCTTTTCTGGCCTGGTTCATTACTGTGCCTCTAAGGGGGGTGTTAATGCAATGGTCCGGGCGCTGGCCCTAGAAATGGCTCCCAAGAAAATTACCGTCAACGCAGTCGCGCCAGGCGCGATTCAAACCCCAGGAGCCCAAGCCAGCGAAGAAAGTCAAAAACAGACAATTGTGGCCATTCCTCTGGCGCGCATGGGGCAACCGGAAGACATTGCCAACGCGGTGGTTTTTCTGGCCTTGGAAAAGTCGGATTATATCACCGGTCAAGTGCTGATTGTTGATGGCGGCTGGACCTTAAGGTAAAACCAAAAAACTCTCTCATAAATAAAAAAATAAAACACCTGTGAATCAGGTGTTTTATTTTATCAAAAAGTAATTTATTTAAATTTTAACTTAACCAAAAAACATCTTTAAAAAAAGATTCTAAAAAATAAGAAAATTTAGCTTATAACCTAACTGGATTCTTCTTTCATTAACTTAATGGACAAAAGGTATATAGCCGCGAGTCCAACGAGGACATAAACAATTCTAGAAAGAGCTGTCATATCTCCAAAGATAGTGGCTACCAGGTCAAAATTAAAAGCTCCAACTAGTCCCCAGTTAAGACCGCCCACGATCAGCAGGACAAAAGCTATCCAATCCCAGAGGTTGAATTTTCTCATTTTTTCACCTCCCTTCTTTACCCCTTTAGGGTAATTTTAGCTTAGCACTAAATTACCGAAAAAACAAGAAAAAGGTTCTGTTTTTTTCCAATTTAGTGTATAATAAAAGCGTCTAAAAAATTAGAAAAAAATATGAAAAAGAAAATTATTCTGGGAGTCGTAATTGGATTAGTTTTTCTCGGGGCGGTTTTTACGGTTTTGTCAGAGATGAGTCAATATTCTCTTGGGGGAAAAGAATCAAACAAACTTTCCTATTCAGTAAGCGAGTCTCCCAATTTCGCCTTGGACTCTTCGGGCCGAACCGAAAAAATTACCAATCTTCAAGGGAGCTCTTTACCAGAAAGTTCCATTTCTCCAGAACCGGATTCGAGTCCTGTGTTAGCAGATAAAAAAATCATCAAAAACGGAAGTTTGGGGCTTAAGGTTTCCAGCGTGGATCAAGCGGCGGAAGATGTTGCTAATGTGGCTAAAAAGAATAACGGAGAGGTTTTTTCTTCCAATTTAAGGCAGAGTTCCACCAAGCTTAAGTCCGGAACGGTAACGGTTAAAGTTCCGGTGGAAAAATTTGAAAATACTCTTTCGGAAATCAAGAAAATTGCCGTTTTGGTGCTTAATGAATCCACTTCTGGCAATGATATCTCCGAGCAATACGTGGACCTCCAAGCACGCCTGAAAAACAAGAAAGCCGAAGAGGAATCTTTCATGAAAATTTTGGGATCCGCCCAGAAAATTGACGACATTTTGGCGGTTACTAGGGAGCTTTCTCGGACCCGGGGTGAAATTGAAAGCCTGGAAGGAAGGATTCGGTGGCTGGATTCCCAAACAGATATGTCAACGATAACTGTCAATTTAGCGGAAGATCAGGAAATCACTTTCACCGACTCTTGGCGGCCTTTCCAGGTTATGAAAGATACGGTCAACGGATTGCTGAAAGATTTTCAGAAATTCATTAACTTCCTTATTGTTTTGATAATCAGAGTTGTTCCCATTTTTGCCTTGTACGGAATAATCGCTTTTCTTGTTTATAAGCTGGGCCGGAAAATTTACGCTAAGTTTAGAGCCAAAAAGGAAGATAACTCTCTAGAATAATTTTAAAAAATAATTAAATAAATAAAAAAATGGAAGAGGAAAATAAAAACATCATAAATCCTTTTCGGGATCCGGGGAAATACCGGGAAGAAATCATTAACCTCATGAAGCAATACGAATTAGCAATAGGAGAGCTCTATAGGGTTTATGCTCAGAAATTTCCAGAAAATCGTGATTTTTGGGAACAATTAGCAGCTCAAGAGCAAACTCACGCTTATTGGCTGGAGCTGTTGGCGCTCAATGTTAACAACGGTAAGGTTTTTTTTGACGAAAAAAGGTTCAATTTGGAGCCGATTAAAGTTTCCATTGAATATGTGAATCAGGCAGTCAGCCAAGCTTTAAGCGGAATAGATACATTGGGTTCCCTCGTGACGGCCAACGATATCGAGCAGGGATTGTTAGAAAAGAGATATTTTGAAATTTTTGAAGGCGATTCGGCCCAATTTAAGCAAACCATGGCGGATTTGGAAGCGCAAACCCAAGAACACGCCCAAAAAATCAAGGAATTGCTGGAACAAGAAAAAGCCCAAAGAAGCTAATAGGAATAATTCATTAAAAATGCTTTTAGATTTTTTTTCTTGGCACTATTCTTCCGGAACCAAAAAATTTTTGGAAATATGGAAAAATTTCCTGGAATTCTTTTGGAAGCATTATTCTATTTTGCCGCTTTTTTTGACCCTGTTTTCTCCCTGGAAAAGAGACGTTTCTCGCCTGCAGGAAAGGGGACTGCACCCGGTTCTTTGGCTGACAAATCTGATTGAAAACCTGATGACGCG
>CAZVVG010000036.1:0-2158 GCA_964630615.1 uncultured Bdellovibrionales bacterium
TGGATTACCCGGAAGGTTTTACTTTTTCCAAGGTTAGTCCGGAAAATCTTGAAGGTGAAAATCCCTGGTCGGTGGGAAGGCTGGCGCCGGGGCAAAGCGGAAAAATCGTTGTGAGCGGAAAGCTTACCGGAGAAAGAGATTATATCCGCACGGCCAAGGCCTATATTGGCGTGGTCCAGGAGGGAGAATTTGTTGTTTATGATGAAGAAGACGTGGCCATTAAAATAGTGGGGTCACCTCTTGCCATCAGCCAGTGGGTTAACGGAAAGGAGAATTTAAATATCAACTTTGGAGAAACCCTGCGCTTTGAAATTAAATTTAGGAATGACGGAGAGATTGGACTGCGAGACGTGATTATAACGGAAAAACTGGAGGGAAAAGCCTTAGACTGGTCCTCGCTTAGGTTGGAGAACGGGGGTTTTGATTCTAACTCTAAAATTATCACCTGGAAGGCCGGAGATCTTCCTCTTTTAAAAAAGCTAGAACCGGGACAAGAGGGAGTGATAAAATTTACGATTAACGTTAAAAATCCTGCCCCGATTAAGGAAAAAACGGATAAGAATTTTGTGGTTTCCAGTTTGGCCAAAATCGATAGCCCAGACGTTCCGACTCCTTTGGCGGCCAACAAAGTGATTGCGGGGAACCAAATGGATATGAAGGTTAACTCCAAAATAATTCTGGTTACTGAAGGTTACTTTTATGATGAAGAGTTTAAAAATTCTGGTCCTATTCCTCCCCAAGTAGGGAAGGAAACCACTTACGCCATTCACTGGAAAATTTCTAACGCCTCAAATGAACTCAGCGACGCTCGGGTGGAAGCCACAATTCCGACGGGCGCAACTGTAGTGGGATTTAAAAATAAGGAAGGCGAAGAATTGCATTATAACTTCAATGAAAGAACGAACATGCTAGTTTGGGAAATCGGTAAAGTGGTTCCTGGAGTCGGATTTCTTTCCTCTGCTCCAGAAGTGGTTTTCCAGGTAAAAATCAAACCCTCTCCCAGTCAAGTTGGTTCTTATGTGGAATTATTAAAAGAAAATACTTTTATTGCTCGAGATCTCTTTACTAAAGAAGAACTTAGATTTTCTGGAAAAAAGAAAAGCACTTTTTTGCAGGAAGACGTGAAATTAAAAATGGAAGATTACAAAGTAGCCCAGGATAGTTAATTTTATGGAATGTTTCAAGTTTTAGGAAAAAAAAATCAGGGAAGAATTGGCACTCTGGAAACTAAAAGCGGAGCAATTAATACTCCGTTTTTTATGCCTGTGGCGACGCAGGGGACGGTGAAAAGCCTTACGCCGAAAGAGTTGCAAGAAATTAAGGCGCAAGTGGTGCTGGGAAATACTTACCATCTTTGGCTTCGTCCAGGGGACAAGCTAATTGTCCGGGCCGGTGGCCTACACAAATTTATGCATTGGGAGGGCCCGCTTCTCACCGACTCAGGCGGTTTTCAAATATTTTCTTTGGGGGCTCGGGCGGAGAAAAAATTTGGAAGAAACGGAGTAAGAGTCGGGGAGAAGGGCGTGGAATTTAGAGATCCAATTGATGGAAAAAAACATTTTCTCACTCCGGAAAAATCTATTGATATTCAACTGAACTTGGGAAGCGACATAATCATGGTTTTGGATGAATGTCCCGCCTATCCTTGTACATATGAACAGGCCAAAAAATCTTTGGAGCTGACAACTCGTTGGGCCAAAAGGTGTTTTAAGCATTTTTATAAAAAAGTGGGAAAAAATAAAAAGCGACCGTTGCTTTTTTGCATAGTCCAAGGCTCTGTCTATAAAGATTTACGCCAAGAAGCTGTCAGGCAACTTCAGAAGCTTAATTTTTCTTCTTTAGGAGGGCCGGTTACGGGTTGGGATGGTTACGCTATTGGTGGAGTGGCAGTCGGCGAACCGCGGGAAAAAATGCACCAAATTCTGGATTGGACTTTGCCACTTCTCCCTGAAAACAAGCCGAGATATTTGATGGGCCTGGGCAAGCCGGAAGAAATAGTCACTGCTGTTCGGGTCGGGGTTGATATGTTTGACTGCGTGATTCCAACCCGCGAAGGCCGACACGGGCGGCTCTTTATCCGAAAAAATAACTGGAAAACCTTATCCAGTCAGAAAGAAAAGAAGAATTTTTACGCAACCTTGAATATTAATAAGGAAGA
>CAZVVG010000036.1:2258-6089 GCA_964630615.1 uncultured Bdellovibrionales bacterium
CCAGTCAGAAAGAAAAGAAGAATTTTTACGCAACCTTGAATATTAATAAGGAAGAATTCAAAGCGGATTTTTCCTCAGTGGATAAAAAGTGTGGCTGTCCGCTGTGCAAAAATTATTCCCGCGCTTATTTGCGCCACCTTTTTGCCACGAAAGAGCTTCTGGCTCTTCGCTTGGCTTCGCTCCATAATCTGAAATTTTACTTGGACTTAATGGAAAAGCTAAAAAAATAATTTTTGAAATAGCTGGTGTCCTTAAAAAACAAATCTTGGATAATTGAGAATTTTTTTCAGGTTAAAAGTTTTGATTCATTCCTCTTTTGCCCAAAAGTCCGTTCTGTCTTAGAATGGTCTTAATATGAAAGCGGACTTATCCAAAAATGTGCCTTTAGCCGATTTTATCCGTCCCCAGAACCTGGAGGAATTTTTTGGCCAGGAGGAGCTTCTTGGTCCAAAATCCTTTCTGAGGGAAGTTATTCAAAACGACCAGATTCCCTCTTTGATTTTTTGGGGACCACCCGGTTCGGGGAAAACCACGCTAGCTTTCATTATCGCCCGGGAAACTCAAGCCGACTTTTTGAGCCTGAGCGCTGTTTCTAGCGGAAAAAAAGATCTCCTTAGGATTATTCAAAGAGCCAAGGAGAGTAGGAAAATCGGACGCAAAACCCTTCTTTTTATTGACGAAATTCATCGCTGGAACAAGGCTCAGCAAGATGCACTTTTGCCGGATGTGGAAAACGGAACCATTACCCTGATTGGAGCGACGACGGAAAATCCCAGCTTTGAAGTTATTTCCGCTCTCCTTTCCCGGTCCCGGGTTTTTGTTCTAAAAAGGCTGGAAAAAGAAGACATTGAAAAGATTTTAAAAAGAGCGCTGGTAAAAATAAAACAGAAGATCAAACCTGCCGCGCTCAAATTAATTGTCAGTTTTTCCAACGGGGACGCCCGGATTGCCATCAACACGCTGGAAGCCTGCCTGAGCCAGAAAACCGAAGTAACGCCGGAATTGGTTAAACGGATTCTACAAAAATCCCATTTGCTTTACGATAAAAATGGCGAAGAACATTACAATATTATTTCCGCTTTCCATAAAGCCCTGCGGGGCGGAAACGCCGACGCGGCTCTTTACTGGTTGGCCCGGATGATTGAGGGCGGAGAAGATCCGCTGTATCTGGCTAGAAGAATGGTGCGTTTCGCTTCGGAAGACGTGGGGTTGGCCAACAATACGGCCCTGATTCTGGCCAACGCGGTTTTTGACGCCTGTCATAAGTTGGGTTATCCTGAATGCAATGTTCATCTGGCCCAAGGCGCCATCTATCTGGCTAAAAGCCAGAAAAGCGTTACCGCCTATTTGGCTTACCAAAAAGCCAAAAAAGACGTGGAAGACTTTGGTAGTTTACCGGTTCCACTTCATCTTCGCAACGCTCCGACCAAACTGATGAAAGATTTGGGCTACGGGTCTGATTATAAATATCCTCCTCTGGAAGATAGTTCTGATCAGGAATATCTTCCCAAAGAATTGAAGGATAGAAAATATCTCTAGCTCTGTTTTAAGTAAATCGATATTTGTGGCGGGCCTATGGTCTAGTGGTATGACGCGACATTCGCATTGTCGAGACGGCAGTTCGATTCTGCCTAGGTCCACTCTTGATAAATTCAAGACGGGCTCCCAGTCTTTTTTTATTTTCCCAAACCCACCCAAATCACTTAACTAAAGGAAAAGTTATCCACAGTCTGATTTTACCAAAAGAGTCAAATGTTTTATAATAAAACCAAGTAGTTTCAGGAACTTACGTTTTTTTAAAATATATAAACCAAACTAAAAACAAAAAAATGGAACAACGAAGACCCAATCAAAATCAAAATCTTCCTGATCCGGAAAAAAGAAAAAAAATCTTTCTCTGGCTGGTAGTTTTCATTGCCGCTTTCTCCGTTATCTTTTTCAGCGTCTCTTATCTGAAGAAATCTTCGAGTGAAAAGGCAAAGAAAGAAGTCACCCAACAAAAAGAAAAAGGGGAATGTGGGTTTGCCAACGATCAGGCTGCTTATCAAAAAGCTAAGGAAGATAAAGATCCCCTGGTTTGTTTGTGTCTCGGGGATGAGCAAGTCAGAATTCGTTGTCAAGAAGAAGCTCAAAATGAAATTGCCTTTGCTCAAGCAAGTGCCCAATTTAATGGTGATCTCTGCGCTCTCATTAAAGATAATATTGAACTTCAAGATGCTTGTGAGGTGGTGGTGTCTTCCGGCATTGAATATCTTAAACAAAAAGATCCCAAGTATTTAGCTCAAGTTTTTTCCCAGAATAACAACTATAATCAGGCAATTGAAATACTTTCAGAATTGGAAAAAACTGAAAGTGAGGATGTTGAAGTAACAATAGATTTGGCTTTAAACGATGCTGATAAGGGGCTGGCAGAACATAAAGAAGGGGAATTTGTTCCCAAAGCTTTGGCCTTAATAGAAAAGGCTATCGCGCTCGATCCTCAAAATCCGGAAGTTTATCGCGCTCAGGGATTTATTTACGAAGTTCAACCCGATCTTAATAAATCCATTGAAAGCTACAATCAATCGCTGGAAAAAAATCCTAATTATATTCCAGCCTTGGCTGGCCGGGGCCACGCCCACAATTTACTGGGCGATCTTGAGAAAGCGCTCACGGATTTTCGGAAAGCCGCGGAACTTGACAAGAACAAGGAAAATATTTTCATCTGGGCCAATCTTTGCCGACTTGAAACTTCTCGAGACGATATGCTTGCAAAAGGGATTGAGAATTGTCAGGTAGTTCTGAGTTCATCAGTTACCAGTGCGGAGCTTAAGAGCGAAGCCCATCAAATTTTGGGAGAGGCCTATACTCGAGAAAAGAAATTTGAAGAAGCTTTGACGCACCTAGAAAGTGCCCGAGTTTTTTCCCCGCACAATGTTAATCTCATGGTGAGCTTGGCCAAACTCTACACTGAAAAAGGCGATTATGAGAAAGCCGTGACACAATCCCAAGAAGCGCTTTCCCTCGATCCACTCAAAGCTTCTGCCTACTGGACCTTGGCTTTCGCTTATTTTAAAATCCAGGACTATGCTCAAGCGGAAGAAAAAGCTCTTAAAGGATTGGAGACTGTCAAACAAGATCCTTCCTTGTTGTTGCCCAATAAGCCTGCGCTAGAACAGCAATTCAATTATTTACTGGCCGATATTTTCTCTGTGAAGGGCGACCAGACCAAGGAAGCGCAATACAAGGAAGCGGGAGATAGAGCCATAAAATATGAATAAAGTAAAAGGTTAATTATTTTTTCAAATATCTATGTCAAAAAAACAAAAAGTAATAATTTTTTTAGCCCTTGGACTCGTCTCCCTGATTGTCCTTTTTGGCCTTGGAAATAATGCGAAGGCACAATATACAACCTATACAACCACAGAAACTTGCACGTGGAATTATTTTTGCAATATTTGGTATTGTAATGGAAGTAGTGGTCCTGTCTGCGCTTGCGGAGGACAAAATTGCATGCAGGTTTGTGGGAAGCCAGCAGCAGGCAGTAAATACGGCGAGATTTACGCTAATTCTTGCACTGGCGCCCAATCATGCACTAATTCACTTCCAAAACCCACTAGCACATCCCGCACTATTTGTCATTATATTGGTTCTTGGACAGCATGTCCCAATCCTCAACCTAATTGGACAACCTTAGTTGGGAACAGCTGTAGCAATGCTGATCCACCCTCATGTAATGTTGATGGTAAGTGCGGAACAGCAAATGGTAATAGTTTTTCTGTAGCTCCTGTTTCTGGCCGGTGTTCCGCTGGTTCAGCTTCAGCTACTTCTGGAGATGGAAGCGCGGCAAGT
>CAZVVG010000036.1:6099-6902 GCA_964630615.1 uncultured Bdellovibrionales bacterium
GTGGGTTTGCAAGGGAACTGGCACCGGAATTGATTCTGGTTCTTGCGAGGCTTATAAATTACCCACGCTCAATCTTAGTGGACTTCCTCTTTCTGTTTATTCTGGACAACCCTCTACCTTAACTTGGACCACAACCAATGCGGCCAGATGTACTGCCACGGCCGGCTGGGCAGGATCCAAAGCAGCCGCTGGAGGATCAGAACAGGTTTTTCCGACTGCAACTACCACCTATAGCCTTCAATGTTTTAATATTATTGACGACGTAAGTCCTCTACGTTCGGTAACGGTTAGTGTTTTACTAGGTCCGGAAGTCTTCCTTAATCCGTCCTCGCAGATAAAAAATCCTGGAGATTCGGCAACCATTAGCTGGAATTCGCTTCGTTCTAATGCCGTTGAGGCAACAGATCCTCCTGGCTGGACTAGCCAAACCGGAACAAGCGGTCTTGAGACCTTTACGCCTACTCATACTGGTAATAAAACTTACAAGATGAAATCAAAAAATAACGTCGGAATTTATAGTCCTGAAAAGAGCGCCACGGTTTGTGTTAGAAACAATGATTGTTCAAGCGCGAATACTATATGTCAGGGAACACCCTTTACCGTTCCTAATGGTTGTGATTCAACAAACTGTGTTGGAACACAACCTCCTGGTTGTGGTCCCTATAGCGGTTGTTCTGTATCGTGTGGAGGTGGCACGCAAACAGAAACCAATTGCGTTTGTGGTGCTGTTCCCAAAACTCGAGCCTGTAACACCCAACCCTGCCCGCCCGGATACAAGGAAGTGACGCCGTGGTAGGAATAAA
>CAZVVG010000037.1:0-6313 GCA_964630615.1 uncultured Bdellovibrionales bacterium
CCACAAAAAAACAGCGTTTAAGCTGGGAAAAGGAACTTTTGGGTCTTTATCTTAGTGATCACCCAACTAAGGATTTTCAGGAATACTTCCAAAAAATGACTGTGCCTATGCGGGAAATTGATTCCTCAATGGTAGGCAAAACGGTTACTCTTGGCGGAGTAATTTCTCATGTCCATAAAATCTATTTGAAAAACCAAAAAACCATGCTTTTTGCTATGCTGGAAAATGTTGACGCTAAAATGGAAATAGTCGTTTTTCCCAAGTTGCTAGAAAACATGGTTGATTTTTGGCAGGAAGATAAAATAATTTTAGCGAAAGGAAAAATTTCTGATAAAGATGGAGAGTTTAAGCTACTTTGTGACAGTGCCAGCGCGGTTGCACCTTCAGACTTAATTAGGTTTCGGCAAATTGAAAAAACCCAAAAAGCGAATGGATTTTTTTCTTCTGAAACTGAAAAAGATCCACAAGGAATTACTCTTACCCTGCCTCAGTCTACCAACCGAGAAACTCTTGAATCTCTTTCTAATTTTTTTGATCAGTGCGAACCAGGAAAGGTAAAAATTTACCTGGAAATTGGTAAAACCCGAATGGAAACTCCTTATCAAATAAAATATTCTTCTTCTCTTCCAAATCGGATTAAAAAAATAATTCCGATAAGTAGTCTAAAAATTTCTTAAAGAATCGCCTTTTTAATCCTTATCTTCATCATCTTTATCCTCTTTGGAATAAGCTTTTTTTATCCCCTCTTCCCAGCGAAGGGCCATTGGATCGTTGAGATTGGGCGGATCATCGCCTAAAGGATTATCCTTATTGACATAATAAAGAATATCGTGCTTATTGGCTGGTTCAAATTTTTCTACCACGCCTTCTTTGTTTTTTTTCTTTTTACTGACTTTTTTTCCCTTTTTTTCATCAAAATAAATTTTCTTTTTGTCAAAGTTTCCGGTAATCATTAATTTATTAGATTTGATTTTTTCATACTCAATAAATTTTTCTTCCGGATATCGGCTCAGAATTTCCTCCATAAACTTTCTCCACAAAGGAGCGGCCACCACTGATCCATCGGCCCCTTCCTGCATTTGCTGGTTGTTGTTGTTTCCCACCCAAACCCCAACCGCGATCTGAGGAGTATAGCCCACTGTCCAAGCATCGCGAAAATCTTGAGTGGTTCCCGTCTTTCCAGCCACAGACCGATTCTTGAAAAAGAGAGGGTTTTGCGAACCAAAAACTGGGACACGAGCATTATTATCAGAAAGAATAGAGTTGATTTTTCTGGCTACTTGAGCGTCTATTACCTGTTCTTCTTTTTGTTTAGAGTTTAAAATTTCCTGTCCTTGATAATCAATAATTTTTTGGATTGTTATTGCCGGATTTCTTTTTCCGTCATTTGCAAAGACAGAGAAAGCGGCAGTTTCTTCTAACAGCGTCATATCTCCCCCTCCGAGAGCCAGAGAAAGTCCGTACTCCTCCTTTCTCTTAAGAGAGGTTACCCCAAGTCTTTCAGCCAGGTTTATCGTTTCTTCAATTCCCGCTAAATAAAGAGTTTTTACAGCCGGTATATTAAGCGACATGGCTAAAGTGTTTCTCATTGGCAAGGGACCATTAAAATTCAGATTATAGTTATTCGGAATATAATCTTTTCCCATTCCGTCCGGACCAAAATTAGTTTCCACGTCAATCATAATAGTTTCCGGCTGATAGCCCTTTTCAAAGGCCTTAGCATAAACAATTGGTTTAAAAGAAGAGCCAGGCTGACGGATTTGAGTGGAAACATTGACTTCACCGTCAATGGCTTCGTCAAAATAATCCCGGCTACCCACCATGGCTAAAACTTCCCCGGTTTTTGGACTTATCACAACCAAAGCTCCGTTGGAAGCCCTGTATTTTTTTTCGTTGGCCAGGATATAACTTTTTACAAGACTTTCGGCCTTCTTTTGCATATCATAGTCAAGCGTGGTATAAACCTTGAGACCTCCTCTTTCTAAAATTTCCTGAGGATAGTTTTTTTCGAGTTGCTCTTTAACAAAAAAGACAAAATGGGGAGCTTCAATTTTTTTTCTTAGCGGAATTATCCTGGCTAAAGTATCCTGATTTAAGGCTTCCTCAACCAACGGAACCTCCTCTTTATTCACCTCTTTTTTTAAATTTTCGAGAATAATTTTTTGACGAGCTAAAAGTAGCTCCTTTTTTTCTCCATAGGGAGAATAAGTATTGGTCGCTTTGGGCAATGAGGCGAGGAGAGCGGCTTCGTCCAGGGTTAGTTGAGAAGCTTCTTTCCCGAAAAATATCGAAGCGGCTGATTGAATACCATAGGCATTGGAACCATAAGGAATTTCATTTAGATAAAAATCTAAAATTTCATCTTTAGAATATTTTGCTTCAATCTTTATCGCTAAAATAATCTCTTTAATTTTTCTCTCCCAGCTTTTCTCCCGAGTGAGAAAAGCGTTCCGGGCTAGCTGTTGGGTAATAGTTGAAGCGCCCTGAGAAAGATCACTGCTGCGCAAATTCACTCCCAGGGCTCTAATTATGGAAAAAATGTCAAAACCCAGGTGGTGATAAAAAGATTTGTCTTCGGCCATAACCGTCGTCAGTCGCATTACATCGGGAATTTCATCATGAGAGATCATTTTCCGATTCTCTTCACCATAGATTTCATAAAGCTTGTGCTCTCCCGTCCGGTCATAAATAATACTGGTTTGCGCAACTTCTCGGTGAACCAGCTCTGCCTTGGGAGTAATAAAAAAAAGAGTAATTAAGATTCCCACAAGAAGGAGAATAAATCCCCCCAACAAAAAATAAAGGAAAAGCCAATCCCTTTTTTTTGGCTTCTTCCTCAAAGGTTTGACTACTTTTCTTCTTCTCTCCAGCTTCATGTCCGTAAAATTTTAATAAAAAGAAGTCCCATAAAAAGACTCTCTTCAAGAAATTCTCCTAAAAGTCAAGATTAATTTAATATTCTATTCTCTTTTTCTCCATTTGTCAATTCAAGCCCAGACTTTTTTCTAAACTCCCCAATCGGTTATCTTGTAATTAAACTGGTAGCCTGCCCCTTTGGCTTTCTCCTCAATTTTTTTCCGGAAAGATCCAAAGTCAAACTTATAATTGTATTTTTTTCTGAAAAGATTGGATTGTTCTTGGATTATTCCTTCTCTTTCTCCGCTTAGTCCCACCGAATAAGTTTCTTTCTTAAAACCCAAACCTGGACTTATTCCCGAGCCAAAATTATTTTCCGAAGAAATTCCAAACCCTGACTCCTTGAGTCTTTCTGAAAAACGGATTTCCTTTTTCTCTTCATCAATCCGAAATTTGGCCCGATAGACTAATCTTTGTTTCAAAAGAAAGGATTTTCGCTCGGCTATTAAGAATTCTATTACATAAGCACCATTTTTTTCCTGAACTACAGTCGGAATTTCCCTTGCAATTTTTTTTATTTCTTCAATTAAGTTCATTCTATTTAACTTCAAAATTTAAACCAATTTCCACTCCAATTTCCTGAGTTCCGGAAGGAATTTGAGGACGAATAGCAGTTTTAGCAGAGCTTTCCACTCCCCCTAATCCTAAGGTAGAGTCTTCCTGATTAGATTGAGGAAATTGGAAGTTGTTTTCATACCAACCGGTTACTTTTCCCACTCTTAATCCAGAAGCTCTAAACATTTCTGGCGCTTTGTTTTTAGCGTCCGCGATAGCTTTCAGTCGCGCTTCTTGTTTGAGAGCTTCGAGATTTGAAGCTTTGAATTCCACACCCAAAACCTGATTGGCGCCGGAACTGGAAGCGGCCGCAATTACCTGACTGGTTTTTTCCTTATCCTCTTTTATGTTCTGGATTTTAATAATCAAGTTTTGATTGGCAGTATAACCGGAAACGGAAGAAATTCCGTCCTGATAATCGTATTGGGGAGAAAGATTATAGCTTCCGGTTTTGATATCTGCTTCCTGTATTCCCAGGTTTTTTTCGGCCTCTATTATCCGGGTGATTTTTTCATTAAGCTGTTTAAGAGCGGCCTCGGCTGACCAAACCTTATCCACTTGAACTCCTAGCGTGATGATAACTTCGTCCGGCTGATATTCCACTTTCCCCTGCCCAAAAACCGTAACCTGATTTTGATTCGGACTCACGATCTTTTCCCGAAGCAAGGAAGCTATCGCAATCCCTCCCAAGATTAGCAAACCCAATACCTGTAAAATAAATTTTGGATTTTTCCATTCACAAAAATAATTTTTTTCTGTCTTAATAATTTGCTGTTCCATATTTTTAACCTAAAATTTATGTTTTTATTATACAATAAAATTTTATTCCCGCCCAATAAAGCCAGTTGACTTTATTCTTTATAGAATTTAGAATGAAAAAGGAATGTTGAAGCGGACTAACCAACCGTGGAGTTTCCGTAAGCCACCAGCGTAATGGGGCAAAAAGCGTCCCGAAAAATTTTCGGGGAATCTGGGTGGAACCGCGAGGCTGATTGAAGATTAAAGAAGCCCCGTCCCAACAAGTCCATTTTCTGGACTTTTGGAACGGGGCTTTTTTTAGGGAAATTTAGTTTTGGGGTTGGTATGGACCTTCAAAGCTACATTGGCCACATCTTCCCCAAAGAACAATCAATTTGTTCCCCTTAAGAATAGATACGGTTTCTTTGAGAAAAACTAGAAACGAACCTTTGTCCGCAGCTAATTCTCCACATACGGGACAAGGAGAAATTTTAGCTCCGGGTGGAAGTTCTTTCACCAATCCGTTTTCGGGCTCCCTTTGATCAAGGAAGAGATCAAGCCCAACCACATAATTAGCTTCTTGTTTCATTTTTTTCCTCCTGAATTTTTCCGATAAATTTTATGATGAGAGCTACGTCTTTAATCTCTCTCTTAGTTCCCGGGCAGCTACAAGAATCGTGAATAATCGACGAATCTGCCTCTGCTAAAAGCTCGTACTTCAACAATTTCTCTCCATTTTTTCCAGCTGAAATCTCTGAAACCTCAACCAAGAAAGTGGCTTCTTTATTACAAAAGGGACAAGAAGCGCTCATCAGAGTCAGTCTTTTTTCTTCCATAATCTCCTCCTTATTGATTATTAAATTTTATTTTTGTTTAAAGTAATTAAATAACATTTTTCAAATAATATGTCAAATTTAAAAAAACCCCATTCTTTGGATGTTCTTCGCCACAGCGCGGCTCACGTTCTAGCCGGAGCTGTGCTTCAAATGTTTCCCGAAGCCAAATTTGGCATGGGACCGGCCATCGCTGACGGTTTTTATTATGACTTTGATCTTCCCCGCACCCTCATTCCGGAAGACTTGCCTCTCCTGGAAGAAACCATGAAAAAGTTGATTGCGGAAAACTTTCCTTTGGAAAAAAAAGAAATTAGTTTGAAAGAGGCCACGGAAAAATTTAAGAAACTAGGACAGGATTACAAATTAGAGATTATCGCCGATCTGGAAAAGGAGGGAAAAAATAAAGTTTCCGTCTATAAATCCGGCTCTTTCGTGGATCTTTGTTCCGGGCCCCATTTGGACTCGATTGGAGAAATTCCCGCTGACGCTTTTAAGCTGACTCGAATTTCCGGCGCCTACTGGAAGGGGGACGAAAAAAATAAACAATTGCAGCGAATTTACGGCGTGGCTTTTGATAATAAAAAGGCATTAGAGGAACACCTAAAAAATAAAGAGGAAGCGGAAAAAAGAGATCACCGAAAATTAGGCAAGGAGCTGAATCTGTTTCTCATTGATCCTCAAGTCGGTTTAGGCTTAGCTCTATGGCAGCCAAAAGGAGCATTAATTTGGAGAATCATGGAAGAATTCTGGTACCAAGAACACCTGAAAAATGGCTACGAACTGGTTCGAACTCCCCATATTGGCAGCAGGAAACTATGGGAAACTTCCGGTCATTGGGGTTTTTTTAATGAAAATATGTACCCGCCATTGGAAGTTGGTCAAAACTTGAAAGATTCTCAAGAAGGAAAAAAGGCTAAATTGAAAGAGGAATATTTGCTAAAACCAATGAATTGTCCCTTTCATGTTTCTCTTTATAAAGCTCGACCAAAAAGCTACCGGGATTTACCCATTCGTTGGGCCGAATGTGGCACCGTTTACCGCTATGAAAAATCCGGTGAGCTTTCCGGACTAACTCGGGTTCGGGGTTTTACCCAGGACGATGCCCACATTGTTTGTCGCCAAGACCAGGTCAAGGAGGAATTAAAAAGGGTAGCTGATTTTATTAAGTATATGCTTGAGACTTTTGGTTTCCAAGAATTTAAAGTTTACCTTTCCCTAAGAAATCCTCATGATAAAGTTAAGTATGCCGGAAATGATGAAGGCTGGCG
>CAZVVG010000038.1:0-294 GCA_964630615.1 uncultured Bdellovibrionales bacterium
CGCTGGCCTATCTCAAAATAACCAGTTGGCGAAAAGACTCCCAGCTTTCCTCCCGCTCCTTTGCGCAAAAGATGGAAGCCGCGTCCCAAATCAAAGAAGCTTATCAATTGGAGAAGACCGCCCTGAAAATCCCGGCCCAAGATAAAAACGGCACAGAAATCACTATCGGTGATCCCAAAGCGAAAAACTTTCTCCCGCAACTGACGCTTCGCAAGTGGGGCGGGGAAGTGAGTTTCAAGCTCAAATATTCTGAAAATTCCAAGTCTATTTGATTAGTTATTTTAAAGTTTAATC
>CAZVVG010000038.1:304-4778 GCA_964630615.1 uncultured Bdellovibrionales bacterium
GAAAATCCCATTGAAACTCCCAAGAAGGAAGCTGCGCCGGATCTTAATCTGGAAGAAAACAAAATCGGTTATTCCGACGGCACCAGTGACGTTCATTTTTACGAGAAACCTAAAAGCGAAGAACATCCAGACGGAGCTTATGAGTTGGAATTCATTCTTAAGGAAAAACCGGGAAGTCCAAATCCGGCCGAATTGAGCAGATTAATAATTTCCTAGACGATTCAAATGCTTTATGAAAAAGGGTAAAAAGAAAAAAATAAGTTTAGTTACTGGAGGAGCCGGATTCATCGGATCCCACGTGGCGGAAAATCTTTTAAAAATGGGACATCAGGTTATCGTGTTGGATGATTTGAGCGGTGGATTTAGGGAAAACATTCCCAAAGGATGCGTTTTCAAAAAGGGATCGGTCTCCAATGAAAAAACTGTCAAAGAAATTTTTGAAAAATATCCGATTGACTATGTTTTTCATCTGGCGGCTTACGCGGCCGAAAATCTCAGTCATTTTATTCGCCATTTTAATTACGAAAACAACGTTTTGGGTTCAATAAATTTGATAAATGGCTCAATCAGGCATAAAGTCAAAAGATTTGTCTTTACTTCCAGCATTGCTGTTTATGGTGAAAATCCGCTTCCTCTAAGTGAAAACCTTGCTCCGCGGCCCCAAGATCCCTACGGAGTAGCTAAGCACGCAATTGAGCTAGACCTCAAGGCGGCCAAGGACATTTTTGGACTAGAATACACTATTTTCCGTCCGCACAATGTTTACGGAGAAAGACAAAACCACGGTGACCCCTATCGGAATGTCTTGGGAATTTTTATTAATAACGCTCTCCAGGGAAAGCCGTTGGAAATTTTTGGAGATGGGAAGCAAATGCGGGCCTTTACTTATATCGCGGATGTGGCTCCTTACATTGCTCGGTCAGCCACAATGACAAAAACAAAAAATAAAATCTATAATGTCGGAGCGGACGAAGTTTATTCCGTTCGGGAACTGGCGGAAAAGGTTAAAGAAATTCTGGATTCTAATGTCCGAATTGAATTTTTGCCGGCGCGCCCGGAAGTGAAATATACCTATCCGGATCACAAAAAAATAAAAAAAGATTTTAAGATTAAAAAGACGACGGATCTCAAAGAAGGACTTGAAAGAATGATCCGCTGGGCAAAAAAGATCGGACCAAGAAAAACAAAAAAGTTCAAAAATATTGAAATTAAAAAGAATTTGCCTTCCAATTGGAAAAAATTGACCCGCTAAAATATGCTTTCCGTTTCCCTCATCCTTCCCATGCGCAACGCCAAAACCACGATACTCAAGACTCTCCAGAGCCTTTTTTTCCAGCCGTTCAATTTCCAGGAACTGGTTCTCATTGATGACGCTTCCACGGATGGATCCGATGTTTTGGCCAGAAATTTTTTGAAGACGGCTAAGGAAAAATATTCTAAGGAAGCCAACCTTAAAATAATCCGGGTTGACCGTCCCGGGGGTTTGGCTCACGCCTACAACCTGGGCCTCAAAGATTCTTCCGGGGATCTGGTTGTTACGTTGCACGCCGATATTCTGCTTAAAGAAAACGCGCTCACAGAAATTGTCGTTCCCTTTTTTAAGGATAACTCCAAAGTAATCGTCGCCACCTATCATATCGTTGACCACCCGCTGGAGGTTTGGCAGAAATACAATTTCTGGCAGAAATGTTTTTTTGCAAGACTGGCGGGGAAAAAAATGTCTGGCTTAGATGGGAAATTTGATTGTTTCCGGAGATCTGCCTTGAATCAAATAAACAACTTTGACGACCAAGCTTTCAAAAACGCCGGGGAAGATGGCGATGTTATTTTCAAGCTCAAAAAAATCGGAAAGATTGTGGGAACCAAGGCTGAGATTATTCATCTGCACTCCATTGATCCCAACTTCGGTCCTCAGGATATTATCCAAAAGCAAAAACAATATTCCGAATCTCAAGGCATTCTGCTAAGAAAAGGGGAGATTCACAACCTGAAGGACTGGCCCAGAATATTTTTTAGAGAAATTTTGGTTCTTGCTCTTTTCCTCCCTTATGTCAATCTTTTTGCTTTGGTTTTGATTTTTTTCTATGCGTTTGCCTATACCGGAAAAATGTTTATGGCTGAAGCGAAAAATCTTAGAATTTTGTTTTTGCCTTTTCTGAATATTTATTTACTCTTCGTCAGCTTTTTTTCGGTAGCGTTGGGCTTCGTAAAAAAGAGACAAGAATAACCAAAAACCATCCGTCTGCTTCGTTCCCAAGAAATAAAATTATTGACATTTTGGGTAAAATATGCTTAATTAAGAAGTTCTTTAAAAATAAAACATAAAAAATAGGAGGTGGGGAAATGAAGCGAGGATTAGGATTAAGAGCTATGTTTTTGGTTGTTTGTTTGTTGTTTTTGCCTCTGGGAACAAACTCCTGGGGCAAAGATGTGGATTTTGGAACAGCGCTAGCACTAATTAACGCTCCCTTAGGCGCTGATTCCTTCGGCCCTTGGGCAGCGACACCGGACCTTTCGTCTGGTAATCCGGCGATTATCGCCATTACGCAGGATGATTTCCGGTTAGGCTTCTATCCAAATTACTCCCGGACTATTTTTAGCGACGGACCAAGAATTAATTCTTACTCGGTTGCGATTGCCGGGAAAATGCCCAGAGGAGTTGTCCAGCTTTACGCTTCAACCTCTGAGCCGGCCACGGCCAAAATGACCGAGACGGAAACCAACAAGCTCTTGAATTTTGAAATCGACAAACAACAAATGCTTGGTGCTCAGTACGGTTTTAAAGTCGGGAGTGGTCTTTTGCGGAAAGGGGATTCGCTGTATTTAGGTGCCGGATTTTCCAACGCAAGAAACGAAACTTCGTTGGATTTTGTTGTCCCGACTCCGGCCACCGCTTTTCTCATTCAGGAAAAGACAAAAAGTGAAAGCAACATGTTATCTTTCGGGCTGGTTTATAGCCCGCTAGACCGGTTCCACCTGGGCGGTACTTATGCCTACTCCTGGGATGAGACCCGGAGCCGGAGCGAATTAAACGGGAATCAGTGGTTTCATTCGGAAAAGGGAAATACCACACAAGTGCGGATCGGAGTGGGACTGGAACTTCTGGAAGGAACCTTTCTGGCTGCCGACTACCAGCACCTGAATCTTGGAAATGCCTACTTCGATAAATGGTTTGCCGGAATCAAGCAGACCATTATTAAGGATCGCTTCCATATTTACGGCGGTTGGGCTGCAGATGGACCAGTTATTGGCACGGAGATTAATTTTAATAAGCGCTGCGGCCTTAATATGTCTTACGCCAACAATGCCGCAAGAGAACTAGAACCGTACTTTGGCAGGGCCGAAGTCTGGTCCGCCATGTTTTATCTAGAATTTTAGTCCTTAAAAAAGCCTTTTATGAATCTTATAGAAGGCTTTTTGAATAAATTGATTTTTGGATTATAATTAAAAACAAAGATAGGCTTAATTGAAAAGTTAAAATAAAAATTGAAACAAAAATCAAATAATAAAAGGAGGTAAATATGCTAGGAGCGATATTGGAATGGGTTGGCGTTTCTCTTTTTCTGACGGTTATCGTAATCATAGGCATATCCGATAAGATTGAAAAGGACTGGTTTATTTGGGTTCTCATCCTTTCTTTTACCGGATTGCTGTGTTTTACCAACGGCTCTAGGATGGTGAAAGAGCAGGAAATTTTCAAAAATTTGACCCAGGAGGTCAACCGTGAGCAAATTGCCGAAGGAAAAAGACAATTTAAATTTCAGGTTCAGGCCACTTTCAGCCGAGAGGGAGAATTGGAATCCGTAAGCCTGATTCCAAGAACGACTCTAGCCGTAGTAAATTAAAAAAATAAAAAATCCAGCCAAGAGCGGAAAATCCGCCCTTGGCTTTTTTCTTGAAAAATTTTGGTTTTTAATTTATACTAAATAAGTATGTGGAATATTTTCAAAAAATTCGGAAAGGGAAACCAGAGCCAATTGAGAATTTTGGAAACTTTGGCGCTGAAAAAAATGGAAAAAATGAGCCCGCAGGAAAAGGAGAAAATGATGCAAGAAGCGCTGAAGCCGGAAAACCGGAACCAGCTGCTCTCGGCCATGGAACAGTTGAAAAAGACCGGTTTAATTAATGAGGATCAGGAAAAATTGGCCAAGGAAAAACTCGGACTTTAGACCCTAAAAAACAGCCTCGCCCGGGTTGTTTTTTGTTTGCCAAAAGGGCTTGAGACTGGTAAGATGAGAGTAATATGAGCAAAACGATAACCGATAAAAAGCGAATTGAAGAAGTCCTTACGCGGGGAGTGGAAAAAATATTCCCCGAAAAAAAAGTTTTAGAAGAGGCTTTGCTAGCTGGAAAAAGACTGAGGATTTATTGCGGTTACGATCCGACCGCCGCTTCACTCCACCTAGGAAACGCGATTTCAATTAATAAACTGGCTCAATTTCAATCACTAGGACACGAAATAATTTTTCTTATC
>CAZVVG010000039.1:0-4693 GCA_964630615.1 uncultured Bdellovibrionales bacterium
CTGACATCTTCGACATCGCTAATAGCAATGCCTTGTTTAACCTGTTCTACTGACTTTTCAATATATGAAATTTCTGCATTTGTACCTTGCGGTTTGGGCAAAGTCAGATCATATTTAAAATCACCATTATCCATTCCGGTAGTAATGTCATACGCAAATTCCGTTGCAGCACTTATTCCTTCCGGAAGATTTATATCTGAAGACTTGATCTGTTCGATTTTTAAAGGAGAAAGTTTTGCAGGATCGCTCGGCAGACAGGTGAAAGTGACGCTCACTTTATTTTCCAAGGGAAATTCGTATTTTACCCCCAATTTCACCGGTTCTTGGGTTTCCGCAATGCTTTTTTTCTCGTCTATTTCCCAATCCGCAGCCGAGCTGGACTTGATTTCCGCTCCTTTTTCCAAGCAAATTTTTCCCTCTTTTTGAGGATTTTCTGCTTCTAACGGCTTTTCGTCAAAAGCGGCTTCGGGATCGATTTTTCCTTCAGTTTCTACTGGCAAAACAGTCGGATCAGTCACCGGTTCGGTTGTTCCAATAGCCGGAGTATCCACCGAGGTGTCCAACGGATTCTCTTCGGCAATTGGAGGGGTTGGAGGGGTAACCGGATCTTCCGGAGCCGGAGTGGGAACCGGTTCGAGCGCCGGAGCGGACGTTTCCGCTTTCGGAGTCTCCGTCTTCGGTTCTTCCGCTTTTGTTTCCGGCTCTTTCTCAGAAACAGCCTCTTCTTCCTCGTCCGCTACACTACTCGAAGCCGAAGCGCTATTCGCTGTAGCAGAACCGTCTTCGGCGATAGCTACTTGCACCAGGAAAAAATTCAGCGAGGACATCTGGACAACAAACAGCGGAATCATCAAAACCGCCATAATTTTTTTGCCTCGCCTTATTTCTTTAGGTTTCAGATTAAGCTGAAACATTCTTTTTAACGTTCCCATATTTTTGAAAATAATATTTACGAATTAATCCCTCACCACTTTAAATTAAACTATTTATTAATCTTTTCTTTAATTCTTGTATCCCGCGCGCATGTTTTTTAAGTTGTTTTTCTCTATTGAATGCATCTACTTGAGAATAAAATGCTTCATAATATCTAACTTCCCAGGGGCCTTTATTTTTTGTAAAAAATGACTCATTTGCATTATGTTCTTTTAGTCTTTTCCTTAAATCACTCGCACATCCTACATAAATGCGATTATAATTTTTACTTTTTAATATATAAACATAATGCATAATTTAAAGTGGTAAGGGATAAAAAAACCTGCAAAAAACAACCACCCAAGTTGATTGACTTTTGCAGGTTAAATATATTTTTTTGGATACGAAAAATTCTTTTCACCCGAATTTTATTTTTTCCTTTTTAAGATAAAACAAAAACTAAACCTCTCCTTTCCGGTTTGTGTTTAGGTTTTTGTTTTTCTCTCACTTCTGTTCTTTTATCATATCTCATGGGCTTTATTTGTCAATTACCAAAAAGGGGATACTTTTGGGAAAAATAAAAACAGGGAGGCGGATTTTTCCGTCTCCCTGTCGGGGGTAGCCTAGGGCTTTTTTCTTTCCTTTCTTTTGGGGACGCCGCTGGGCTGATAATCATCATTGCGAAACAAGAACTTCCCTTTCAGATCCTTAATCCAGACAATCCAAGTATAATCGACCGGAAAAGGAAAAGCGGGAAAAACCAGACAGCCAGGAACGATTTCCTCAAATGATTGATAACAGCGAAGTTCCAGGCCTTGCTGGCAAGGCACAAAACCGCCCAGCGGCAATCGCAAAAGTCGATCGGTTTTAATGGGTGATGAGATTCCACCCACGTATTGCCTTAGCCTCTCATTAATTTTGCCAACATCCGCCCGCAAGCTAAATAGAACAAGAATGCCTGGTTTTTTTTGTTTCGCCACTTGCCGCATTTTGGCCACCTCCTTTTTGATTTATTTTTTAGGAACTTGGCAGTTTAGCAAAGAAAATCTAAAGAGTCAACCAAGAAACCTAATTTCATATATTGGCTTGAAATGGCCAATTTTAAAGGCCAGCTGAATTCTCAACTGGCCTTTTTGTTTTCTTAAGAAGGTTTTTTCACGGGATCCTTAAGAGGAACTTCCCTTTCCCGTGTTAGAATTGCTTTCATCTGGACATTAATTTTTTTGTCACTCGGCGGCACCCACATCGGTATAATGTAATACCAGTTACCGCTTACTACTTCTACAGTGACATCTTTTTCCCCGGGCTGCGGAGAGGTGTTGACATATTTCACTCCCGCCAACCTTTCGCCCTTCTCCATCATCTTATGCAGATGGTCCTTCCTGACGATGAAATAGGACTTTCCTTCCAAGGAAACACTGTCCATGGTTGTAAGTTTCAAGATGGATTGACTCTTAGCCAATTCAGTCGCCTGATTCTGAAGAGCCAAAAAAACTACGACGCCCGAAATTAAGAAAACTAACAATAACCCATAAAATAATCTCTTATAATTTGTTTCCATTTCATTCCTCCTTTTGTTGTCAAAGATTTTTTGGTTTTTTTTGATTGAATATCCTAGCATAAAAAGGACGGAAAGTCAAACGCACCTCTTCATTGTACAGGAGAGCTTAAATAAGCCATTTAAAGTATATTGATTTTTTGGTCTTGGTGTGCTATAATGACCTTTCTCAAGTTCATACCCAATTATTTCTAAAAGTGTCATCAAGCAGGCAGGTAAATTCAGGATGAAATTAAAAAAATTAGATGCCGGATCAAGTCCGGCATGACAAGGATTGATCTTTAAAAAATAAAAAAAGGAGGGGGAAATGAAAAAGCTCATTATAGTATGTGCGGTCTTGGTTCTTTTCTTTTCAACTAATTCTCCAGTTTACGCCGGAGGACACCATCATGGACATTTCTGGGGAGGGGTTATTGCTGGTGGAATTGTGGGAGCTCTGATAGCTCCGAGGGTGTATGTTTCACCCTATTACGCGCCTTACGGAGCTTATTGTCCAGATTATTATTCTGGAGAATATGCCCCAAGGGTCTATGCGCCGAGAGTTTACGCGCCTCGCCTCCGTTGCCAAAATAGGGTAATCAGGCCGGGATACTGGGCGTGTGATCCCTGCGGCAATAGAGTGCGGGTGCCTCCCGCCATTGAAAGGGAGTGTTATTACAGATAGCAGCCCTGCCTCTGCCGCCCGAGGCCAGTTCGATCATTGATCGGCTGGCCTCTTTTTATTTCTTGAATCCAATGACGGCAATCATCGTTTCCACTTGATTAAGCCGATCTCGACGGAAAGAAAAAAATCTTTTTTCGGAAAAAGTGCACCGGGGATCAATTTCAATATTTTCCGGCTTAACTTTTCCCTGGATAAGTTGTTTTTTCAAGATTCCTCGAAGATCCACAAAAATTTTTGAGTCTTTTTTAAAAACAAAGTCGGGATAATTTCTGAATTCATTGACAATTTCTTCCCCAATCTGAAAATGGCGCCGACAAATTCCAGGTCCGATTGCGACCACAAGATTTTCCGCCCGGCCGCCCAGTTCCCGAATCGTTTTGAGCGTGTTCGGAATTATTCCTCCCCGAATCCCCCGCCAGCCGGCGTGGGACAAAGCGATAATTTTCTTCTTTTTTTCGTAAAAATAAACCGGAAAACAATCAGCCACCGTGAGCGACAAAAAGAGACCCTTTTGGTCCGTCACGAGACCGTCCGCTCCAGAGATGAGCTTGTTCCGGCTATCCCTTACCAAAACTATCCGGGTACCGTGTTCCAAACCGGCCGCCACAACCCGCGGGGATTTGATTCCGATTTTCTTAAGGTACTTTTTCCGATTCTTCCGGTTTTTCCCGTCCGATTTTTCCGGTGACAAGAAGCGCATCGAGCCGTCTTTTTTTTCCGAAAGAACCGCCAGCACGGATGAATATTTTTTGAAAAATTTAACCATCTTTTATATTTTACCACAGAGAAAATAAAAAGGGACACTCAAGTGGCAAGTGTCCCGGGTTGGGGTTGCTTAAGCAACGAATTTATTTTTTTCTACCAGAAAGTTCCGGTAGCCCCCTAAACATTAAAATTTTTTATTTTGGAAAATATGCTTCGGCAAGCAGTTTCCCAAAATATCTCTTAGGTTAAAAAATTTCAGAAAACTAGATTATAGCTTTCTGCCCTTTCCGCTTCTGATTCACCTCCTTTCGCCAAGATTAAGGCTTTCGGGTTTTTTTCAACCCCCAAAGAACTTTATTGATTTTAAAATACCACATTTTCGGGAGAAAACAAAATTATTTTTCCGGATTTACTTTTTGTAATAACTAGACTCTATGTTATAATTTGAGCGTAAATATTAAAGAAAAATCTATGTTGCTAAAAATAATTTATACTTTGTTTTTGGGACTTCTGATCGCCCTCTTTGTCGGATTAGGCATTGACGCTTTTTATCCGGGTCCGAAAATGCCGGATTACCCGGTAGAGTTGGAAGGAGTAAAAATGGATTGTCCGCAAGACACTGAAACTAAAGCCATTGAAGCCAAATTTAATCAGGAGCAAAGGGATTTTCAGAAAAAATCTAAGCCCTATAATCGCAATGTGGCTACCATTTCCTTGGCTTTTGCCATCGCGATTTTAATCGCCAGCCTGACGCTTTTTTCTAAAATTAAAATGATCGCTGATGGCGTTCTATTGGGAGGAGTTTTTACCACCGCCTACAGCATTATCCGGGGACTGATGAGCGAAGATTCTCG
>CAZVVG010000040.1:0-232 GCA_964630615.1 uncultured Bdellovibrionales bacterium
TTGCAAGAGGCGAATAATAAATCTTACAAATAAATCAGAAATACACACACAGCTTCAATCTCTTGAGGCTGTTTTTTTGTGTCTTGAAAAAGGGGGAGAAGGGGCGTAAAATGAGAGAGTCTGGTTTAATATTAAAAAGTTTTGCGCGATTATCTAAAATATCGGCAAAGGTTCCGCTTCCGCTTATATTTTCAAAAAATAAATTTATGGAAAGAAAGGTAGAGAATTATCG
>CAZVVG010000040.1:253-4692 GCA_964630615.1 uncultured Bdellovibrionales bacterium
AATAATTAGGCTTGCCCCGTAGTGAGCCATTGTCCCGTAGTCAATTTATTGTACTGCTGGGATCGCTCTACTACTAGGGGATTATAAAAGTAAAAAATAATTAAAATAAAGCCACGGGATAACTAAGTTATTTATGTGGAGTGGGTGGAATAAAGAAGTTGTCCACATTGGAAATTTTTTAAATTAGTGATATAATATCACTATAAATAAAAAATAAACATGAAAGGCAATAAAAAAATATTATCAAGCATAAAAGATAAGCCTTATTTTCAAAAGGATAATTTTTTTTATATAAGAACGATTGCTTGAAAATATTAGAACAACTTCCAGAAAATTCGATTGATATGATCTTTGCCGATCCTCCTTATTTTCTTTTCAATGGCGGATTTACTTGTAGTGTAGGGAAATAAGAACTCATGAACACAATTTTTGATTTGAAATTAACAGAAAAATATAAAAGCAATTCTCAGAAAATCAGAATTTTAACTGAGGCTTGGGTTGGTAGTGAAATTTATTGTCCGAATTGTGGAAATAAAGTTGAAAATTATACTAATAATAAACCAGTAGCAGATTTTTATTGTAAAAAATGTTCTGAAGATTTTGAATTAAAATCCAAAAAAGGCAAAATTGGCAAAAAAGTTTCGGCGGGTGCTTATTCGCAGATGATAAAAAGAATAAATTCTCCGCAAAATCCACACTTCTTTTTTATGGGTTATTTACCCACTTTTTCCGTTAATGATTTTTTTGTCGTGCCAAAATATTTTTTTGTTCCTGAAATTATTGAAAAGCGAAAAGCTTTGTCAGAAAATGCGCGCCGAGTGGGTTGGATTGGTTCGAATATTTTATTTTATAAAATTCCAAATTCCGGCAAAATTTTTTACTTGGAGAATGGAACGGAAATTGCTAAAGCCAAGGTTTTAGAAAAATGGCGAAAAACTGCGTTTTTGAAAAAAATTAAAGGAGCAGATTTAAAAGGCTGGATTTTAGATATTATGAATTGTATTGAATCTTTAGGTAAGAAGGAATTTTCTTTACAAGATATTTATAATTTTGAAAAAAATTTATCCATTATTCATCCAGAAAATAATAATATTAAAGCCAAAATTCGTCAGCAACTACAGTTCTTGCGAGACAAGGGATATTTAAAATTTATTGAACCTGGGAAATATAGATTAATGTAATTGACACAAATTCATAATCGATCAAAAATTGATCAGGAATGATAATTAATCTTGATCAACAATATGAAAATAAGCAGAGAGCTGGCAATAAAAATATTAAAATATTTAGATAAACATGAGAGTTTTTGTTTTCCATTTTTAGTAATGTGTAAAGAATATACCGAAGAAGACGATGATTTCGTGGAGGTTGAACCAGATGAATGGGGAATGATAAAATCTGACGATAAATACCAAACTTTTGAGTTATGGGAAAACTTGAAAAATATAGATAAAGAAACACTAGAATTAATGGCGAAAGGTTTTTTAGAAAAAATTATCAATAAATCTTTAGAAAAACATATTTCAACATTGGCGAAAAACTACAAAAAAGAATGGAAAGAAGAATTATGGGAAGGTGAAAATATCGAGAAATTTGGCTTGAATGAATTTATAGGATGTAAGGCTGAAGCATATGAAGATTGCTTGAATTTAATTAGAGGATATAGAAAATTGAAGATCTATTAATAATTTTTCTGGGTCAATAAATCAAAAGAAGTAAATTTTCTATTAATAATGTATGAGCATTTGTTTATTTTTTAAAAATAATTTTGTTTAGCAACTAGTTCGATAATAATTTACGTAATTAATTGCTTAGCTTAAAACATAATGGTGAGTTTGCCGAGAAATCACCCTTTTATAGTCGCAGTCAAAAAACTGGAATTGCTGGAGGCCAATTATGGCCTTACGGATGAGATCATGGAAGAAAGAATAAGGCTGAAACGTGAATATCCCGAATATTTCAAGCTATATATGCGAGCCAAAAGAAATAAACAGGAAGAAAAAGCGCAAAAAGAAAAAATTGAAAAGCAGATTCAAATGCGGGAAAGACAGGGATTTGAGTCCATATCTTATCTGAAAAATAAAATTGAACAAGAAAAAAAGAAAAACAGAGCAGGCAAGGAATCCGTAAAAAAGAAAAAATGAAAAAAATTATTTTGATCTTATTAGGCATAATGATTCTAGGGTTTTTGGCTTTTAGGTTTTTCAGTCTGGAAGACGAATGGATCTGTGAAAAAGGAAGCTGGACAAAGCATGGTCACCCGGCCACGCCGATGCCGCAAGAACCGTGTCGTAAATAATTTCCATAGGCCAGACCAAAACAATCTTATAACCATTCCCGGGATGGGAAAAATATTGCCCAGGGTCTACGCAATTCTGCAGACAGGCCGCTGGAAAGATAAATAATAATACTTTTTTATGGATGTGATTGCAAAAATCCGCCGGGAACTCAAAAAGAACGCGGATGAAAAACTGAAAAAGAGCGGGGAAAGGTTCTTTAGGGAAAAGGTCAAACTGTACGGGATGAAAACTGTCCTGGGACTTCAAATTGGTAAGAAATATTGGAAAGAAATCCAAAACCGGGACAAGAAAGAAATTTTTTCCCTGGGCGAGGAGCTGTGGAAATCCGGCTATCTGGAAGAATCTTTCATCGCCTGCAACTGGGCGTATTATCTTCGTGAAAAATATGAGGAAAAAGATTTCGCGGTTTTTGAAAAGTGGGTGAAAACTTACGTTTCCAATTGGGCAGCTTGCGACACGCTGTGCAACCATAGCGTGGGCACGCTGGTAGAAATGTATCCAAAATTTTTGAAAGATTTGAAATCATGGGCGAAGTCCCAAAACCGCTGGAGGAGAAGAGCCGCCGCCGTCACTTTGATTATTCCCGCCAGGCGCGGAAAATTCCTAAAAGATATTTTTGAGATTTCCGATATTTTACTTTTGGACAAAGACGATCTAGTGCAAAAAGGTTATGGCTGGATGCTGAAAGCGGCCAGCGAAGCGCATCCAAAAGAAGTTTTTGCTTATGTGATGAAAAACAAAAAAACCATGCCTAGAACGGCGCTCCGCTACGCGATTGAAAAAATGCCCAAAAGCTTAAAAGTTAAAGCGATGGCAAAATAAAAAGAATTTGCCCGCCGAGCCAATTGCGCGCCTCTCTGCCGGCCGGCCGGCAAAATTAGTTCGGATTTTTTCCAATCCCCAACGCAAAAAAAGAGACCCTTTTTGAGGATCTCTTTTTAGTTTTCTACTTAGTAGCTTCTGGGTCCGCCGAAATCTCTTCGGGGTCCTCTATCCTTCATTCTTTTTTTATTGCATTCGTAGCAATAAAGCTTTCCGTAGGTTCCGTCTTCTTTCTGAGTCGGTTGGAAGGGAAGCTGCGTGATAGCTGCGCCACACTCGGCGCAGGTTATCCCCAAAGAAGTAATGTCAAACATTTGTCTTTGGAAACGATTATTATCTTGATAAGCCATTGGGAGTCTTAGTCACCTCGCTTTCTAGCCCCGAATAAACGGGATTTTTGGTGACTTACTCTTATAGCCTATCTAACTTAGAAACTAGATAACTAATTGAAATATTCACCTTCAATCAAGATAGCATAAAACTTGACCGAAGTCAACTGAATTTTTTAAGAAAATCCTTGAAATCGGGACGCCTTTCTGTTATTCTTGGATTCAAGGAAGGGTGGCTGAGTGGTCGAAAGCGGCACGCTGCTAATGTGTTAGGGGAGCAATCCCCTCCAGGGTTCGAATCCCTGCCCTTCCGCTGCCAAGCTTTTAGTTGCGAACAAGAGTTGAGGAACCAAAAATAATTTATGTCCGAATTCTATAAACCCAAAAGGACGCTAAACCTATACGATCCTAAAAGCGCGGAGGCTTTCAAGCTGTCCCGCTCAAAGATTGATCTTTTTTTAAATTGCCCGCGGTGTTTCTATTTGGACAGAAGGCTGGGCGTAGGGCGGCCGCCCGGATTTCCTTTTAATCTGAATTCGGCCGTGGATTTCTTGCTGAAAAAAGAATTTGATCTGCATCGCGCCAAAGAAACGGCTCATCCGCTGATGGAAAAATACGGTATCGAGGCGGTACCTTTTCAGGACAAGAGGATGGACGAATGGCGGGACTCACTGCGAAGAGGCATCCAGTATCTCCACCCGGAAACCAATTTGCTTCTGACTGGGGGAGTGGATGATCTTTGGATTGATCCTAAGGGCGAACTCATCATTGTGGACTATAAGGCGACGGCCAAGAAAGAAGAGGTGACTTTGGATGCTGCTTGGCAGATCGGCTATAAAAGACAGATGGAAATTTACCAATGGCTGTTCCGGAAAAACGGTTTCCCGGTGGCTAAAACCGGCTATTTTGTCTATTGCAACGGAGTCACGGACAAGGAAGCCTTTGATGGAAAATTGGAATTTGATGTGAAAAT
Organism: uncultured Bdellovibrionales bacterium; assembly: GCA_964630615.1. Taxonomy (GTDB): domain Bacteria; phylum Patescibacteriota; class Minisyncoccia; order Moranbacterales; family UBA2206; genus CAZVVG01. Next base: position 4,678 of record CAZVVG010000040.1, read on the forward strand.
CCTTCCTTACGCGGG
>CAZVVG010000041.1:0-4069 GCA_964630615.1 uncultured Bdellovibrionales bacterium
AGATAGTCGGTTCCGGGTCCGTTGCCGGGATCCACAATCTTCTCAGAGCGGGTAGGATCTACGGCCAGGGCGGTAGGAATCAGAGACTTAGCTATCTTGTTTAAGGTGTTTTTGGTTTTTTCGTAAGCCAGGATTCTTGAGGATAGTTGGACGACTGATTGAGTGAAGGGATCTTTCTTTTTGAGCACTTCGTCTAAGTTAATCTCGGGGAGACCTTTTAGAGGTTGGCCTTCCCGGATTTTAAGGATTTCGCGGTCACTGAGAAACTGAGTGTAGTCGATGCCGCTTTGGCGGCGCTTGGTGATTTTCTGGGTTTCCCTTGTCACTGCGGACTCCGATCCGGAATCTTCCTCTTTTGTCACTGCGGACTCTGATACGGAATCTTCTTCCACTATGGAATTTTCCACAGAAGAGAGAATTTCCTGTTTTTGTTCCGGGGTGAGTTTGCCTGGGTAGTAAAGGGGCAAAAGCTGGGTTCTTTCTTCTTGGCCCAGGAAGTTGCCGTTTTGGAATTTCTCGTAAAGTTCAGCTCCGTCGCGGATTTCCACGATGTCCCCGGCTTCGTATCTTCCCTCACCTTCTCCGGTAGGAATAGGTTTAACCAAAATAATGGTTCCGTCCTGATAGTCGGCGGCGGAGAGGCTGGGATTGAGATTGAGGAATTGTTTGACGCTTTTCCAGAGTTTGGTGGGCAGATTCAGTCTTTGGCCGAAGGCGATTTGGAAGGAGAACAGTAAAAATACCGTTACCGTTAGGAGGAAAAGAGCGAAACGTTTTTTATCGACGATGCGGTATTTCATCGGGAAAATTTTAAATTCTTAATTTTAAATTAAAAGTTCATTTAAAATTTAAAACTTAAAATTTAAAATTAATTATGTTTCCAGTTTAGCATAAAAAGCCGAAGTTTTCTAACAAAAAACTATATATTTTCTCCAAATTTAGCTGTATTGTAAATTATTTTATATTGAAAATTGATTGAGAAAGGAGAGGCTAAGCCAAGTAGATGCTGAACCAAGTTCAGCATGACACTTTTTTAATTGTCATCCTGACCCCCCCTTGTCATCCTGAACTTGTTTCAGGATCTATTAAACTAAAAATTGACTTATTTATGATATCCTGAAATAAATTGAAGACGAAACTTGAAAGGTTGACATTCAAATGGTACCGCGTATGGGATTCGAACCCATGATTTCCAGGATGAGAACCTGGCGTCCTAGACCGGACTAGACGAACGCGGCAAAAATATTCCCACTCTCTCAATCTAACAATTTTACCAAAGGTTATCAAGAGAAAGGAATTGCGCAAGGTGCAAAAAATCCCCTTGCCAAAAATAACTCGGCTGCTATGATAAAATCCGTGGTTAAAAGATTTCGTGCCCAATTATTTCCAAAAAGTGTCGTCCTGAATTTAGTTCGGCCTTTCAAGTGTCATGCTGAACTTGGTTCAGCATCTCAATAAGTTTCAAACTAGGTAGATCCCTGTCTGCCGACAGGCAGAGATCCTGAAACAAGTTCAGGATGACAAGGGAAATTTGGGATGACAAAAGAAGTTCGGAATAACAAGAAAAATTCCGAATGACATAAGGGGGTGATCCTAGTCTCAAATAAGGCCTAGCTAGAAATAGTTAGGTACCGGTCAAAAAAATTCATTAAAAAGGAGGTAGGTAATGGTTCCTATCAACAATTTTTATCTAACCAGTGTGGCTGACGATTTGGAAAAAAATCTTAGGGTTTGTAACCACTCAAAAAGTCCCGAGGAATTAGAAAAAAATCTCCCCTCGGAAAAGCTCCTCAAGAAAATTACTGCCTTGATTAACGAACTTTTACAGTGTCATGCTTCTTTGCGAGGTTCCAAGCTGCAGAAGTAAAAGAAAAAAATTAAAAGCCCCGGCTGAAAAATCAGCCCGGGGCGCTTTTTTTAGTTTTTAAGCTTTTTAAACTTGAAGGTAGGGCTTCTTCTTCCATTCCGGATTTTGCCGGCAAAGTAATTCTTCCGCCCGTTGAGGTTCGGCCATAACCTCCTCCACAATTTTTTCCATTCGGAGCGACTGGGAACCCTTAATTAAAATCAAATCCCCTTCTCGAATCAACGCCTGAAGTTTTCTCTCTAGCTCCAAATGATTTTCAAAATAAAAAACTCTTTCCTCTCCCCACCCGTGTTTTTCCAGCTCTTCCCGGGCAAATTCCATTCTTTTTCCCAAAAGAAAAACCCAATCCGCCTTGATTTCAAAAAGTTTCCGTCCAACCCGACGATGATTTTTTTCTGTTTTTTCCCCCAGCTCCAGCATATCTCCCAAAACCACAATTTTCCTTGGAGCCCTGATTTTTTCCAAAACTTCTAGCGCCGCCAAAACCGAAGCGGGAGAAGCATTATAGGTGTCGTCAATGATCAAGGTTTTTTTAATTCCCGGCAGCAGCTTCAGTCTTCCCGGCGGCGGAGCAAAGTCCAAAAGAAGAGAGGAGATTTTGACCAGATTCAAACCCAGCTCCCTTCCAACCGCCGTGGCAATCAAAGCGGAATAAATCTGATGGCGCGCTAGGACCTGATTGAGCCGAACCGGCAGAGTGGTTCCCTGGAAATTAAGCTTGAAACTTAGTCCCTGAATGTTTCCTTGCTCGGAATAATTAAAATCCACATCGGTGGCCCGCAAATCGGCCCTTTCGGAAAAACCGAAAGTCAGCTTCCGGCCGCGCAAATCTTTTTCTCGTTCGAAAAGCTGAGGACTGTCAGCGTTCAAAATGGCCAGGCCTTTTTCTTCCAAGCTTTTTACCAGTTCAAATTTCTCTTCGGCAATTTTTTCCTGACTGCCAAAGAATTCAATATGACTTTCCGCGATGGCAGTGATAATTCCGAATTGGCATTTTACAAAACGCGTAAGATAGTGGATATCTCCGGGCCGATCCGCTCCCATTTCCAAAATCAAAATTTTCGGATAGGGAACCGTAAAAATCATTATCCGCAACCAGCGAAAAAAAACGCTCAGCCATTTTCCGAAAGACCTCTCTCCGCTGGGAACACCGATAATCGTCAGTGGCACGCCGATTTCATTGTTGTAATTTTTTTCGTTCTTACGAATCAAAAAATCTTTTTCCAAAACCCGCGCCAAGGCTTCCTTGGCCGAAGTTTTCCCGACCGAGCCGGTGAGGCCGATGATTTGAGGCTGGTATTTTTTGAGCGTCAAAACCGCCGCTGATTTCAGAAATTTTTCCAGCCAGACAAGTTTAATCGGTTTTTGATTTTTCCTGTTCTTGTTTTTGCCTTTCATTTTCTTCTTTTTCTTTTTTCAATAAATTTTCTCTAAGTTTGTGGGTAGCGTTAAATTGGTCAATCTCCGCCTGGGTATATTCTTCCGTCGGCTCAATGTTGTAATAATCCAGGAGAAATTTCATCAGCTCCCCGAAGGCCGGAGCAGCGCTGGATTCCGCCCACTCCACCGTTTGAGGATTTTTAATCTTAACCAAAATCGTAAAGCGGGGATTATTCATGGGGGCAAAACCAACAAAAGAACCGACGTGTTCTCCTTCTTCATAGCCTTTTTTCTTGGTGCTGGCAACTTGAGCCGTTCCGGTTTTTCCGGCCACCAGATAACCGGGAACGTTCGCCCTTTTTCCGTGTCCCTTGACCACCACGCTCCGAAGCATTTGGGAAATTTGGAGAGACGCTTTTTGGGAAATAACCCGGCGCACTTCTCTCGTTTCCTGCTCCTCTACTCTGCCGTCCGGATAAATCACTTTTTCCACCAGCTGGGGCCGCAGCAGAACTCCTCCGTTAGCTAAGGCGTTGAAAGCGGAGACGAGTTGAATCGGTGTCACGGTCAGGCCCTGTCCGAAAGAAGCGGTAAAAAACTGGATGTTGCTTTTTAGGTTTTTAAGATTACTAATGTTTCCTTTTCCTTCGCCCGGAAGCGCGATTCCGGTTTCTTCTCCAAAGCCAAATCTTTTAATATACTCCAAAAAATTTCCGTTTCCTAAGGCGCGTTCGGCGAAAATGGCTCCGGTGTTCAAGGATTTTTCCAAGACTTCCGTCATTGTTTGCCGACCGTAAGATTTCAAATCGGAATTTTCAATTT
>CAZVVG010000042.1:0-3825 GCA_964630615.1 uncultured Bdellovibrionales bacterium
AAGGTCCCAAGGGTTTGGCTGTTCGCCAATTAAAGCGGTACGCGAGCTGGGTTCAAACCGTCGTGAGACAGGTTGGTCTCCTATCTGCTGTGGGCGTTATTGCTTGAGAGGAGTCTTTCCTAGTACGAGAGGACCGGAAAGAACGAACCTCTGGTGTATCAGTTGCATCGCCAGATGCACTGCTGAGTAGCTAGGTTCGGACTGGATAATCGCTGAAAGCATATAAGCGAGAAGCCATCCTCAAGATTAGGCAATTTCAATTTTTTGCTTGCAAAGAATTGGAGGATTTCCTAGAAGATTACTAGGTTGATAGGTCTTAGGTGTAAGTCCGGCAACGGATTAAGCCGAGAGATACTAATAAATCAAACTTACTTATTTAAGTTGGAATAACGCAAAAACATGGGGCATAACTTTGGTTAGGAACCATGGATTTGAGTTATCGGAGTTAGCAGTTAACAGTTTCTAAGTTCTTAAAAAGAGCTTTATTTTGGCGGTTTTAGCGAAGTGGAAACACCCGAATCCATTCCGAACTCGGCCGTTAAGCATTTCAGCCCCGATGATATTCTTGCTTCAGGCAAGGAGAAAGTAGGACGCCGCCAAAATCAAGCTCTTTTTTGTTTGGCTTATTCTGTGCTAAAATAGAACAAACTCTAAAAAATAACTTAAAAAAATGGAAAAAAGAGATTTTAAGCGTTTAGGGATAATCTTTATTTATTTTCTTATTTTAGGTCTTATTGTAGCCCTATTTTATTTTTGGCTGCGTCCTCGAGAATCATGTTTTGACCAAAAAATTAACCAAAATGAAGAAGGAGTCGATTGCGGAGGAGTTTGTGAGAAAAAATGTGTTTTAGTGCCCCAAGCGAAACTAAGCGTGGAAAAATCCGGTTTTGTGGAAAGCGGAGTTTCAGGAGAATACAATCTTTATGCCGAAGTTTATAATCCGAATAATAATTTTGGAAGTGGTCATTTTGAATATGACATTCAGCTCAAAGATTCCTCCGGAATGATTTTGGGCCAAATTTCTGGGGAAAGCTTTATTTTACCTGGGGAAAGAAAATATTTGACGGCTACCAACTTTCGGTCGGCCACTGCTCCCTCCCGGGTAGAACTTCTCATTGGAAATGTTGAATGGGAAGAGTTTTTAAGTTACAATTATGCGAAAGATCTTCAGTTGAAAATAGTTAATCAGAGATATCAGGAAATATCTTCAGGGATCGGATTTAGCGAAAGCCTCGGTTTACTCAAAAATGAAAGCCCTTTTGATTTTAGCCTGATTAAAATTATCGCTTTTCTTAAAGATTCTTCAGGCCAGATTATTGCTTTTGGTTCCACAGCTATGAATACGGTTCGATCCGGAGAGAGCCGAGAATTCAAGGTTTTTTGGCCCAATCGTTTTCCTAATGATAAGAGCGTGGAAGGAATGGAATTTCAGACGGAGGTTAATGTTTTTAGTTCGGAAGCTTTTGCGGATAAATATTTCCGAAGTCAGAAGTTTCAAAATTATAATTATCAATAAAAGAAAAGAATAAAAAATGATCAGAGCCCTGAAATTGGATTGGATCATGTTGATTACAGCATTACTGATTTTGGGAATAGGCTTGGCGGCTCTTTATAGCGTTTCCTTTGTGGAAAATGAGTTTAATTCAACCTATTTCCTAAAACAAATAACTGCCATCTTGATTGGTTTAGGTTTGTTAATTTTTTTTACTTTCTATGATTACCGAGCCTTCAGTTTTTTTAGCACCAAGCTTTATCTATTAATGGTTGCCCTTTTAGTCTTGGTGGCTTACTTTGGTATTCAGTTTCGGGGGACGACTGGTTGGCTCGGCATAAGTGGACTTAATTTTCAACCAGTTGAGATAACGAAACTGGTAATGATAATTTTTCTCGCGAATTTTTTTTCCAAAAAGAGAAATGAACTTGGAACTTGGGTCAGATTCTTTTCTTCGGTGGTCTTACTGATTTTTCCACTTTTTCTTATTCTTAGGCAGCCGGATTTTGGCTCAGCAGCAGTAATTTTTGGCATTTGGTTCGGCATGCTGTTGGCCAGCGGAATCAGTAGAAAAGACCTAATCCTATTTTCTCTCATTGTTTTGGTTCTGATTTTATCCAGCTGGTTTTTTTTAGCCGCTTACCAAAAAGACCGGATAAAAAATTTTATAAATCCTTATCGGGATCCTAAAGGGAGCGGCTATAATGTTATTCAATCTATGGTGGCTGTTGGTTCTGGCGGGATTTGGGGAAAGGGCCTGGGACACGGATCACAAAGTCAGCTAAATTTTCTTCCCGAGAAACATACGGATTTTATTTTTGCGGTAATTGCTGAAGAATTGGGATTTTTTGGCAGCGCCCTAGTCCTGGGTCTCTTTCTGTTTCTTCTCTATCGTATTAAGGAAGTGGCTAGGTTTGCCCGTGACAACGTCGGTTATTTATTGACGATGGGAATTTTAATAATGTTTGCTCTGCAAATTTTTGTTAATATCGGAATGAATTTGGGAGTTGCGCCCATCGCGGGGGTACCGCTGCCTCTTCTCAGTTATGGGGGTAGCTCAATTGTGATTATGTTATCATCTTTAGGCATTCTTCAGAGCGTTTATTTAAGGAGATTAAGATCTCTTGACTAAGCTCTCTTTTATGTTAAAATTCTTGGAGATAAAAGCATGAAAAATAAAAAAGACAAACTCCCTTTTTTCGTAAAATGCTCTTTTTGTAACGGAAGCTTTAGTCCAGAAGATTTAGTTGTTTTGGAGCAATCAGAAAGACAAACAGTTTTTCACGCTCTGTGCGCTCACTGCCACCAGGCGATCATTATTTTTTTGTCTTTTACTCCAGGAGGCTTAGTCAGCCTGGGCTTGATTACCGACCTAAATCGAGAAGAAGCAAGAAGGTTTTTTGGACAGGAAGCAGTAAGTGCGGATGAAGTTATTGATCTTCATGAATTTATTTTTAAGAATCCGGAAGGCCTCTCAGAGTTAGTAAAAGAAGCGAAATAAATTTTTAATTATTCAAAAGCCCGATCGAGGAGGGGAACTAAGGGCGGAAAAAAATGGAAGAGATAAAACTGAAGTCAAAAAAAAGAAAAGAGCTTGGTTCTAAGGCGCTTTTTGGTTTTAAGCAAGGAATGATTCCTGCGGTACTTTACGGAAAAGGGGTGAAAAATGAAAATCTTTGGATTAATGGTATGGAATTGAAAAAACTGCTAAGAAAATCAGGAGAAAGCGTTATTATCAAGCTAGAAACTGAGGAGGGAAAGAATCGAAATGTCCTGATTAATGAAATCCAAAAAGATCCCATCAGGGAAGATTTTATCCATATAGACTTTTATCAGGTTAAGATGGATGAGAAAATTGAAACGGAGGTGGAACTCGTCTTTGTGGGTCAATCCCGGGCAGTTAAGGAAAGTGCTGGCGTGCTTGTCAAAAACCTTGATGAAATTCGGGTGAAATGTTTTCCCAAGGATTTACCTTCCCAAATTGACGTGGATATTTCCCAACTCAAAACCTTTGAGGATCATATCTTGGTCAAGGATCTGAAAATAAGTTCCGGAATTGAAGTCAAGGCCGATCCTGAAACAGTTATTGCTTTAGTCGCCCCTCCTCGTTCTGAAGAGGAATTGAAAGAACTTGAAGGCAAGGTAGAAGAGGATGTGACAAAAGTTGAAGGTGTGCTTAAGGAAGAAACCGAACTTACGCAAGAAAATTCAGAAGAAAAAGAGGAAAAGAAAGAAGGATAATTTTTTGTAGCTTTTTGAGCCGCTTAATTCTTTTTTAAGCGGCTTTTTTTTGGGAGCGGAAAGTGTTATAATAAAAAAATGGAAGCTAACCT
>CAZVVG010000043.1:0-3643 GCA_964630615.1 uncultured Bdellovibrionales bacterium
CTAAGATAAAGACCCAAAAGTTCCTTTTCCCAGCTTAAACGCTGTTTTTTTGTGGCGGGTTCTGAATTTGAAAGAGCAATTTCGGGAAAAAAATTTTCTGTTTCTCCGAAAAGGCTAGTTTGGTTGGATTTTTTCCTTTCCTGAAAATTTTTGGCGTAACTTAGAATATTTTCCAGGGAGCTCAAAATCTGATTTCTTTCTCCCAATCCTTTTAAGGCACCCACTTTCGCCAAAGCTTCCAGAGATTTTTTGTTTAAATCCTTGGTTTGGACTCTCTCCATAAAGTCGGTTAGGCTTTTAAATTTTCCTCCTTTTTTTCTTTCTTCTACAATTTCATGGGCAACCGTATGACCAACATTTTTAATCGCATTAAGTCCAAAACGGATCAGCTCTTTATTTTTTTCTTCAGATTCTTGATTGGTGATTACGGCAAATTCTTCAAAACTTTCATTGATATGAGGCGGGAGGACCTGAAGGCCCATTTCTTGGCACTCGGAAACTTCAATAGCCACCCGATCAATGTTATCTTGATCAGAAGTAAGCAGAGCTGCCATGAAAGCGGCAGGAAAATGAGCCTTTAGATAAGCGGTCTGATAACCGATTAACGCGTAACAGGCGGCATGCGAACGGTTAAAACCGTAGCCGGCAAAGGGTTCAATAAAAGAGAAAATTTTCTCTCCAATCCTTTTTTCAATTCCTTGCTTTACACAACCTTCAATAAATTTTTGCTTTTGTTCTTGAATAAGGACAAAAATTTTCTTACCCATAGCCTTACGCAGTACATCGGCTTCTCCTAAGGAAAAGCCGGCTAAGTCACGAGCAATTTGCATTACTTGTTCCTGATAAACAGCAACTCCGTAGGTTTTTTCCAAAATGGGCTTAAGTTTGGGATGGAGATATTGAATGGATTTTTTTCCGTGTTTGCGAGAAATAAAATCCGGAATCCAGTCCATAGGACCAGGTCGGTAAAGAGCAACCATGGCGATAATATCTTCAAAAACATTGGGTTTCAGTTTTTTTAGATACCTTTTCATTCCGGAACTTTCTAGCTGAAAAACGCCGGTAGTTTCTGCTCTTTGGAGCAAGAGATAGGTTTTTTTGTCGTCCAGGGGGATTTCTTCAATGTTAATTTTTAACTCTTTCGTTTTTCGAATAATACGTAAAGTATTTTGAATAATGGTGAGATTTTTTAATCCTAAGAAATCCATTTTAAGCAATCCAATTTTTTCCACGAAACTGGATTTAGTAGAGGAAGAATATTGAGTGACTGTTCCTTCCTCTTTACCGATTATTTTTTGCAGAGGAGTATATTCTGTGACGGGTTCTTTGGTAATAACCACTCCGCAGGCATGAAGAGAGGCGTGACGAGCAACTCCTTCCAGTCGTTTGGCAATATCAATTAACTTTTTAGCTTCCGGATTACTGGAATAGAGATCTCTAAATTCAAGAGCTTCTTTTAAAGCTTTTTCAATGGTAGAGAAGAGGGGGATCATCTTGGCGGTTTTGTCGCAGAAATCATAAGGAAGACCGAGGGCGCGCCCGGCATCGCGAATAGCGGCCCGAGCGGCCATGGTTCCAAAGGTGATGATTTGAGCAACATGATCGCTGCCGTATTTTTTGCGGACGTAGTCTAAGACTTCATCCCGACGATCATCAGCGAAATCCATGTCTACGTCTGGCAAAGAAATTCTTTCTGGATTGAGAAATCTCTCAAACAGCAAGTCATATTTAAGAGGATCGATATTGGTGATGCCGATAAGATAAGAAATGAAACTGCCAGCGGCGCTGCCTCGACCCGGTCCAACAACAATATTTTGACTCCTGGCCCAATTAACAAAATCCTGAACAATAAGAAAGTAGGAAGCAAACCCGGTTTTTTCAATTACGCCCAATTCATACTCCATCCGATCTAAATATTTTGACTCGGGTTGATCCCCAAATTTTTTTTTCAACCCTATTTCAGCGAGATGTCGGAGGTAGCTTTTGAAATCAAAACCCTCAGGCACTTTAAAGTGGGGGAGTTGAGTTTCACCGAGGCGAATTTCTAAATTACACTGATTAACAATTTTTTGACTATTAGCAATGGCCTCGGGAACATCTGAAAAAAAACTAGCCATTTCTTCCGGACTCTTAAGATGAAGTTCAAAATCCATCAGACTCATACGATCCTTTTCTTGAACTTTTTTGTTGGTTTGAATGCAAAGAAGAATATCTTGAATTTCTGCGTCTTCTTTGTGAACATAGTGAACATCGTTGGTGGCTACGAGCGGTAAAGAATTTTTGCGAGCGATTTCAATCAAACCTTTATTGGCCAACGCTTGATTAGGAAAATTAGGATGATGCTGGATTTCCAAATAAAAATTTTCCTCTCCGAAAATATCCCGATATTCTAAAGCCAACTTTTCTGCCTTGGCCATATAGCCTTCGATGACGGCAGCCGGGATTTCACCTTCTGCGCAGGCACTGAGACCAATTAAGCCCTCGGCATATTTTCTAAGAGTCGCTCGATCAATCCTAGGTTTATAGTAAAATCCTTCCAAGTGGGCGATAGAAATTAATTTCATTAAATTTTTATAACCCTTTTCATTCTTGGCCAAAAGAATCAAATGGTGCCTTTTGCGATCTAGGCTATCTGGATTTTTGCTGCGGAGATCATTAGGGGTTAGGTACATTTCGCAACCAATGATCGGCTTGATGCCTCTCTCTGTGGCTTTCATGTAAAATTCAATAGCCCCATAAAGAACCCCGTGGTCGGTGATAGCCAAGGAATCCATCCCAAGTTCTTGGGCTCGATCTAGCAAGTCATCAATTTTTGCTAAGCCGTCAAGGAGGGAATAATGAGTATGAACGTGAAGATGTGTAAATTTCATACAAGGCATTTTTAAAAATCTGAAAACAAAAACCGCTATTTTTTAAATAGGGTCCTCGGTACTTATTGATTGAGAAAATAATTTCATATAATTATAGCCTTCATACCTCTGATTGCTCATTGAGTTTTGTAAGGCAAAATTTATGAATTAATTATAGCACTACACAAATATTTTGAAAACCCATTATTTCCTGGTCAAATTGGAAGATTCATTTTAAAATAATAAGACAGGTTTGTATTTTTAGAAATCCAAAATAAGCATTGAATTATTAACTATGATTTTTCGAATTGAGAATAAATTAATCAAACAAGGCTATTCCTTAATTGTGGGAATTGACGAAGCGGGCCGAGGCTCCTTGGCGGGTCCGATAGTGGCAGCGGCCGCTATTTTTAAAAATAATTATTTAGCTCTCAACTCAAAGGAGCGTAAATTCTTAAAATGTGTCAAAGATTCAAAACTTCTTTCAGAGAAGCAAAGAGAAAATTTATTCAAAAATCTATCTCGTTATTTTTTTTGGGGAATTGGAATGTGTAGTCCCAAAACCATAGACAAAATAAATATTTCTCAGGCTAATTTTCAAGCAATGAAAAAAGCCCTTGACGATCTTCAAAAAAGAAATAAAAGATATCTTAGTTCGAGCTTTAATCCTTTAGTTTTAGTCGATGGAAATAGAAAAATTCCAGATTTGATTTGGAAACAAAAAAGTATCATTAGGGGAGATAAATTAGTCAAGTCCATTTCTGCCGCTTCAATCTTTGCTAAAGTTAAAAGAG
>CAZVVG010000044.1:0-3622 GCA_964630615.1 uncultured Bdellovibrionales bacterium
TTTTTCCTCATTATCCCTTTCTATTCCCGCCGGACAAGCTTCTCCATCCATTCTGTTTTCACAGCGTCCTGTTCCAAAAATCAAATTGCATTTTCTGACCCGAAAACCGACCGTTGACATTCCCTGATTTTCCATCTGCGCCTCCTTTTCTTTTTTGGGGATTAAAATTATTTTTTTTGCCGGAACTAAAAAATCCGCCGGGGGGCGGAAGCTCTTTTTTTTATTGATTCCTTATAAAAAACTTAAGCTAAGCCGCCCGTAGAAAAATCGCCTAGAAGGATTAGGCCCAGAACCTGAAGTTCCAAATTTTTCGTCCCGCTTCTTAGCATGGTTTAATTTTAGATAAAAGCTCAAAAAAAGTCAACCAGTTTTTTTTAACGGGAATTTTTCTTCGCGGCTAAAAAAACATTTTGTAAAAGACAGGCAATGGTCAAAGGGCCGACTCCGCCGGGAACCGGCGAAAGAAAAGCGGCTTTTGAAGCCAGGGAATCAAACTCCACATCCCCCAGTACCTTTTGACCCTTCCTAGTTATCCCGCCGTCAATCACAATAACTCCCTTTCGAAACATCTCCCCTTTAAGAAATCCGGGACGGCCCACCGCCGAAACAACAACGCGGGCTTTCTTGAGCGCCGTTAAATTCGCCTTGAGCTTTTCGGGCAAAAAATAATCCGCCCGCATTCCCCGACTTTTGAGCGCCGCCGTCATAATTTCCCCGAATTTTTGGGAATTGGCCACCACCAAGGCTTTTTCATTTTCCAAATTCCAACGGCTGGCCTCTAGTAGCCTCAGGATCGCCTGGGGAAAAACCGGAAAAAATCTTTTTCGGTTTTCCAAAAATAACCGGAGATTTTCCGGATGGAAACCGTCCACATCTTTTTCCGGTCGCACCGCATTGATTATATTCTCGGCCGAGAATTTTTCCGGCAAGGGCAGCTGGACAATTAGGCCGCTAACGCTTTGACTTGCGTTTAGTTTTTTAATTTTCCGAATGATTTCTTCTTCCTGGGCCTCCCAGGGAAAGCGAAAAAGCTGAAAGCGGATTCCGACTCTCCGGGCAGCCTTTCTTTTTAGTTTCACATATAATTCGGAGGCGGGATTGTCCCCCACCAAAATTACCGCCAAGCCCGGTTTTCTTTGGGTTTTCTTGATTTTCCTTTCCAGGGCGGAAAGGATTTTCTCGGCGATTTTTTTTCCTTCCAGAAGTTTCATTATTTTCCGGCTTAAAAATAAAAGAAGAAGCCGCCAATAAGAATGGCCAACAGCAAGCGATACCAAAAAAAGACACCGTAACCGACTTTTTCAATAAACCGAAGCAGGTATTTTATCGCGACGTAACCACTGAAAGCCGAAAGGGCAACCGCAAAAATGATTTCCCATCCGATCCCCTTTTCCATCAATTCGGGGATTTTCAGCCCGGCAGCCCCAAAAATTATCGGCGTGGAAAGCAGGAAAGAAAACCGCGCCGCGTTCGTCCGGCTTTGTCCCAAAAAAAGGGCAGCGGTCATGGAAGCTCCCGAACGAGAAATCCCCGGCACCACCGCCACCGCCTGAAATAGACCGATAAAAAGCGCTTCTTTCCAGCCGAGCTGTTTGATTTCCTTGTCGCGCCGGGAAAAACGGTCAGTGAGATACAAAAGTCCGCCAAAAAAAACTAGGTTGCCGGCAATAACCAGGGGATGCCGGAAAACCGTTTCCGAGAAATCTTCCAAAAAATAGCCGGCGAAAATTCCTGGAAGGGTCGCGAGAACCAAAATAAACAACGTTTTTTGGTTGAAGCCGCTGGGATTTTCGGCTTGGCCTTGCGCCTGATTATTTCCCAGCGCTAATCTGAGAATAAGCCACCAGTCTCTCCAGAAAAAAGCTCCGACCGCGATCAGCGTTCCCAGATGCAAGGCCACGTCAAAAGAAAGACCAGGATCCGTCCAGTGAAAAAAATAAGGGACTAAAATGAGATGAGCCGTGGAAGAGATCGGTAAAAATTCTCCCAAACCCTGAACCAAGCCCAGAACGACGGCCTGCGTTAATTCTGGAAACATATCTTTATTTCTTACCCATTAAAAAAAGATTTCTTCTGTCAATTATATCACATTTATCCACAAAAAAACCGGCCTGGGAAAAGTTTCGCCGCAATTCGCCTCGGGTAAAAGCGTGGTGATAGCGCCGGAAAACGGCTCCGGCATTGTCTTGAAAATCAACATAGCAATCGTTCCAGTCCAAAGCGCTTTGGCCGAGAAATTTATGCTTCCAGTTGGAAAATATTTTTTTCACATATTTTCCCTGCCACAAATTCCAAACGGTAAGGATGATTTTTCCGCCCGGGCGCAGCACGCGAAACAACTCCCGCGCCATTTTTTGCCGCCGCTCTTGCCCGGGAAAATGGTGGAACACCGCCACCGCGTAAACCACGTTGAAAGAATTGGCTTTAAGTGGTAAACTTTCCCAATCGGACAATTTTTGAAAACGTTGAGCTTCTTCGGGATATTGCTGCCAAGCTAGTTTAATTAGTTCTTTGGATATATCCAGACCCAGATAAGAAACTTTTCTTTTTTCCAAAAGCGGCCAAAGCCGGCCGGAGCCGCAGCCAAAATCCAAAACCCGGTCGCCCGGCTGGCAATAATTGGCGATAAACTCCAATTCTTTCCAGAAATTTTTCCGAGTTTGGGAAAATTTTTCGCTGATCAAATCATAGCCGGTTTGGGTTTCCTTGAGGATTTTTTCTTCTAATTCCCGGTTCATAAAAATTTCTAAAGTTAATGTCTCAATCCTACGACAATTTCATCAAGTTAGCAATCAGCCGACTTTCCCCCAAGCTGACGGATTTTTCCGTTCTCAAAAAAGAACTTTGCCGCGAACTGAGGTTCACCCTCCCGACTAACGCTGATTTGCGCGAATGTTACGAAAAATTATTGCGAGACCAGAAAATCTCAAGAAGCCTCGAGCTGGAAAAACTCCTTTTGAGCCGAAAAATTCGCACTCAATCGGGAGTGGCCGTGGTCGCCGTTTTGACCAAAGCTTACCCTTGTCCCGGCCGGTGTCTTTATTGCCCGACGGAAAAAGCTCTGCCCAAAAGCTACCTTAGCAACGAACCGGCGGTGATGCGCGCCATCAAAGCGAAATTTAATCCCTATCGCCAGGTGCAAAACCGCCTGCGCTCTTTGGAACTCAATGGTCATAAGACGGATAAGATAGAAATGATTGTAATGGGAGGAACTTTTTCCGCCCTGCCGGGCCGCTACCAAAAATGGTTCCTGGCTCAATGTTTCCAAGCTTGCAATGAATACGGAAAAAACCGCAAAACTCCTCAAACCGCCAGCGTCCGCCAGTCCCTAGCCCAAAAACTACTGGTCGAACAGCGAAAAAACGAAAAAGCCCAGCACCGAATAATCGGACTCACCCTGGAAACCCGGCCGGATTTTATCACGGAAGCAGAAATCCTCAATTTCCGGAATCTGGGTGCCACCCGGGTGGAACTGGGCGTTCAAAGCCTTTGGAATGACGTTCTGAAAAAAAACCGACGGGGTCACGACGTTGAAGAAACCCTTCGCGCCACCCGCTTGCTCAAAGACGCGGGCTTTAAGCTTGGTTACCACCTGATGCCGGGACTGCCCGGTTCAAGCCCC
>CAZVVG010000045.1:0-3550 GCA_964630615.1 uncultured Bdellovibrionales bacterium
AGGAAGCCTTTGATGGAAAATTGGAATTTGATGTGAAAATCCTTCCTTACGCGGGGGACGCTTCTTGGGTGGAAGGCGCAATTTTTGAAATTAAAAAATGTTTGGAGGGAGAAATGCCTGCCGCCCATCCTGATTGTGACTTTTGCAATTACCGCCAAGCAGTCAGGAAAGTGGAGAAATAATTTTGTTCAGCAACTCTCAA
Organism: uncultured Bdellovibrionales bacterium; assembly: GCA_964630615.1. Lineage (GTDB taxonomy): Bacteria > Patescibacteriota > Minisyncoccia > Moranbacterales > UBA2206 > CAZVVG01. Next base: position 203 of record CAZVVG010000045.1, read on the forward strand.
AAAATAAACAAAAAAGAGGCGGAGAAATGGAGCCATAATTAAATTCTTAAAGTAACTAAAAAACTATGAACACCTACAACTGGTATTCACAACTTATCAAGCCGTCTTGGTCGCCACCGAGCTGGCTCTTCTGTCCGGTGTGGACCTTTCTTTATGTCGTCATCGCCGTCACTTTCGGCGCCGTCTTATTCAAGGCTTTTACCAAGCAGGTTCCCTGGTTTGTCGCGCTCCCGTTCGCGCTCAACCTCGTTTTCAATTTCGCTTTCACGCCCCTTCAGTTCGGATTGCAAAATAATCTTTTGGCGGCGCTAGATATTTTGCTGGTGCTGGGCACTCTCGTTTGGGCACTTTGCGCCATCTGGCCCCACGCCAAATGGATCGCCCTGGCCAATCTCCCGTATCTTCTTTGGGTCGCTTTTGCCACAGTTTTGCAACTCACAATCACGTACCTCAACTGGTCCACCCGTCCTTAGCTTTGGCGGAAGAGAGAAATTGACTTGGTATTAATAAAATTAAGCAGCTAAATTTAAAAAACTATGATTAAGAACAAGCTTACCTTACAGTATGTGACAAAAAATATCTTCATCGTTATCGGTCTTGTGCTGGTCTGGCGGGGAATCTGGTATGTCTTGGACGGTGTGGACAAATGGCTTTTTGGCGGAAGCCATGTCTGGACCGCCGCGGCGGGCATCGCTTTCGGCTTGATCATTCTTTATCTTCCCGATAAAGATCTTAAAGAAATTGAAAAGCTTTAGGAAAACCCCTATATGCAATCAACGACTATCCTTTCAATCATTCTGCTAGCTTCACTTTCTTTTGTTTCAACGCTCAGCGGCGTGGCACTGGCTTATTGGTTCAGGAAAAGCACGAATAAGATTGTTGTGGGAATCGGGTTTTCGACGGGAATTATGCTGTTCATATCTTTTTTTGAGTTGGTGCCCGCCTCTATAAAGGAGGCCGGATTTTCAAGGACTGGGCTGGCCCTGATTTTCGGAGCGCTTTTTATCGGCATTCTCAATTTTATCATCCCCCATACTCATTTGGTTGAGGAAAAGGATAAAAGGTGCGGAAGGCTGATTCAATCCGCCTACTTAATTGCCTCGGGCTTGATTTTGCATGACTTTCCCGAAGGTTTTGCCATGGCTAATTCCTATATCCATGAGCCGTCCGTGGGATTGCTGATCGCGCTGGCCATCGCACTTCACAACATTCCTGAAGAATTCGCGATGGCAGTCCCTCTTTTACTGACGAGGAAATATAATTTAGTTTTTAAATCCGCTTTTCTTTCCGCGTTGGCCGAACCGGTGGGCGCCGTTTTAGGATTGTTCGCGGTCGGGTTTTTCCCCCGATTAAATTCCTTTTTTCTGGCTTTCGCCGCCGGCGCGATGATTTTTGTTTCGCTGCATGAATTGTTTCCTCTGGCAGAGCGGTATCGAAAAACGGGACAGTTTTTGGCGGGAATGTTTTTAAGTCTAATCGTATATATCTTTTTAAATGTGCTACTTCCCTCTTAATTGGGAAATTTTCCGTTCGTCGGAAGGAAAATATAAAAATCAGTTTAAAAAATTAAGTCCCAAAAAAATCCAACTGCAGATGCAAAAAGCCAAAAATTAATTAAATCCAATCCGATTTTTTCAGAGTTATGACTAAAGCAAAACCCAAAAGAATCATTGTCAATGACAAGATGCAAACCAATTACCGTTACGAGCTGACGGAACTGCCAGGGAAGAAATTTGATCCGCGTTTCAAACCCGAACTGACTCCCAAGCAAATGCTCCGGCTAGGAGTTTTTGGGGGAGTATATCTTCGCGATTGCGCCAAGGAATTTCCCCGGGATTGGTTTGCCCGAGCGAGATTTCAGAAACCGGAAAGAAGCGATCACGATCCCGCACTGAATTTATTCGGAGTGAACGCGAGCCAGCCACTGTCCGTTTGGCGGAAAAAAGGCTGGCTTCATCCGGACGATCCCCGCGGCTGGTTTCAATGGTATTGTCGCTATTTTATGGGGAGAAGACACGAAGATGATGAAAGGCAGATCAGGAGATGGAACGCGATCCGGAGGCACATGGCCCAGATCAGAAAAAATTGTTCGCCGGGAGACTGGACCTGTCGGAAAAGACAACGCCAAGCCATGCTGCACTGGGCCTATGATAGCCGGAAAATTTGAAAAGACTTAGTTGAAGCGTTCTTTCGGAAGTCCCAACCTAAAATCGAAAACCATACATAATTAAGCAATTTATTCTATAAAAAAATTATCCCTCATTGGAACGTGCATAAAAAAATAAAGCCGGATTCAAATTATGAATTCGGCTTTTTAATTTTAGGAGAAAATAATTAATTACCTCAACTTACTTCTGCAGACAATTCCTGTGTAGAAATCTAGCAGGTCGGAAAATACCGTTATTTTGGGTAGCTCCAATCTTTCACTTGCCCATTCCTGTAAAATATGAAATTTAAATTTTTTGTCCGCATATTCCAAGGAAAATAGCGGTTCACCATTGCTTTCTTTGAGGCTTTTCCTTGGTGATTGTTTCCTCAATTCCTTTTTCAAAACAGGAATGAGGTGGATCCAAAGATCCCAAGATTCTTTGATGAAATCGGAACATTCTGCCAGGGACTCGTGAAGAGGATTTTTCCCCTTCTCTTTTTTGTTACTACTGATCCTGGCCTCAAATACCATCTTACTATTAAATGAAAAAGTTGACGTTGGCATTTCTCCCTCCCTTAATTTAATGTAATGAATTTAATAATGATTTTAGCTTGCCTAAAATGTGGAAAGGATGCCTTCCAATTATCGAGTTTGTGACATATCTTTCTCCTTCTTGGCGAAGTAACATAAGTTGATAATTTGACTTTTTTCCTATTTTTCCTTTTTCTGGAATCTTCTTTAAAGAAAAAGAATTAATTCCAACTTCTTTTAAATTCCGGCCTATTTCCCAATAAACTCTTTGATAATTCTCGATCCCGATGTCCATACATTCTCCTCCTCCTAAATATGTTGTTAAGAAACTGCTTATTTAATAGCACAATATCGGTTTTTTGGCAAGACTTAAATTTTTTCTTGAAAAAATCAAAATTTTAACTTACTATATAGTTAGTTCTTTTTAAAACATTTTTTTGAAAGGAGGTGAAAAAGTTGAATGCTGGGGAAAAAGAACTGGGAGAAGAAGGAGGATTGGAGTTAAGAGAATTATTTCAGGATTGGAAACAAAAAGAAGACTGCAGATGTTTTTCCGGATCGCGTCGAAGAAAAAAGATCGTCATGAGACAGACCTACACGTGCCCAATTTGTCGGAGAAGCTTTGCCCTTTTATACGCACCCCTAGCCTGCCGGGATCACCTCGGCGA
>CAZVVG010000046.1:0-3541 GCA_964630615.1 uncultured Bdellovibrionales bacterium
GGGGACTGCACCCGGTTCTTTGGCTGACAAATCTGATTGAAAACCTGATGACGCGGATAATTGGTTCCTGGGTGAGGCTGGGCGTTATTTTTTTCGCCTTGTTTCTTGAATTGCTAACTTTTTTCGCGGGAGCCATCTTGTTTTGCCTTTGGCTAATCTTGCCGGTGGCATTCCTAATCTCACTTCTGGGAGTGAGTCTGGCCCTGGTCGCGGGAAGCTTTTCAGGACTCGTTTTGTCCTTCTTGATTTTTACCGGTACCGCTCTGGTGGCCTTTTTTTCTTTCAAGGCTTTTTGTTTCGCTCGCAAAGATCTTTCCTCTTCAAATTTAAAAGGCTTAATTTCGGAAAAATGGTTCCAGCGGGTTTGGGACCGAATCGGAATTAATCCGGAAAATCTGGAACCGGACATTTTAGCCAAGGAGGCGCTCCTGGAAGCCCGCCTGCAAAAACTGAATCTGAGCCGACAGGAATTTGACAGCCTGGTTGAGTGGGAGAGGGAAAATTATCAGGAAGAGCAAAACCGGCGCCGGTTTTGGCTTAGGGAAAATCTTCTTTCGGATCCTCCTTTGGGGAAATATTGGTCTTTTGCTTACACGGTCAACCTGGATAGGTATTCGCAGGACCTGTCGGAGCGGGACTATAGTCAATATCAAGACGCCCGGCTGATTGGGAAAGATCAGGACCTGGAGGAGTTGAAACTTTTACTTTCCCGCTCCAGCCAGAATAATGTCATTTTAGTTGGAGAAGAAGGCGTGGGAAAGGACACCCTGGTGCATACGCTCGCCAAGGAGATCCGAAATATGCGAGCCGGTGAAGATTTTAATCACAAAAGGATTTTGGACTTTAATCTTAAAGAAGTTATTTTTAGTTCCGGAAGCAAGGGAGAAACGGAAAGCTTGTTAAGTAGTCTTTTTTCCGAGGCGGCTTATGCGGGGAACGTTATTCTATTCATTTCGGACATCCACCAATATCTAAAAGGAGATTCTTCAGAAGGAAACGAGGATATTTCGGAAATCCTTTCTCAATTTTTGGCCTATCCGACATTCCAGATTATTGGGACTACCACGCCGGCGGAATTTCACGGGAAACTGGAAAAAAGGGAAAAAGTGATGAAATATTGCGAAAAAATCCTGGTGGAAGAAATGAACGAAGAAGAAACGCTCAAAGTCCTGCTTTACAAATTAAAAGAAACGGAGAAAAAGAGAGTCCTCTTTACTTATCAAGGCCTTAGAGAACTCATAAAGCTATCCGACCGCTACGTGACCAGCGCGCCTTTTCCGGAAAAAGCTCTGGATCTTTTAGAAGAGATAATTTTATACTGGTCCAGCAATTCAGCGGCTCCCTTTATTGATGCCGCAGTGGTGGCGGAAGCCGTTTCCCATAAAATCAAGGTTCCTTTGGGAGAAATCTCAGAAAGTGAAGGCGAGAAACTGCTGGAACTGGAAAAAATTCTTCACCAAAGAGTGGTGGGCCAGGATTTTGCTATCAAAGAAATCGCTGAAGCCATGCGGCGGGCGCGGGTGGGAATGGTCAATGACAAAAAACCGCTCGGCAGTTTTCTTTTCTTGGGATCAACCGGAGTAGGCAAGACGGAATCGGCCAAAGCTTTGGCGGAAGCCTACTTCGGAAGCGAAGACCGGATGATCCGGCTGGATATGAGCGAGTATCAAAATCAGGAATCTCTGGACCGATTGATTGGTTCGGTTTCTTCCGGGCGAGAAGGGTATCTGACTTCCAAGGTAAAAGAGACTCCTTACGCCTTGCTGCTCTTAGACGAGATTGAAAAAGCCGATAAGGATATTCTTAATTTATTTTTGCAGGTGCTGGACGAAGGAGCGCTCACGGACGCTTTTGGCAAAAAAATCAGTTTCCGTAATTTGATTATCATCGCCACCTCCAACGCCGGCGCCGAAATGATCCGGGAGGCCATTAAGGAAAATCTGGATCCGGAAGTGATTCAGGAAAAAGTCATTGATTATTCCATTAAAGAGGGAATTTTCAGTCCGGAGTTTCTCAACCGTTTCAGCGGAGTAATTTTCTTTCATCCCCTGGAAGGGGAAACGGTGGAAAAAATCGCGGCTTTGATGCTTGCGCGCTACGCCGAGAAACTCAAGCGTGAACATAATATTTCCGTGGAATTTGCGCCGGAGGTGATTCAGATAGTGGCCGAAGAAGGCTTTGACAAAACCTTCGGAGCCCGGAACATCAGCCGCTTTATTCAAAATAAGATTGAGGACAAAATCGTCAAAAAAATAATTTCCGGAACCTTGCAAAAAGGAACGGCTTTTATTTTTAGTAAAGAAGCCATGGAGGAGGAGTAAATTCTGAATTTTCTTGGTTCAAAGAATGTCCAAGAAAATTTTTTATTTTTAGGAGAAGCCTTGACAAATAAGCCTTTTTTGTTATAATCAGACTTTCGGGTTCTTTGTTAATAAAAAATAGTTTAGAAAGTATTTTTCAGTCAAAAAGGAGGGGAGTATGAGAGGAGGATTCGGAGTTAGAGTATTTCTGGCGGTCTTTGTTTTTTTATTTTTGTTTCCTAATTTTTCTGGGGCCAAAACCCCAGAAGTTGAAAGGGTGGAAAGAGAGAAAGAGTGGAAAAACTTGATGTCGGAAATCAGAATGGTCGTTCGGGAATTGAAAGATCAAGAAGTAGAGGAAATATATACCTTTCTTGAAAGAAACTCGGTTTTAGGTGCTCCCCATAGAGAGGGAACCATCCGGGTTTTGGAAAGGAAGAAAAAAAACAGTATCATCATTGTTCCCCTTCTCAAAAGAGATGAGCCATCTAAGAAACGAGCGATGAGAGGTGGAGCGAATTTTATTCCCGAGGCTAACGCAATCATTGTAAAAGTTAATACATATAGTCCGGCCGGGAAAACCCTAATTCTGATGCACGAGGGATATCGAGCCTCAGAGTTTTTAAAGGAACCCGATTGGGATCCGGACGAAGATAATGAAAAATTTTGCCGGTTGGAAATGGAAGCCCTGGAATTTTCTAATCGGCTGCTGACTCTTTTGGGAGGTCCAAAATACCAAAAAATCCTCAAGCACGAAATCTTGAGGATTAAGCGGTCAGTTCAGAAAAAGGGAGAAGTAATCGGGGATTATATTCCTGGTCCGTCTCGCTACCATCCGGATCTCGCCAAAATTTTTGGCAAACCGCTTTCTCAAGAGGAGCAGGATTATTTGAAAGTTAACGTGTGGATCCATGGAGTATTTTCGCTTATGGATGAGTCTTTCTTAAAGAAAGAGGCGAAAGAAGAGAAAATAGCCTTTATAAAAAGGCTTTATAAGAGAGAAGGGGTCTTAATGTAGACCTTTAAAAACAAAACGCCCAGTTTCAATGAAAATCGGGCGTTTTTTATTAAGTTTCTTTAATTGGAAGAGGGATTATCTTTTTGTTCCTCCCGGGGACGGATAAATTTCAGGTAGCCTAAAATCAGAGCGATAAGCAGGCCAACCGTAACTACCAAGAAACGGAAACGAGAATCTTCGCTCATCAGTCCCCGGATAATGCTGTAGGCGGTGGTAAAAACTC
>CAZVVG010000047.1:0-3131 GCA_964630615.1 uncultured Bdellovibrionales bacterium
TACATTATCCTTACTCGCCGAGGGCAATCTAGAATGGATAATTCAATCCTCTCTAAACTGGAAAATGAAAATCTGAATCCAGTTTGGGAATTTTTTATTGACAACCGTCCGCTAAATTTTATTAAAATTTTTAAAATAGAAAAACAATTATGGAAATAAGAGCAGATCAAAAAATTAACGCACTCCTTTTTTTAATTATTTTAATGTTTTTCCTTTTTGGATCTTTTAGTATCGGAAAGTTTGAAACATCTGATGAAACCTTTTGGAAACATACACGTATTTCTCGATACTGGAAAGCCCTGAGTAGCGGCAATTTGAATAAAACCTATATCAATGACAAGCCAGGTGTTACGGTAGCGCTTTTTTCAGGGATCGGCATGTTTTTTGAATCAAAACCTGGATCTCATAAAATTGAAACCCCCGCCAAAACCAATGATAATTTTTTCATAAAGTATGATGTTTCCAGAACGGAAGCAGTTAACAAATCGTTAAGATATCCGATTTTAATTCTAAGTTGTTTTTTTCTCTTTTTCTTTTTCTGGATAATCAAAAAAATGACTGGTAATGCCTGGTTAGCTCTTTTAGCTGTTTTCTTTATGGCTACTTCTCCCATCATTATTGGCATTTCCAGAATCATCAACCCCGATGCTTTTCTTTGGTCATTTTCCACTGCCGCTCTTTTTTCCTTTTTAGCTTTACTTAAAACCGAAGAAAAGAAATTTATTTATTTAAGCGGAATATTTACCGGCTTCGCTTTGCTTTCCAAATATACCGCCAACATTCTTTTTCCTGTCTATTTAATGTTGATTTTTTTAAATTATTTTTTTTCCTTTGAAACAATCATAAAAAATATTGGAAGCCGAAAATATTTTACTCAAAAAATTCTCCACTTTTTTCTTATTGGAATTTTATCAGCTGCCGTTTTCTCTATTTTTTTGCCGGCGGTTTTTGTCAATCCGAAATACCTTTACGAAGGAACTATCGGCTTTCCTGGTTTAAAAATGCTCCTAGCTCCCACCGCGCTTATTTTCGCTTTGCTTTTTATTGATTTATACTGGCTCAAATCCAAGTTAACGGAAAAAATTGGCACCTTTATTTTCAGATATCGACTCATTTCCTTAAAGATTATTGCTGGTCTTATGCTTTTTATTTTTATTTTTTCCATTATTGATTCTTCTTGGGGAAACCAGAAAATTCTTCAATATGAATATATTAAGGACGCTATTTATGCCAAGGGTAAGGGCGGCTTCGATAAAATTCTCAAAGAATTTCCACTTTGGAAAAAGTTTTTGATTGAATTTCAACCGTTTATTTTTTCTCTTCATATTGCTGTTCTTGGCGCAATTCTTTTTTATTGGACAAAAATAATTTTTTCTAAAAAAACACCTGCTTTTTTTCTTCCGGTTTTCTTTTTAACTGTTTTTCCACTTATCTATTTTAGTGGAGCACTTTTTTCTGAGGTTCTTTCCAATATCCGCTACAGTATAATGCTTTATCCTCTCTTTGCTCTCTTATCCGCTTTTTCTGTCTTTGATATTCTAAACAGTCTTAAAAATTATAAAATTAAAATAGTGATTATTTTTTCAGTTACCACCCTCCTGCTTGCCTCTCTTTGGTTAACCAAGCCGCACTATTTCACTTATACAAATGACTTAATGCCGAAAAAATTCACCATAACAGATGCCTGGGGATATGGTAATTACGAAGCCGCTCAATATTTAAATAGTTTGCCCAATGCTGAAAATTTAACTATTTGGTCTAATCGACATGGGATTTGCCAGTTTTTTATCGGCAACTGTATTCGGAGCACTAATATCAATCTCAGTAAGGGAAAACCGGATTATTTCGTTATTTCTCGAAGAGGAGAATTAAAAAGTTGGTTTAAGTGGAAAAATTCTTCTTTAGCTAAGCACGCTCCGGATTACTATTATTCCAAACTAAAAAACCCCGAGGATTGGGAATGGTCAATCTTTATCGGTGATCGACCAAATGATTATGTAAAAATAATTAAATCTGAAGAGAATCTTTAAAAAAATTCAGTGAAAAAAATTATTCTTTTTTCAATAATAGCTCTCTTTATTTGCATAATTGCTTTTTTTTCTAAGAATAAATCTGACCCTTCGGTGGATCCTGAAAAAGAACTGACTGTTGCGCGGACGGAACAAATCACAAAAGAACATAAAATAGGCTTTATTACAGACATTCACGGAAAGAAAATAGGAAAAAATAAGACTGGTCTAAATAAACAAGCTTCTGTAACCCTTTCTTATTTTATTAATAAAATGAACAGTGATTTTCGACCGGCATTTATTGTTCAGGGAGGAGATTTAATTGAGGGCAATGAAGGAGAAAAAAGTTCTTTTGAAGATTTTAAAGTTCTCTTTGATTATTTTAAAAACACAAATGTTCCTGTTTACCATGTCATTGGAAATCATGACACTCGGGGCCTTTCCAAGGAAAATTGGTTGGATTTTGTTGGTTATGAAAAAAGTTTCTATTTTTTTGATTATGATGATTTACGTATTGTAATAATGGACGGCAATGAACATGAAAAAGCTAAGACAGAGAATTATACCGGAGATTTTTATTATATTTCCCAAGAACAATTTTTCTGGTTAGAAAAAACATTGTCCGAAAATAAAAACTTGAAAAAATTGGTTTTCATCCATTATCCGCCTTTTGTTGATCGTGGCAATAGAATGCTGGATCCAAATTTGTCAAAAAAAATCCGGGAAATTTTTGCCCGAAATAAGGTTTTAGCTGTTTTCTCCGGTCACACGGAAAGATTAGATTTTCAAGAAATAGAAGGGGTCAGATATTTTACTCTTCCTGGCGTCGAAAAAAGCAAAAATAAGGATATTTTGTGGCTTGAATCTTTCGCAGAAATCACTCTGGAAAAAGAAGTTTGGGTAAAGCTTTTTTACAAAAAGAATCATGCAGAGGAATACCGCACTCTCCTGATTCCTTCTGAAGAATACGACCAGATTGAAAAATGATTTGGAAATCTTATTTTTTCGTCCTAAGATAAAGTGGCAAAGCGGCCAAATTCACCAACGCGTGCAGAAAACGGTTGAGAATCGCCACCATGACCGCTCCGGGAATACTAATGCCCAAAGGTGCGAAAAAAGTCA
>CAZVVG010000048.1:0-3125 GCA_964630615.1 uncultured Bdellovibrionales bacterium
AGGTAGAAATAAAGAACAATCAAGTTTTCATCCACAATCAAGAATATCCGGAAGGGTTTAGGGTTGACGAAAGCAATTATCTTGAAAAAGAAGCTCAAACCAAGGGAGACCTGGTCGTGACTTTGGGGGCGGAAGAATTTTTTGTGATGGGAGACAACCGAATGTTCAGTTCCGATTCTCGCTCCTGGGGGCCAGTGAGTCGCGGGGATATCATTGGAAGGGTTTTCTTGAGGGCTTGGCCATTGCATAAGTTAGTCTTATTTTAACTTTTATTTTTATGCCTAAGATTAAAAAAAGAAAAGGAGCGGTCTTAAATTCAAGAAAAAAGAAATTTGAGAAGAAAAGAACTAGAAAAACAAAGAAGTTTCAGAAAGCAAGGGAAAAAGAAGTTCTTCTTTTGCAGTCTCCTCGAGGAATGAAGGATATTTTGCCTGAAGAGCAGCCTTACTGGGATCAGGTCAGGAGGGTTTCTGAAAGAATCGCTAGAGATTATGGTTTTTCCCGTATTGATCTCCCACTTCTAGAATATACAAATATTTTTTCTCGGGGCATCGGAGAAGAAACGGATGTGATTGAAAAAGAGATGTATAGTTTCGTAACTCGGGGGGGAGATAAAGTTTCCTTAAGACCGGAAATGACAGCAGGAGTTTGCCGGGCCTATATTCAGCACGGTATGAATGTTCTGAGCCGGCCCATTAAGCTTTTTTCCACCGGTCCGGCTTACCGTTACGAAAGGCCTCAGGAAGGAAGATACCGGGAACACTACCAGATTAATTATGACGCCTTTGGTGAACAGGATGCAATTTTGGATGCGCAAATGATTCAGATCGCACTCCGAGTTACTCAAAACATTGGTATTAAAAATGTTCAAATTCAAGTCAACTCTATCGGTTGTCCCACTTGTCGCAAGGAGTATCGAGAGCTTCTGGTTAATTATCTGGAATCAAAAAGAAATAAGCTTTGTCAGGATTGTAAGAAAAGAATGGAAACTAATCCCTTGAGAACCTTGGATTGCAAAGAAGACAAATGCTCTCAGGTGGCAGCGACAGCTCCTCAATCCGTGGATCATCTTTGCGACGATTGTCGCTTGCACTTTAAAAATCTTCTGGAGTATCTGGATGAATTGAATTTGCCCTATACGATTAATCCGCATTTGGTACGGGGGTTAGATTATTATACCAAGACTGTTTTTGAGGTCTGGTCGGGACAAGAGGAGGGTCGAAAGTATTCTTTGGGGGGCGGCGGCCGCTACGACGGTCTGATAAAATCTCTGGGAGGGGAGAATACTCCGGCAATCGGCTTTGCTCTGGGAGTGGAAAGGTTGATAATTGAAATGAAAAGAGTTCAAGCCAAGGCCTATAAATATCCTCGACCAAAAGTTTTTCTGGCTCAGTTGGGCGATTTTGCCAAGAAAAAAAGCCTGGTCCTTTTTTCGGAGCTGGAAAAAAACGGAATTCTGGTGGCGGAAAGCTTTGGTCGGGGCAGTCTCAAGTCCCAGCTGAAAGTCGCGGACAAATTAGGAGTGGAAATAACCTTGATCTTGGGGCAGAAAGAGGCGTTGGACCAAACAGTTATTGTAAAAAATATGAGAACGGGGGTTCAAGAAATTGCGAGTATGGATAAATTAGTAGACCTGATTAAGAAGAAATTAAAAGCGGATAACGTGATTGTTTATCATAACCACAACGGAAACAACAATCAGGAAAACAACCTGATTTAAGAAATTAGCTTTTTAGAGAGGAGGTTTTTTATGATTGAGGTAAAAAGAAAAGATCGGGAAACAAGCGAAAGCTTAATTCGTCGCTTTGGTCGGAGAGTCCAACAAAGCGGAGTTTTAGTGCAGGCCAGAAAATCCCGCTTTCGCAAAGAAGAAAAAACTCGAAGAGAAATGAGAGAAGGCGCCATTTATCGGGAGAAAGTGAAAAAAATAGTGGACAAACTCAAAAAAATGAGTAAGTTTGACGAAGAAAAATTTAAAAATGTTAAGAAAAAATTAATCAAGAAAAAATAACTATGTCGTTAAAAGAAAAAATTTCTCAAGATTTGCTAGCTGCTCTGAAAGCGGGGGACAGCTTAAAAAGGGATACCCTAAGAGGATTGGAGGCGATGATCAAGAATACGGAAATAGAAAAACTGAAAAAAGAAAAAGGCTTGGAAGAGTCAGAAATTCAAGCCGTTATTTCCCGAGCGATTAAGCAAAGAAAAGAAGCGGCGATCCAATATGCCGCAGGTGGTCGCCCGGAATTGGAAGAAAAGGAAAAAAAGGAAATTGCCCTGCTTTCAACTTATTTGCCCAAGCAGCTTGAAGAGGCAGAAGTGTGCAAAATTGTAGAGAAGATCATTCTCCAGACGGGAGCGACCTCTCGCTCAGAAATCGGCAAAGTAATGGGTCTGGCCATGAGCCAGCTTAAGGGTTTGGCGGATGGGAAATTGGTAAAAAATATCGTAGAAGAAAAACTCGGTGCTTAGAATCCAAAACTGAAAAATAAACCCCTCTTGAGTTTACACTTGAGAGTCACGAAGATTATCTTGGAACCGGAAACTTGCTTAATTTAATTCTGATTTTAGCCAAGTTTTAAACCTAAAAGAGCTTTTTATTTGAAAAGACGCAATCAATATCTAATCTCGGACGGGGCCAGTAAGGGGGGAAAGAAAAAGAGGCTAGAGAAAAACTGAGAATAAAAATAGTATATATTAAAATATATATCTAGATATATATTTATGGCAACCAGGGAAAAAAATACGCGCAAGTTAATGAGACTAGGCCGGACGAGCTTGGTTTTAACTTTACCGATTGAAATGGTCCGAGTGCTTGGTTGGCGAGAGCGCCAGAAGGTTACGGTTAAATTACGCCGGAAAAAAATTATCGTGGGTGATTGGAAAAAACGCTAGGACCAGCAAGGAAGAAAGCCTAAATCTTATCCCTCCCGTTTTAAAAAAATTAATTAGGAAAAAACTTTTATGTTTTCCAAGGATCCAGTTTTTCAAGCGGAAAAAATAGTCAAGGAAGCGGAAGATAAGGCGATTAAATACACGCAACCGGTCTTGCGCCGCTATCCCTTGCTCTTCTCCTTTCTGATTTTTTTTAGTTTTGCCGCTCTTCTGCACGGATTTGAATTACTAAC
>CAZVVG010000049.1:0-2825 GCA_964630615.1 uncultured Bdellovibrionales bacterium
AAAAAAAAGACAAAACCCTTAGCGCGCTGCGATAAGGGTTTTTTAAATTTTTTATCTCCTTTTTTTCTTTCCTTTATTTCTGCTTCCGAGAATTTTTCCAACTTCCTGGAAGCAAATTTTCCTTTCTAATATATTATAAATTCTGTGATCGGCCAACACAGTGACCATTCCTTCCATAAAAGTCTTACCGTTACTAATTTTTATAGCAACTTCTTCCGCTATTTCCATCAATATCTCCCTCGTTATCATTCTTGATTCCTCCTTTTTTGTTTTTTAATATAAAAGTACTTCCTGATATAATAGCGTAAAAATAACTATTTGTCAAGTCTAATTTTGTTTATTTTAAAGCTTTTTATTGAATTTTATTTGTATTAGAATAAGCTTATTTCTTTAATCCCTGCCGAGCCACAACCAAAGCGGAGACCTTTTTGGCTCCGGCGGCTTTGAGTAGGCGGGCGCATTCTAAAAGCGTGGCGCCGGTGGTGGCGACATCGTCGACCAAAAGGAGACTCTTGTTTTTGATTTTTTCAAAATGGAGAAGTTCAAACGCTCCTTGAACATTAGCCCTTCTTTCCCGATAGTCTTTAATTTTCATTTGAGACCGAGTGGAACGCGTTCTTTTCAGGACATCTTCCAAAACCGGGAGCGTGAAACCGGGGGCCAGATTTTCTCCTAAAAATTGAGCCAAGAGAGCGGCTTGATTGAAGCCGCGGGCGCGAAGTTTCCGGGGATGGAGCGGAACGGGAATCAAAATTTCCGGAAGTGGAATCTTGTGCTCCTGAAAAGAGCGGACCAGGAGTGTCCCTAAGGGTGTCTTCAAATCCTCAATAAAATTATATTTAAAAAGATGGATCATTTTGGCCAAAGATTCATCTTTGTAGCTGCTGGCGACAATCAGGGCCGCCAGAGGGAAATCTCGAAGCTTGAGCGAGAGGTTTTTGCAGCGCTGGCAGAGTTTTCCTCCTTCGCTAATCAGCCTTTCGCAACGGGGACAAACCTGAAAAGGAAGCGTTTCAATTCGGGAAAAACATTCCGGACAAATCCAAAAACCCTCCCGGTGGCAATCCAGGCAGTAAAGAGGGAAAAGGGTGTCTAAGATTAATTTTTTAGCTTTGGCAAACATTCGCCGAGGGCGAAAAATTAGCTAAGGACAAGACGTTGATTTTTGACCCGAACCTGAATCTTATTCTCCTTAACTTTATCGTAAACCAGCATTTCGGCTATTTGGTTTTCCAAAAGCTCCTGCACGTTTTTTCTGACCAGTCGGGCGCCTTGACTTCGGGAAACACTTTTTTTCTTCAAAAATTGGACGACTGAAGAGTCAAGCTTAAGGTGAATACCTTGCTTGAGAATTCTCCGGGAAAGTTTTTTCAGTTCCAGGACAACTATTTTTTCAATGGATTTTTTATCCAGAGCCCGGAAGACTAAAATGTGATCGAGGCGGTTTAAGAGTTCCGGCTTCATTTTTGTTTCCAGCTCCTTGATGACGGTCGCTTCAATTTCTTTGAATTTTTGGGAAATTCCTTTTTCTTTTTTGGCATAACCGAAGCCAATCCCGTGCGCCGCGCGGGTAAAATCTTCGGTGCCAATGTTGGAAGTGAGAATGACTAGGGTGTTTTTAAAATTAACCTGGAGCCCTTGCGCGTCAGTCAAAGTTCCATCTTCCAGAATTTGCAGGAGAAGATTGAAAACATCCGGATGGGCTTTTTCGATCTCGTCAAAAAGAACTACCGAATAAGGGTTTCTTCTGATTTTTTCGGTCAGATTTCCGCCTTCTCCGTAGCCGACATAACCGGCAGGGGAACCAATGAGAGAAGCGACGCTGTGTCTTTCCATAAGCTCGCTCATATCAATTCTAATCAAAGAACCGGATTCGCCGAAAAATTCTTGAGCGAGGACTTTGGCGGTCAGAGTTTTTCCTACGCCGGTCGGACCGAGGAACAGAAAAGAGCCAATCGGCCGATCCGGATTGGCAATTCCCGATTGGGAACGCAGCAGGGCGTTGGAAAGTTTTTCCAGAGCTTCCTTTTGGCCGATAATTTGAGCGGAAAGAATTTTCCGGATATTTTTTAGGCGCTGGCTTTTTTCTTGGGCTAATTATTCCGCCGGGATGCCGGAGATTTTCGCTACGGTTTCAATCAGATCCGCCCTGGTTATTTGGACGGAATGTTTTTTTTCAGTTTGAGCTTGGCTTTTTTTTAACCCTTGGATTTCTTCCTCCAGCTTCTTTTCTTCCTGGCGTAGCTCAATGGCTTTTTCGTAATTTTCCTGGAAAACCAGTTTTTCTTTTTCGTCCAGGAGCTGGTCTCTTTTTTTCTCCCACTCTTTGATTTCTCGGGTGAAGTCAGAGATTTTGTTTTTGGACCGAACGTAAGCAGCCGTTTCGTCAATGATATCAATGGCTTTGTCGGGCAGAAAGCGTCCTTGCACATATTGAAGACTCATTTCAACGGCCAGATCAAGAGATTCCTCAGAGAGAACGACATTGTGAAATTCTTCATAATTTTTTCTGATGCCCAAGAGAATTTCCCGGGTTTCTTCGGCGGTTGGCTCTTTAACGAAGACGGGTTGAAATCTTCTTTCCAAGGCCGCGTCTTTTTCCACGTGTTTTTTATATTCTCCCAAAGTCGTGGCTCCGATCAACTGAATTTCTCCGCGGGAAAGGGCGGGCTTGAGAATATTAGCCAGATCCAGTCCTCCAGCTACATTGCCGGCGCCGATGATGGTGTGAATTTCGTCAATGAAAATTATCAAGTTTCTGTTTTGGGAGGCTTCGCGGATTATTTCTTTAAGGCGCCCTTCAAATTCTCCCCGGAAACTGGTTC
>CAZVVG010000050.1:0-2824 GCA_964630615.1 uncultured Bdellovibrionales bacterium
AACACCCAACCCTGCCCGCCCGGATACAAGGAAGTGACGCCGTGGTAGGAATAAAGTATTAGAACGGAGCTTGTAGAAGAGAGAAAAAAAGTTGTTTTAAGAAAAGCAAGGTTTTGAAAGCCTTGCTTTTTTCTTTTTTGAGACGATTCACTTTCAGGATAAGCGGTTTTTAAAAAAGAGAAAAATTTGTTATACTGTTTTAGATAGATCCTGCTTAATTGTTGCTTAAAAAAAGCGATAAATAAATTAAAAAAATCATAAAAGAATATGGAACAAGCAAGAACCCAAACTTTCAAAAGAGAAAACCTTTATTTTTTGAGCACCTTTGTATTGATGATAGGAAGCGCAGTTGTCGCTCCTTTATTAGGGCATCAGGCGCTAACCGGCGTGGTGGTGAACGCGACTCTTTTTTTGGCGACCGGAATTTTGGGACTGTCTAGTGGGATTTTGGTCAGTCTGGTTCCGAGCCTCATTGCCCTGGCGACGGGGCTCCTGCCTCCGGTTTTGGCTCCGATGGTGGCCTTCATTATGGCCGGGAATGTTTTACTGGTTCTGACTTTCAATTTTTTCAAGGACCGAAACTATTGGTTGGGAATGATCTTGGCCAGTGTCTTAAAATTTTCTTTTTTGCTCGGGACAAGTTCTATCGTAATCAGTTTGCTCCTAAAAAAAGAAATTGCCTCCCAGGTGGCGATGATTATGAGTTGGTCGCAGTTAGTCACCGCTTTAGGCGGGGGCTATCTGGCTTTTTTCTTGCTGAAAAAAATTAAAAAAGTTTAGTTTTCTGAGGGTTTCTTAAAAAGCCGGGAAAATTTTTCTCGGCTTTTTTTCGGATCTTAGAAAAGTATCCGCGGTTTGAGTCAGCCTTCCCAGATTAAAAATTTTCCGTTAGAATAAGCCCAGGAGCTAAGTCGCCATATTTTAACTTAAAATTTATGCCAAGTCAGGAAAAAAATGAGGATTTGATGAATAAAATAGTTTCCTTGTGTAAAAGAAGGGGCTTTGTTTTTCCTTCCTCGGAAATTTACGGGGGCTTTTCGGCAATTTATGATTTCGGGCCTTACGGGGTAGAATTGGAAAACGCGATTAAAAAAGAATGGTGGAAAAATATGGTGCAGGTAAGGGAGGATATCGTCGGCCTGGACTCAAATATCTTTATGAGTCCCAAAATTTGGGAAGCCAGCGGACACGTAGCCGGATTTTCCGATCCGCTTTCCGAATGCAAAGAGTGTCACGCTCGGATTCGGGTAGACCACCTACTGGAAAGTATCGGGATTCAGGCAGATGAGAAAATCAGCGAAGAAGAGATAAACAAAATCTTTTCTGAAAACAAGGAGAAAATCAAATGTCCGGAGTGCGGAAAGAGCAATTTTACCCAAGTTAAAAAATTCAATCTTTTGGTTAAATCGAATCTGGGAAATTTTACCGAGAAATGGGAAGAGGAGCCGGTTTATCTACGAGGAGAAACCTGCCAGGGAATCTACGTGAATTACAAAAACGTTCTGGATTCTACCCGGGTGAAAATTCCCTTCGGCATTGCCCAGATTGGCAAGGCCTTTCGCAATGAAATAACGGCGCGGCAGTTTATTTTTCGGACCAGGGAATTTGAGCAAATGGAGATGCAATATTTTTTGAAACCGGAAGAGGAAATGAAAGAATATGAAAAATTGAAGGACTACCGCTGGAATTTTTATCTCCAGCTGGGAATTAAAAAAGAAAACTTAAAATGGCACAAGCACGAAAATCTGGTTTTTTACGCCCAAGAAGCCTATGACATTGAGTATAAATATCCTTTCGGATTCGCCGAACTGGAAGGAATTCACGCTCGCGGAGATTACGATTTGACCCAGCACTCCAAATTTTCTGGAAAAGAATTAAGCTATTCGGATCCGGTGACGGGGGAAAAATATCTGCCCCACATTATTGAATCTTCCGCCGGAGTGGCTCGGACTTTTTTGGCGGTGCTTTGCGACGCTTATTGCGAAGAGACAGTTGCCGGCGAGCCAAGAATTGTGCTTAAACTGAATTTGCGCCTGGCTCCGATTAAAATCGCAATTTTTCCTTTGCTCAAAAACAAGCCCGAACTTGTCAAAAAGGCCCGGGAGGTTTATGCTGGTTTGAAATCCCGCTATATGTGCGAATTTGACGACAACGGGAATATTGGAAAAAGATACCGGCGGCAAGATGAAATCGGGACGCCTTATTGCCTAACCGTTGACTTTGAAAGCTTGGAAAAAGGAGATGTAACCGTGAGGGACAGAGACACAATGAAACAAGAAAGAATTAGCTTAGCGGGAATAAAGGATTATTTTTATGATAAGCTGGAAAGCGCTTAAATTATAATTATCAATTTTAGATTTGTCTTTATGCAGATTCAACAAGTATTTGATTTAGCTCTCAAGTTGGGCCGGCAAGCCGACTTTCGTTCCGAAGAGGAGATTAAAAAACATCTGAATCGTATCAAAAAGAAATACGAAAAATTACCCTCGGCGGAAAAAAGATTTTTTGACAAGGAAAGGCTCAATAATCCCTACCCGGACTCCCGGATTCATTTTTCGATTGGAAAGAGAAACATAAAAAGAGTGATGGCGGGCATTGATATTGACGGATCGGAATTACTGGCCGCTCGCTATTTAAGCGAAGGGAACTCCCGGAAAGAAATTGACCTTTTGATTAACCATCACCCGGTGGGGAAGGCCCTGGCGGACTTGAGCGAAGTTATGCATCTTCAGGCGGATATTTTAGCCCAATCTGGAATTCCCATCAATGTGGCCGAAAGTCTTCTTAAAGTTCGCATCAGCGAAGTCAGTCGGGGAGTTAATCC
>CAZVVG010000051.1:0-2759 GCA_964630615.1 uncultured Bdellovibrionales bacterium
GATTGTCCGAAAAACTATAAGCGGCTCCCTTGGAAACCGTTTGGAAAACTTTTCCCGCCACCGCCCCAGCTTCATCTTCTTTTTTAACTTTCCAAAAAACAAACCAGGCTTCTTTTAGTAAGGCTGCGATTTCCGCGGCCCCTTCCCTGAACCGCTTCATCCCGACACCTCCTTCTTATCCTGAGTTTTTTATTTTCTTTTGTTAAGGAACTCTTGCCCTTTTGTTAATCTCCTTAAAAGGCTATAAATTTACCTCATAATATGCCGGTAACCGACTAAAAAATAGACCTAGTGTTTCAAATCAAGAATCACTTTTTTCAAGTCAGCAGGTCAGCATACCCTTCAATCAAGAAAAAGTCAAGCGTTGAAACATTAAGTCACGCTTAGAAAATAGGCAGAAAAAGGCTTTTTTTATTTTTTATCTTTCTCCAATCGAATATGCGCTTCTTGGAGCGCCAAAGAAGAAACTGGCGCTGGACTGCCGCAAAGTGGATCTCGCGCGTCACCCGTTTTGGGAAAAGCGATTACTTCCCGGATGTTTTCTTCCTCTTGCAGCAAAGCTAGCAAGCGATCCAGTCCCAGGGCGATTCCTCCGTGGGGCGGAGGGGAAAAATCAAATGCCCGTAACAGATGCCCGAAACGTTCCGCGATTTCCTCGGAAGAAAGACCCAGAATTTCAAAAATCTTTTTTTGTAAATCTTTTTTGAAAATCCTCAAGCTGCCACCGCCGATTTCGTAACCATTGAGCACCAAATCATAGGCCCGGGCTCGAACTTTCAGAGGCTTCTCTGAAAGCAGAGGTAGATCCTCTTCCTTAGGCTGAGTAAATGGGTGGTGGCAAGACACCAATCTTTTCTCACTTTCGCTTCTTTCAAAAAGAGGAAATTCCGTAACCCAGCAAAAAGCCAAAGTCTTGGGATCTTTATTTTTTCTCAAGTCCGGCTTGTCGCTTTTATATTTTTCCAGCGCCTCTTGGTAGGTCAATCGCGGGAAAGGCTTTTCCAAAATTTTCTTTTCGGGAAAATTCTTCTTCACCAATTCTCTCATCATCTCTTCCACTAAGCCTAGAATGTCCTCCTCTTCCACAAAGGACATTTCCAAATCCAATTGCATAAATTCCGGTTGGCGATCGCCGCGCTGATCTTCATCGCGAAAACAACGAGCCAGCTGAAAATATTTCTCCACCCCGCCTACCATCAAAAGTTGTTTGAACTGCTGGGGTGACTGGGGCAAGACATAAAAATTACCTGGATGAAGCCGGGAGGGAACGATGAATTCCCGAGCGCCCTCCGGCGTGCCCTTGGTCAAGCTGGGAGTTTCCACTTCCCAAAACCCCTGCGAAGCTAAATAATTCCTTAAGAAAAGATTGGCTTCGTGACGCCTTTTCAAGTTATTTTTCATCCTTTCTGAACGTAGATCTAAATAACGATGTTCCAGCCGCAAGAGTTCATTTACCTTGAGCGTATCTTTATCCACCTCAAAAGGCAACGCGTCCGCCGGAGAAATTACTTCCACCTTGGAAGCCAAAACTTCAATCTGCCCGGTGGCAATTTTTGGATTCACCAAATTCGCTGGTCGTTTTTGGACAGTTCCTTCTATCCTCAGGAGATCTTCGGAATTCAAGGCAGGTAGATTTTTTATTATTTTGCCCTCAGCCACCACCACCTGAACCAGAGCCGAACGATCCCGAAGATCAATAAAAAGAACGCTTTTGTGCTCCCGTAAAGAATGAACCCAACCCACAAGTTCAATCTTTTCCCCAATTTTTTCTTCTAATTTATCAAATTCAACTTTCATTTTTTTAAAAAAATTACTCTTCTGAAGCCTCTTTGGTTGTTGCCTCTGTTTCTTCAGCCGTCAAACATTCCTCCTCAACTCCCGGATCGCAATTTTCGGCTTCCGCTTCTGTTTCCGTTGTCACACACTCTTCATCCAGTTCAGGATCGCATTCCTCCACCGCCTCTTCTTCACACTCTTCCGCGGTTTCCGAATCACATTCTACCTCTTCTTCTTCAAGTGGATTATTCAAAGTATACTCCTCGGGATCGTTGCAGCTCTCCCCTTCTGAAACTGTTTCTTCTGAACAAAGAATTTCTTCGCAGTCTTTCTCCCCCTCATCACAAACCCAGGGCTGGCAGTTCTCGTCCTCTTCCGGATTACAGGAAGGAATCCGACTGGCATTTCTTTTAGCGTTTTTGTAATACCAAAGATCCACTTCTGGATCACCCGTGCAAGCCTCACCTTCAACGCTTGATTCCGGATCGCATTCCCAAATAAAACAACTTTCCGTGTAAGGATCGCAGTCGATTTGAGCAGAAATAACATAATCTTTCCTGATTATTATCCGATAATAAGTAAAGGCTACCGAACCAACAATCAACAGAAAGAAAGCTAACAGTAGAATTTTTGATTTTTTGTCCATAATGATATTTTATAATTTAGAAATAATTTCTTGCGATTTTAATCTTAGCACAAAAAGGGGCAAAAAGATACCTGAATTTTTTCGAAAAGAATCTCCCGAATATCTCGACACAAACCTTTTTGTATGCTAAAATGATTCTATCCATTACTCCAAAAAACTATGCTGATTCAATATTACGGTCATTCTTGCTTCAAAATCAATACCCGGCCATTGGGCCGCGGTCAAGAAGAAATCAATATCTTTATAGATCCTTTTGACAAGGAAATCGGCTTGCGACCCCCTCAAGGCCAGGCGGATTTGGTTTTGGTCAGCCATCATCATCATGATCACGACAACG
>CAZVVG010000052.1:0-2507 GCA_964630615.1 uncultured Bdellovibrionales bacterium
TGGCCGAAAGTCTTCTTAAAGTTCGCATCAGCGAAGTCAGTCGGGGAGTTAATCCAGTCAATCATTTTAAAATTGTTGACTTAGCCAGACTTTTGGACTTAAGTCTCCTGAATGTTCATACGCCAGCGGATAATTTGGTGGCCCGATTTGTGGAGAAGAAAATAAAGAAAGACCAGCCAGAATATCTCGGAGAAGTTTTAGAATCACTTTTGGAAATTCCGGAATATCAGGAAGCCGCCAAAGGGGGTTCCGGACCTTGTCTTTTTACCGGCACGGAGGAAAATCATGCCGGAAAAATTGCTTTTACCGAAATTACTGGTGGGACGGAAGGAAGCTCGAAAATTTACGAAAAAATGGCCACGGCCGGAGTTGGCACGGTGATTTCCATGCATCAAAGCGAGGAACATAAGAAAGCGGCGGAAAAAGCCCACATTAACGTGGTAATTGCCGGTCACATTTCTTCTGACTCTATCGGTATGAACCTTTTTCTGGATGAGTTGGAGAAAAGAGGAATAGAAATTATTCCCTGTGCCGGCTTAATCCGGATTTCCCGAGTTAAGAGAAAAATATGAAATATAAAAAAACGGTTTTTAAAAACGGATTGCGGTTGATCACGGTACCAGTCAAAGGGACTGAAACGGTTACAATAATTGCTATGGTAAACGCCGGTTCTCGAAGAGAAACCAGCAAGGAAGCGGGACTTTCTCATTTTATCGAGCATATGTTTTTTAAAGGGACCCAAAAGAGACCAACGACTTTGGACATTTCTGAAGAACTGGACGCGATTGGAGGAGAGTTCAACGCTTTTACCGGCAAGGAAAGAACCATTTATTACGCCAAAGTTGATGCTCGGCATTTCGGGACAGCTTTAGATGTTATTGCGGATATTTTTCTTAATTCGAAGATTGAGGAAAAAGAAATAGAGAAAGAAAAGGGGACAATTATCCAGGAATTGAATATGTATGAAGACACTCCTGTGCGAACCGTTTCTGATGTGCTGGAAAAACTTCTTTATCCGGATAATTCTCTGGGGCGAGAAATCATCGGAACCAAGGAAACCCTTAACGCTTTTCAACGAAAAGACTTTTTTAGGTATTTGGAAAAACTTTACACGGCCAATAATACTTTGGTCTGCGTTGCCGGAAAGTTCAAGGAACAAGAAATCCAGAAAAAAATTGAAACTTATTTTTCCCAGCTGAAAAAGAAAAAACTACCAGCCGTTTCCAAGGTCAGAGAAAAACAAAAAAAACCGGCGCTTAAGATTAAATTTAAAAAGACCGACCAGACTCATTTTATATTGAGTGTTAGAACGTATCCGGAAAGACATAAAAGCCACTATGCTTTAAGTTTACTGTCAATAATTTTAGGCGGAAATATGTCCAGCCGGCTTTTTATTGAAGTGCGGGAAAAATTAGGCTTGGCTTATTATATCCGAACCGAAACGGAAACCTACCGGGATTGCGGTTATTTGGCAACCCAGGCGGGGGTAGAACATAAAAATTTGGAATTGGCCGTCCAAACTATTTTAAAAGAATACAAGAAAATCGCGAGTACGAAAGTTACCGAAAAGGAGCTTAGGCGAGCCAAAGATTTTATCAAGGGAAAAAGTATTATGGGATTGGAATCTTCTGATGAAGTAGCGTTATTTTTTGCTGGCCAGGAAATCAGAAAAGAAAAAATCAAAACTCCCAAAGAAATCTTCCGGAAAATTGACAAAGTGACTTCAGGTGAGATACTGAAAGTAGCAAAAGATATTTTTTCTGAAAATAAGCTAAATTTGGCCATCATCGGACCGCATAAAAATTCTAAAAAAATTCTTAGTTGCTTAAAGTTTTAAACTGGCTTTCAAATTAAGAAAATTTATAATAAAAATATGCCGGATAAAAAAACCATTGATATTTCTACCGGAATAATTTTCCGGACTGTCATTATTCTTCTGGCGCTTTGGTTCTTGTATCTGATTCGGGATATTCTGGCGATTCTTTTTATTTCCTTAGTGATTGTTTCCGCCATTGAGCCAACGGTTAATTGGCTACACAAGAGGAAAATTCCTCGGCCTTTAGGCGTGGTAATAGTTTATGTTTTAGTTTTTTGTATTATCGGACTTTCTGTTTCTTTTTTAATTCCGCCCATGATTGAGCAATTCAAGGATCTTTATCTCAATATTCCCAACGATATTCAGGAATTAGAAACTTATCTCCAGGGTTTCAAAGATTATTTTCAAATTCAAGGCAATATTTTTGATTTCCAGAGGTTGATTGAAGGATTGGGAGGGAATTTCACGAAAATTTCTGGAAACATCTTTTCAAAAACCATAGATGTTTTTTCCGGAATCATTTCAGTCTTTGTGGTTTTGGTCCTGGTTTTTTACATGGCGGTCCGTCAGGACGGGATCCGCAACTTTGTGGCCTCAATTGTTCCAGAAAGACACAAAAATTACGCTATTTCTCTGACCGAAAGGATAAAAGACAAAATCGGGAAATGGATGATCGGCCAACTTCTTCTGA
>CAZVVG010000053.1:0-2329 GCA_964630615.1 uncultured Bdellovibrionales bacterium
AAAAATTCTGGGCAGGTTCAATGCCTCAATGAGTATTATTTTTATAGGACTGTCCCCTATTTTATTGGGTCTTTCCAGAATAATAAATCCGGACTCGTTATTTTGGATTTTTTCTTCACTCTCTGTTTTAAGTTATTTAATTTTTCTTAAAAATTCTGAAAAAAAATATTTATTTTTAACCGGAATATTTTTAGGACTGGCTACTCTTACTAAATATGTAGCTAATTTCTTCTTTGTTTTTTATTTTTTTATGATATTCGCTGATTTTGTTTTGAATAAAAAAAGCGAGGAATGGAAAGATTATTTTAAAAAGTCCTTAGGTTCTTATGCCACTATTGTTTATATATCCCTCATAACTTTCTTTATCTTTCTTCCAGCCGCCTGGGTTGATTTGAGCCGTATCACGGAAGGCACCATGTTTTCTGAAGTTTTTTTAAATTTTTTACCGGCGTTTATGACGATTATCCTTATTTTGCTGGGAGAAATCTATTTATTAAAAGGAAAAATTTCCACTCATTTTTTTAAATATTTAGCTGGCCAAAGGGAATTGATAATTAGAATTATTAGCGCGTTTTTTTTGCTGGCTGTTATGATTACTTTTGTAAATGTTTGGCTGGACATGAAATGGTTTGATTTTGAAGAAATTTTAGCCTCACCAAAATCCTCCAAGACTATTGGAGGATTTAGCGGTTTAATGCTGGCTAATTTCTATTCATTAATATTCGGCATTCATCCATTAGCCATTATTTTTATCATAATTCTTTTGATATATATAATTTTTGGTAAAAAATATGAATATAAAATATGGCCGACATATATAATATTATTTATTTTTCTTTATTATTCAGCCTATGTTATCGATCAGATAGGCGCGACAGTCAGGTATCAAATAATAATTTATCCACTAGCTTTCATTCTGTCTTCGTTGGGCTTTCGCGTTTTCCTTTTTCGCTTTCACTGCAGGAAAAAAATTTGTTTTTTAGCGCTGATTTTCTTGATATTATGCTTAATTTTCAGTCTTAATAAAATCAAACCATTTTATTTTAGCTATACTTCCAGTCTCCTTCCTGAAAAATATATTTTAAATCTCAAAGATATGGGAGACGGAAGTTATGAAGCGGCTCAATATCTGAATAGCCTTAAAGACGCTGAAAAATTGATCGTTTGGACTGATAAAAAAGGAGTATGTTCATTTTTTTTGGGGAAATGTTTTAGCGATTATAGACTTAAATCTTATACAAAAATTGACTATTTCGTGGTTTCTGCCGGAAGAGAAAGTAAAACACAAAGACAACGAGATATAAGCGCAAAGAACAGCTTAGGAATAGTGCTGGAAGAATTATATAGAAATGATGATTATGAATATAAGTTAGAAATCGGGGGACGGCCAAATAATTTTATTAAAGTTTTCTCGCATGAAAAACTTGTTGATGGGAAAAATTAAAAAAGAAGTAAAGAATTTTTCTGCAAGCTACTGCATTGTTTTTTGGGCGGTGATTTTATATTTTATTTTCGGCTCCTATTATATAACAAAATTTGTCACTACCGATGAGCAATTCTGGATTTATCAAAGAATTCCTCAATATTGGCATAATCTAGTCAAGCTTAATTTTAAAAAAACTTATATTAACGATAAACCGGGAGTTTCTGTGGCGCTTATTTCCGGACCGGGATTGATTTTTGATAAGCGCCCTTCTGATCATATTATAAAAGAAAAGGATTTTGACAGTTATAAAACGGCATACACCGGACAGCTTTACAGCTATTTTCGCATCCCTATTTTTATATTTAATGGCCTTTTTATTTTTTATATCTTTTGGTTAATTAAAAAAATAACTAATCACAAAATAGCCGCTTGGTCTACTGTTTTTATTATTTTATCGCCTGTTCTTTTGGGCATTTCCCGGATTGCTAATCCGGATGCGCTTCTGTGGTCTTTCTCTTTTGCAGCCATTCTTTCTTATCTGACACTTATAAAAACTGAAGAAAAAAAATTTCTTTATCTATCAATTCTTTTTCTCGGATTATCGCTTCTGACAAAATATGTGGCCACTATATTATTCCCCTTATTTTTTATAATTATCCTGATTCATTATTTAATAAATTTTCAGAGTAAATTTAAAGAAAATAAAAAACTATCGGCTATTTTTTTTCAAAAAAATATAAAGAACTATTTTTTAGTTATGGCCGGCTCTCTGGCAGTTTTCGCTTTTCTGATGCCAGCTTCTTTTCTTAATCCAAAACTTATTTGGGATGGATCTTTTGGGTTCTCGGGAATGGAAAAAATTTCGCTTCCCCTTTTTACTGTCTTAGCAGCCATTTGGCTTGA
>CAZVVG010000054.1:0-2197 GCA_964630615.1 uncultured Bdellovibrionales bacterium
ATAATTAATAAGGATATCGAAAACGTCATAGCCAATTACCGATAAGCCAAGTTCGCGGGCACAAGCAACCTCAACAGAACCCCCTCCGAGAAAAGGCGATACGACTTTAGTGGTATTGTCGGGAATAAGATCAACTACCAACCCAACTGCAAGGCTTTTTCCACCAGCATATCTGATTGGAGCACCAACATAACGTTTATATTTAGTCTTGCCGCTAGGACTTAATAAACTATTCAAAAAAACTTTCTTGCGATCAGCAAGGGTTTTTAAATTTTCGCTATGTTGAATTTTATCGACGATTTTAGTTTCGCTTTTCATTAATGATATTGTTTTTTATTCAATTTAGCTCTTTTTTAATTCTTTTTCAATAAAATTTTCGACGAAGCCTCGCGGCTTCGTGAGATTTATTTATCTATTTTCAGCTCCCCTTACCCCCACCTGCGGCTAAAATGCGTTGGCCAGAGCCTGATTTGGGCCCGGCTACCCCCTTGCGAGCGCCGTCCCGGAAGATAGCCATCTGGAAGGACAAGCGACGCTCAGTCGGGGGCAGATCGGGCTATTTTTTACTGGACAACCTTGGTGAAATAGTTCCGAGCTTCATTAAAGATGTGCTCCGTATTAGTACAAGAAGAAGATTTATCCTCAAAATTTTTCGCGGCGGCTATCGCCGCCCATTGAATTGCGGGCCTTCCCGTGATTTTTTTGGCGGAAAGCGGGTCCAAGACTGAAAACCGAAGATTTTTTGGCGGAATACTTTTTGGCGGTAAAATTACTGCTGAATACCGTCACTAAAAAAACTATCAATTTTTTGCTCCGTTGCCGCATCATATCCCCCTTTAACAAACAACGCCCCTATACCGTTTCTATCTCCGCGATAATCTTTGTGAAGCTTAAAAATCTCAACGAGACGACATTCCGGCAATTTAGCAATTTCGGATATTACTTTTTCAACAAATCTTTTCTCTTGACTCGTTCCCATAACATAAATTCTTTCAACCCCTTTACTAAATTTTTCCCTTACTCTTTTTATATAAACATCGACTCCGTCGTGATAAGGCTTTGCGACCAGTAAAAAGGAATAGCTAGTTGCGGGGCCGTTCCTTGACCATTTAATGGTTCTTAAATTACCGATATTACCTACAAATTCCTCAATGTGAAATAAAACACCCTTAACCTCTTCAAGCATTTGGTTACGCAACTCTTTAAATTGTGCGCGAGTTGCAATTTCATGGATTTCTCTTAAAAAAGATCCCGTAAAGAAACCTTTATTGTCTATGCGGTTATATTTTTCAATATACTCAACAATGGCAGGGTCATTTTTAATAGCACACTCCAAAATCCCTTTTTCAAACCTTTCCGTAAGAAATGGTTTACTATTAGATATGGTTCTTCTCGAAATTTGAAGGGCAGCAGCCTTGCGGATAGACAATGGTATTATTTCCTTTGTTTCGGGAAATAAAGCTTTGGAAAAAAATACATAAACACCATTCATTAAATTAGTATCTTGACTCTCCAATGGCCTTATTCTCAATATCATCTCCCCGTCGGAAAGATCATCCTCTTTTATTTCGCGATCGACCCACTTAATAGCCGCTTTTGAAAGCCAACTGTTAGGCAGCTCGTTTCTCAAATTTAGAACAACTTCATTAACTGTATTTTCTATGTCGCTTGCGATCGCTTTTTTCTCTAGTTTTTTAAAGCTCCATTTTTCCGCAAGAAAACGCCAAAGCCTAACCCTCTGATTATTAAGGTTTGGAATGATTCGACATAGGGTTTCCAAAAAAGCCAAAATTACTTGAAAACCACCTATAACGGCCAAAATAGCAATACCTAAATTTTTCGCATCATTGAACGAAATCATATTTTTGAAACACACTCATTTTTCGAACATATAAACTTTATTTTTCCTTTATTTAAAAAAATGGCTTCGATATTTTCTAAACTTATTGTATCTCCGCAGGAAACACATTTTTCGGTTCCACCGTTAATCCGGTCAAAAACACCTAATGACTGCAGAACCCCTACCAAATCCGATTCGTGAACCGCCTTAATCTTCGCTTTTTTAAAACGATACGGAAACGACTTGACGCATTTTTTAATTTTGAAAATTAATAGTGACATCCTTAGTTGCTTTAAAATTATTTCATTAATTCATCAATGCTAACAATCTTCTTTGTGTTTCCTATCTGCTCCCACC
>CAZVVG010000055.1:0-2194 GCA_964630615.1 uncultured Bdellovibrionales bacterium
CCCAGCTCCGGAAACTGGACCGGAAGAAACAATTCCGCCGAAGGAAACTCCTCAAGTTGCTCCGGAGTCGGCTAAGACCGAAACTCTTTCCGGGTCACCGGTGGGAGAACCGACTAGTGAAGCTCCTGTGGCTTCGGAAAAGCCGCCAACCCTTGAATTCGAAGGAGAAGTTGAAGGAGCAGCGGAAAAATTGAGTCAAAGCGGCTTGGGGCAATATCTTAGCTTAGAAGAACAAAAGAGTTTTCTTAAAAGAGGAGAAGATTTTGATTTTGAAAAATTTGCCGAAAATT
The DNA here is from genome assembly GCA_964630615.1 of uncultured Bdellovibrionales bacterium. Lineage (GTDB taxonomy): Bacteria > Patescibacteriota > Minisyncoccia > Moranbacterales > UBA2206 > CAZVVG01. The sequence continues at coordinate 291 of CAZVVG010000055.1, forward strand.
TTGGGAGGAAAGTGATGAGAGAGGAAGAAATCTGGAAGGTCGTGAGCCAGTCTGACAGCCGGGAGGTTTTTAACGGAAATGCTTTAGAAGGAAAGGGTTTCACGGAGGATCAAATTCGATCAGTTCAGAAGTGGTTGATAGAAATCCAGGGAAATTTTCAGGGATACATCGAAGGCCCTAGTGGTTTAGATTTGACCAACGCCGATAGATACGCTCCTCAAAAAGGTATGCCGCTCAAAAAGTGGTTTGAAGAAATGTTAAGATTGGCCGCGAAGAAAACAGACTCCTTAAGTTAAAATATCTAATAAGTAAAGAAATAAAAAAATGAAACAAGAAGAAATAAAAAAATCTCTTTTGGATGAATTAGGTTTAGCTAATCTTCCCCAGGAGAAAAAAGAAGAACTGGTGGCCAAGATGACAGAAGTGGTTTTAAAAAGAATTTTTCTCAAAACTATGGAAAGTCTGGACGAAAAAGGGCAGGAAGAATATTCTCAAATTGTGGATGCGGGTAGCCCGCCGGAAAAATTGGAAGAATTTTTGGACACAAAAATAAAAAACTATGATCAAATGGTGAAAGATGTGCTGGCTCAATTCCGGGAGGAAATGAAAACGGGTATGGGAATGAATAATTAAGAAACGCTAATTCCCAGACAGGATAAACTGTGGATAACTAAAAGAAAATAGCCTTAGCCAGGCTATTTTTTATTTTTTCCAAAAAAGTGTTGACGGATGGCTTTCGGTGGTTTAGAATAGAGCTGATATACATATAAGTGGGGAAAAGTGGCAGAAAGGTTGAATGAAAGTTTTGAAAAGAAAGAGTGAAGGGAAAATTTTTCTCTCCAGAATTTTTATGTTCATTGGAGAATACTCACATTCCATTGATCCGAAAAAAAGAGTCGCCATTCCCTCTCGGTTTCGGGCTGGTCTTAAAGATAAAGTCGTGGTGACACGAGGACTAGACAAATGCTTATTTGTTTATCCTTTGAAAGTTTGGGAAGAGCTGGCGCAAAAATTAGGAACGATGCCAGTAGGAGAATCAAACACGCGCAGCTTCGTGCGCTTAATGTTGGCGGGCGCGGTGGATGTGGAAGTTGACAAGCAGGGCAGGATTCTAATTCCCGATTATTTGAAAATTTACGCCGGATTGGAGAAAAATGTTGTCTTTGCCGGACTCTATAATCGTTTGGAAATTTGGGATGAAAAGAAATGGACTGGCTATAAACGTAGCGCTGAAAAAAACACGGATGAAATCGCGGAGCAACTCGGTAAACTTGGCGTCTACTAAGTAACACATTGAAAATGAGCAAGCACAGGGCGGTATTGCTTTCGGAAGCAACGGAAAAATTAAATCTGAAAGAAGGTGCGGTAGTGGTGGACGCGACGTTGGGAAGTGGTGGTCACGCTCAGGAAATTTTGAAAGAAATCGGAAAAAAAGGAAAACTCATTGCCCTTGATCGGGACCGAGCGGCAATTGAGCATTTCAAGGAAGTCCCCTTGGTCTGTCAATCAAAAACGGCGATTCTGGTCGAGGCGAATTTTTCAAATTTAAAAAGTATTTTAAAAGAGCTAGGGGTAAAAAAGGTGACAGCGGTTTTAGCCGACCTCGGAATTTCCTCGGATCAGTTGGAAGACGAAAAGCGTGGTTTTAGTTTCCAAAAGGTTGGACCGCTGGATATGCGACTTGATCTCAAAGAAGAACTCACGGCCTGGAAAATCATTAATTATTATCCACTCCAGGAGCTGGAAAGAGTGATCCGCGAATTCGGAGAAGAAAGATATGCCGGGCGGATTGCCAGAAAAATTTTTCAGGAAAGAAGAAAAAAGAAAATCGAAACCGCCAAGGAACTTGCGACCCTGATTGAAAAAGTGGTTCCGCGCGGAAAATTTCAAAAGATTCATCCGGC
>CAZVVG010000056.1:0-2139 GCA_964630615.1 uncultured Bdellovibrionales bacterium
CAGTGAAGAGGAAAAATTGGAAGGCCTGGTGCATATTTCCGAACTGGCTTGGCAATTGATTGAAAATCCCCGCAACCTGATTAAGGTTGGCAACAAAGTTAAGGCCCAAATTATTGGAATTGATGAGGATAAAATTTCTCTTTCTATTCGGGTGCTGGAAAAAGATCCTTGGTCCTTGATTGAATACAAAGTGGGTGATGTGGTTAAAGGCAGAGTGCATAAAATCAATCATTTCGGAGCTTTTGTTTATCTCAATAAGGATATTCATGGCCTAGCTCATATTAGCGAAATGGCCGAAGCTTATCCGGGAAAGACTTTAGACGAGATCATTAAGGTAGGAGAGGAATACAAGTGGAAAATTCTCTCCATTGAACCCAAAGATCACCGCATGGGATTGCTTTTAGAGGATGGCAAGCGGAAGAAAGGGGAAAAAGAAAAGCCGGAAAAATTCCCAGAGCCGAAAGAAAAAGATAAGAAAAAGGAAGAAGTATAAAAAAGAAAAAACGGGTGGCTGAGAGTTCAGGCCCGTTTTTATTGTTCCTATTTTTGGAACAACTCCAGATTTGAACATTTAAAAAAGTTAGTTTATAGTTAAATTATATTATTATTAAGGGGTTTTCAAAATGGCTTTCAAAAAAATGTTTATTATCTCCGGTCCTTCGGGAGCGGGCGAGGATTCCATTATTGAAGGTTTGAGAGACTATTTTCCGATTGAAAGAGTGATTACCACCACTACGCGGCCAAGACGGAAAGGGGAAAAACAGGGCCAGCCCTATTATTTTATTTCCTGCGAACAGTTTAAAAAAAATTTGGAGAAAGGAAAATTTGCCGAACACGCCGAACATTACAACGGCCACCTTTACGGAGTTTCTCACGCGGAATTGGCCCGGGTAAAGAAATCCGGACGGGTGGGGATCTGGAAAATTGAATACCAGGGAGTGGAGGCGGCAAAAAAAATACATCCGGAAATTAAAGCGATTTTTATCACGGTTTCTGACCCGTGCCTTCTGGAAAAAAGAATCCGGCGCCGAGATTCGGTAACGGAAAGATATGTTCGGGAGCGGATGCGCTACACGCGCGAATGGTATAAGCACAAAGCTATCTACGATTACACCGTTTACAACGAGGAGGGAAAATTAAACGAAGCCATTGAAAAAACCGCTGAAATAATTGCCAAAAACTTAAAATGAAAAATTTTCTGAAAAAATTCAGAGAAAATTCTTTCCACCAGGAGCTTTGGAATAAAGGCGACAAACTGATTTTGGGCGTCTCTGGAGGGCCGGATTCTATTTGCCTCATGGAAGCTTTCTGGAATTTGAAAAGGAAATATAACTTAGAACTTTTAGTTGTTCATGTTAATTACGGACTGAGAGGAAAAGAAAGTCACCGAGATGAAAAATTTGTCCTGGATTTAGCTAAGAAAAGGAAGCTAGAAGCGATTGTTTTCAATCCAGAGGTCAAAAAGAAGGGAAATCTAGAAGAAAGCTTAAGGGAAATTCGCTATGCTTACTTTGAAAAAATCAGAAAAGAAAGAAAATTTGACTGGATCGGGGTGGGACACAATCTAGACGATCAGGTAGAGACTTTTTTGCACAGGCTACTGCGGGGAGCGGGAATGGCCGGATTAAGAGGAATGAAATTTAAAAACGGTAGAATCATCCGCCCGCTGCTGGGCTTTTCCCGTCAGGAAATTTTGGAATATTTACAAACAAAAAAAATTAATTACCGTACGGATCAGACAAACAAAAAAACGGTTTTTTTTCGTAACCGAATCCGGCATAAGCTTATTCCCTTTTTGGAAAATAATTTTAATCCCAATTTAAGAAAAACTGTCTTTCGAACCTCTCTATCCTTAGCGGAGGACTATGCTTTTCTGGAGAGCCTGATTCCGGAGACCGAAAAAGAAGAAAAAGTTTTGAGAATTAAGAAATTTTTAGCCCTGCCGCCCGCATTGCAAAAAAGGTTCCTCCTTAAGCTTTTCGAAAAAAAACGGGGAAATTTGAAAGACATCGCCGCTAACCACCTGGAAGAGTTTTTGAAATTATTAAAAAGCGCCAAGAGTAAAAATCAAAAAATCCGTTTTCAGGGGTTGAAAATAGAGAGAAAGGGTGATAAAGTTACAATACTTTGGGAACCTTA
>CAZVVG010000057.1:0-2138 GCA_964630615.1 uncultured Bdellovibrionales bacterium
TCTTAGCCCAGCTTCTTTCCAGAAAACGCAGGGTTTTTTCGTTTCCGCTTATTTTAGAAAAATTGCTCTTAGTCATTTATCTTTATCTCATTTAAGTATTTTCTTATTTCTTCCTTGAATTTTTCCCGACTAAATTCTTTTCCTCTGGCTCGGATAAGCTGGCGGTTGTAATTATTCTCTTTTTCCATGAACCTTTTAACCGCTTCCGCGATTATTTCCGGCTGGCTGGAGGAAAAAAATTCTCCGGTTACTCCTTCACCGAGAGTTTCCAGGGCGCCTCCCGCTTTCAGAGCGATAACCGGAGTTCCCAAAAGCAGCGCCTCAACCGCCGCCAAGCCGAAATCCTCAACGGCGGGAAAAATAAAAGCACGCGCCCCGGCGTAAAATTCGGGTAATTTTTCATCTGGTTGCCAGCCCCAGAATTTCACGTTGCTTTTTGCCATTTTTTGAAAAAGTTTTTTTTGCGGTCCTTCTCCGACAATCCACAACGGAAGTTCCAGCTTATTAAAAGCTTCAATCGCAGCTTCAATTTTTTTCCCGTAAGCTAGACGGGAGACAATCAGGAAATACTCTCGACTCTTATTTTCCCAAGCAGCGTCTTTTTCTTCCGCCTCAAGAAAAACCGGAGGATAAATTACCCGACTGTCCCGGCCATAATACTTCTTCGCCCGGGCGCGGGTGTAGAGGGAATTGGAAATAATAAAATCCGGCCGGTTCGCCGCCGCCCAATCCCAAGTCCGGAGGTAGTTGAGTAAAATCCGAACAAAAAAATTCACTTTTTCCGGCTGGCGTTGTTCCAAAAGATACTGTTCGCTTTCGTTCCAGGCAAAACGCATTGGACTGTGCAGATAGCAAACATGCTTAACGTCAAGACGGGTAATGATTCCCTTGGACCAGGCGCCACAACTGGAGATAATTAAATCAAAATCCCTCAGATTGAAAGTCTCCGGCGCAATCGGCATCAGCGGTAAAAGCCATTTTTTTCGTTTTCTTAAAAAACGGGGAAACTTCTGCAAAAAAGAAGTTCGAATATCCTTCCCTTGGAATTTTCCATGGAGCTTTTCCCGGTCATACAACAAAGTATAAATCGGCGCCTCAGGAAACATTTCGGCCAAAACCTCCAAGACTTTTTCCGCGCCACCCACTTGGGTCAAAAAATCGTGTACCAGGGCTATTTTTAGATTTTTTTCATTCATAAAGATTTTAGGTTAAAGGACTTTTGATATTTTTCAGCATCGGATTGGTCACCTTGGTATAAATCTGCGTCGTTCTAATATTAGCATGGCCGAGGAGTTCTTGGACATATCTGACATCCGTCCCGTTTTCCAGAAGATGCGTCGCAAAACTGTGCCGCAAGGAATGAAAAGTGGCTTCTTTTTTTATTCCGGCTTTTCGCAAAGCATTTTCAAAAACTTTCTGCGCGGTTCTTTCCGTCAATTTTCCTCCCCGCTCGCTTTCAAAAAGAGTTTCGTTTCCGTGCTGAAGGGCAAGCATCTCGCTTAAATCGGATTTTAATCTCTCAGGAAAAATTGTTATCCGCTCTTTTCTTCCTTTGGCATCTTTGATATGGATGGTAAGTTCTTGCAAATCAATATCCCGCACTTTTAAATTTATCACTTCGCTCACTCGCAAACCCGCCCCATAAGCCAAAGCTATCATCAAACGATGCTTTTCATTTCTGATGGAATTGATTATTTTTTCAATTTCCCCGCGCGAAAGAACCACCGGCAATTTTTTGGAAGTCTTGGAAAATTTAATATCTATGGGAATATGGTTTTTAAATATTTCCCGATAAAAATATTTAATGGCATTCAGGTGCAGATTGACAGTTTGAGCGGATTGCCCTAGTTCCTGCTTGTCTAAAAGATATTTTTTAATCAAAGAAACCTCCGGATCTTTTTTTATATTTTTAACATAACGAAAATAATCGGAAAGACATCCTAAATAACTTTTTATAGTTTTCGGACTATAATTTCGCAATCTTAACTCTTTTTCTATTTTTTCCAGCAGTTCTTCAAGTTTCACAAAGATTGTGCTATAGTTTAAAGCAAAGACCAATTTTTTAATTATACCAACAATACGCATAATAAACAAATTTAACCTCAAATAACGAATAATATTCGCATATAAACGAGTTA
>CAZVVG010000058.1:0-2010 GCA_964630615.1 uncultured Bdellovibrionales bacterium
CAGCGGAACAGATGCGTTTCCTGGAAAAAGCCCTAATGCTCCAAACCATTGATCTCAATTGGATGAATCACCTGGACGAAACCGATTATCTTCGGGAAGGAATCGGATTGAGGGGTTATGGCCAAAGAGATCCGCTTATTGAATACAAAAGAGAAGCTTTCCATTTATTTTCTTCTTTAATGGAAAATATCCGATCTTCCATTGTGCGCACGATTTTCCGGATTAGCCTGGAAAAGACCGGAGCGCAAGCAATTCCGCGAGAACAGACGCTCAGATACCGCGGAGCGGAAGAAGTGGAGCAATTTGGCGCCGCTCGAAAGGCTCAGTCTTCTTCCTCTACCGGAGAAACCACCCAGGTACCGCTTATCAATAAGGATAAGGTGGGTCGCAACGATCCCTGTCCCTGCGGTTCCGGCAAAAAATATAAGCGCTGTTGCGGCGCCTAAGAATAAAGAATAACATTATGTTTGCTTGGGAAAAATCGGTGGGAGTCGTAGTTTTCCGCCGGGAAAATAATCAAATTCACTACCTTCTCTTGAATCACGGTAAAAATTACTGGAATTTCCCGAAAGGACACGCGGAAAAAGGAGAAATTGATGAAGAAACTTTGCGGCGGGAAACCGAGGAAGAAACGGGCATAAAAAATTTGAATATTTTCCCGGAGTTTAGAAAGAAAATTTTCTATTTTTACCGGGCGACGGGAGTGGAAAAAGGCGAAAGGCTTAAGGCTGGTCGAAAGCTTAATGTTTTTAAGACGGTTATTTTTTATTTAGCAGAAACGTTGGAAAAAGAAGTGCGTCTTTCCTCGGAACACGTTAATTTTGACTGGCTGAATTTTTCGGAAGCTTGCTCTCGCCTTAAATATCGAAGTTCCCGCTATATTTTGCGAAAAGCCCAATGGGCCATAAGCTCAACCGTTGCTAAATAGAAAATTCTGGTATAAAATAGGTGGGACTCGTATTTAATCTGTTTTTGTTTCATTATGACCTCCAGACAAAAAATCACCGCTAAATTTATTTCTGTGCTTTTTCTGGCCGTCTTGGTCGGAGTTATTGCCTATCCCCAGAGCGTGGCTTTCGCTCCGGCGCTTCAGGGATTTTTCCAAAAGCTAAAAATAAACCTGGGCTTAGACCTTCAGGGAGGAATTCATCTGGAATATAAAGCGGACACCAGCCAGGTGGAAAGCGCCAAGACGGACGAAGCGATGCAGGCCATTCAGGACGTGATTGAAAGAAGAGTTAACGCTTTCGGCGTGGCCGAGCCGGTAATTTACACGACCAAAAGTGGCTCGGAAAGAAGATTGATTGTGGAACTGGCCGGAGTCAGGGATATTGCCCAGGCCAAAACTATGATCAAGGAAACGCCCTTTTTGGAATTTAAGGAAGAAGCTTCGGAAGAATCTATGCAGGCTGTGAAAGAACTGGCGGAAAAAGCGGATCAGCAAGTCAAAGTTAAAGCCGAAGAAGTTATTAAGCAAGCGCTCCAGGGGGAAGATTTCTCTCAATTAGCTAAAGAGAATAGCGAGGATCCTGTGAGTAAAGAGAGCGGCGGCGATTTGGGTTTCGTCAAAGCGGGAAGTTTTGTTCCGGAATTTGACGCGGTTCTTTTTGAAAAAAACCTCAAGGATGGAGAAATTAATCCGGAGCTGGTGGAAACCCAATACGGTTGGCACATTATCAAAAAACTTGAAGAAAAAGGGGAAGGCGAAAACCGTGAAATCCACAGTGCTCACATTCTTTTTGCCAAGAAGTCCAATGCCTTAAATCTTCAAAAGAACTATGTTTCCACCGGACTTTCCGGAAAGAATCTGAAAAACGCAGTCGTAGAATTCCAGTCCCAAGGCCTCTCCGGACCCCAGGTGGGCTTAAAATTTGACGAAGAAGGAGCGAAACTTTTCGCCGAACTAACGAAAAAGAATCTCGATAAGACCCTGGCTATCTATTTGGATGGACAAATCATCAGCGCCCCCACCGTTCAGTCGGAAATTACCAACGGCGAAGCCGTGATTAC
>CAZVVG010000059.1:0-1972 GCA_964630615.1 uncultured Bdellovibrionales bacterium
TTGGCGTCGCGCGATTGGTCCAGTTCAAAATGGAGCCAGTCGGAAAAATGATAAACGCGGAGAAATACTCCCAACCCCAAAACTAAAATTACCAAAGAAATATAAAGCCATTTTTTGTTTGACATTTGTGAGTTTGGATTTAAAATTAAACTATGCAATTAGATTCTATTACACCTGCCAAAAGTAATCAATGGCTGAAAAAAGCCTTGATTTTTTTATTTATTGCAGCGTCCACTTCCTTTATTTTTTATTTTACCCAAAAGCAAAAGGGTGCTGATTTTTACGTGGATGTAAATTATAAAGGTTGGATCAAGTGGGGTTCAGAAAAATATCCTTATGTTAGCATTAGCAAGGCTCTTCAAGTCGCTGCTGCGAAAAAAATAAATTCGCCGACAGTCTATGTCAAAAATGGCGAGTATCGGGAAATAATTGAACTATTGGAGAATGCAAAAATTTATGGAGAGAGCCGAGACGGCGTTATTTTGATAGGCGAACATTTATCGCCCATTATTACTATGAGAAATAATTCAGCCGTTTATAATCTTACTACAGTCGGGGGATCCGCAGGAATTTTAGCTGAGGGTCAGGGTTTCATTGAAAATTGTGTTATAAAGGAATTTCGACAAAAAGGAATCGATGCTTCATCAATAGATCGGGAAATTACTATTAAAAATTCAGAAATTTTCAACGGAGACAATAAAGGCGTTTATATTGAAAGAAGCAGAAAAATAAATTTATCGGGCAATAAAGTTCATGATAATAGGGGCGAAGGCTTTGACATTAGGGATAATATTTCCGGAGTAATTTCAGACAATGAAATTTATAATAATACGGAAAGCGGCATAGAATTCATTGTGGGAGGTTCAAAGTTGGAAATCAAAGGGAATAATATTTGGGACAATGGTTCCAGCGGAATTACCTGCCAATATTACGAAGAGGCTCCGGAAAAAGGAAGTATTATCATTAGTGCTAACCGTATAAAAGCGAAAAGCTCAGAGCAATATACGATTTCTGTAAAAAGCCCTTCCGGCGGAAGTGGAAGAGTTAAAAACTACTGGAGAGATTCCGTATCCATATTAAACGATAATATTTTAATAGGAGAAATTAAAACAAGATCCCTGGAAATAAGCGAATAAAAAACATGTTTAAAAAAATAAGCTACTTAAATCCCCTTTTTAATAGGAAAATTACCGTTCTTTTCTCTTTTCTTTTATTTGCTAACTCTGCCTACTATTCTTATCATGCTATTTTCACGCCTTTTGTACCTCAAGCGGTAAATTGCCGCTTGCTTTACTTTATTTTAATAATTTGTTTTTTGCTTTCGTTTTTACTAACCGATAATCAGAAAAAACTAACCTGGGGAAAAATAATCAAAACATTTATTTTTTCTCTTCTGCCTTCAGCATTAATAATTTTAGTCGGATATATCAAATATCCGGAAAATTTCAAGGACAATGCCCAGATTGCTGCCAATCTGGTTATAATTTTATCCAGCTTTTTTATTTTTTTGAAGCTTTCCAAATATAAAAATACTTTTGAACTTTTTTCAGATTTTTCATCCAGGAAAGAACTGTCCGATGAAAAAAAAGAAAAGAAAAATAATCTTGCTATCGCTTTAATTATTTTTTTAGTGCTGGCTTTTAATATCGGTTTTGGGCTTTATCATCTAACGGAATTTTCAGCAGTGGATGAGCCGCTTTGGACTTTCGATCGCATCCCTAAATTTTGGAATAATTTTTTTGACGGTGAATGGCACAAAACAAGAATTAGCGATAAGCCGGGAATAACTGTTGCCCTTATCTCAGGAATAGGAAAATTTTGGGTTGGCGCATCTGATTATGAAAAAATTCAAGTGCAAGGAGAAGTAACTGGTCCGGTTGAAATTATAAAAAAAATAAATATTTCCCTGCGTCTTCCTATTTTGTTATTTAATGCTTTATCACTGATAGCGATATTCTTTCTTTTAAAAAAA
>CAZVVG010000060.1:0-1934 GCA_964630615.1 uncultured Bdellovibrionales bacterium
CGACCCTGATTGAAAAAGTGGTTCCGCGCGGAAAATTTCAAAAGATTCATCCGGCTACCAGAACTTTTCAGGCGCTTAGAATTGAAACTAACCAGGAATTAGAAAATTTGAAAAAATTTCTTCCCCAGGCAATTGAAGTTTTAGTGCCGGGGGGAAGATTGGCGGTTATTTCTTTCCATTCTTTGGAAGACCGAATCGTCAAGAATATTTTTCGGGAAAATGCGAGGGGATGCATTTGCCCAAAAAATTTTCCCCAGTGTCAATGCGGCCGAGAGGCAAAAATAAAAATTATCACCAAGAAGCCGGTTGTTCCTGGAGCGGAGGAGCTATCCAGCAACCCTCGTTCCAGAAGCGCCAAGCTTCGGGTCTGCGAAAAATTATAGATTTTTAGATAAAGAAAATAAAAATAAAAAAACAATCAAATTCAGGGGGACCGAAAAAATATGGTCAGGAATTTGGTTATTAGCGGTTCCAGTCTCTGCCAGCCAATCAAAAAAGTCCGACCAGTAAGGAAAGAAAAAAGACAACTGGTCAGCGGGAGCGTCAAAATTAGCTTGATGGCTTTGGCTTTTGTTTTGGCCGCGGCCGTTATTTTTTCCGGCGCCCTTTATCTCTATCAGGTTAATTCCTTGGCGACCCAAGGTTATGAAATAAAAAACATTGAAGATCAGATTCGGGATATTGAAAAGGAAAACAAAAAGCTGAAAATCAAAGAAGTGGAACTGAAATCGATGTATAACATAGAAAAGTCCACCCAGGACTTGAACTTGGTTAGTCCGGCGGATATTTCTTACGTCGAAATAGAAAGTCCGGTTTCCATGAAATAAGCTTATGCCGGCTTCACTCAGCAAAAAAAAATTTTCTCGGGTTAGCCGTTGTTTTCGGGAAAAAGAGAACCCCAGCGAATGCTCCTGGCGGGTTTATTTTATGATGTTGGCCTTTTTTCTGATCGCGGCCGTGATCCTTTTCCGGCTTTATTCTCTGCAAATTGCCAATTATAACTCTTTCAGGGCTTTAGCCGATGACCAGCATAATATTTTTCAAAAATTGGTTCCGGAAAGAGGAGAAATCTATCTCAAGGACAAAAACGGCCTTTTCCCCATCGCCGTTAATCGGCAAACAAAATTGGCCTATGCGGTTCCCAAGGAAATTGATAATCCAGAAATAACCGCTCGGGAAGTTGCTAAGCTTTTGTCTTTGGAGGAAGGAGAAATTCGGGAAAAATTATCTCGTCCGGATGATTTTTACGAAGTCATAAAACACCGCCTGAGCGATGAAGAAGCCGAGAGTCTCCGGTCTCTGAAACTTAAGGGGATTCATCTTTCTGATGAAGTTTTCCGTTATTATCCTTCCGGTGAACTGGCTTCTCAGACTATTGGCTTTGTCGGTTGGAAAGGAGAGGATTTTGCGGGAAGATACGGAATGGAAGCTTCTTTTAACGAGAAGCTAAGAGGACAGGAAGGAAGTCTGTTTCAAAACCGCGATTCTTCCGGAATCTGGGTTACCGTCGGGGAAAGGGAAATTCATGAAGCCCAAGACGGCGAAAATCTGATTTTAACGCTGGATCACATTGTTCAGTACGAAACCGAGAAAATCCTCAAAAGCGCCGTTGAAAGTTTTGAGGCGGAAAGCGGAAGCGTGATTGTTATGGAAACCCCTACGGGTCGAATTCTTTCACTGGCCAACTATCCAACCTTTAACCTGAATGAATATGCCCAAGTGGAGAGCATGGATCTTTATCGGAATCCGGCCATCAGCGATGCTTATGAATGCGGGAGTGTTTTTAAGCCAATTACCTTAGCTTCAGCCTTGGACAGCGGCAAGATTAGTCCCGATACCTACTATTTTGATTCGGGCCGGATAAAAGAAGCGGGCTATAAAATTGAAAATTCCGATTTGAAATCTTACGGTCGGCAAACAATGACGGAAGTCTT
>CAZVVG010000061.1:0-1805 GCA_964630615.1 uncultured Bdellovibrionales bacterium
TTGAGGAGTTTCCTTCGGCGGAATTGTTTCTTCCGGTCCAGTTTCCGGAGCTGGGGGAGTTTCTGGAGCAGGAGCTGGAGCTTCCGGTGCGGTTGATGTTTCCGGTGTTGCCGAAGTTTCGGCCGCTGTTGGGACTTCCGATTTTGCCGGAGTTTCTGGGGTTTTAATTTCTGCTTCTTTGTTTGGCGAAGCCGTTTCTTCGGCGGCCGGAGCGGAAGCTTTTTCTTGATTTTCTTTCTCGGAAACGTCCTCCTCTTCAATCTCCAATTCTTCACCATTATACTCTTTTATGTTTTCCAGCTGTTCCGGACTTAAATTCTTCGCCGCTTCCATAAAATCCGCCAGTTTATTCTCTGAATCAAATAAGGGTGTAAAATTAATTTTCTGTCCCGGTTGCAACAAATCCGGATCTTTTAATCCAAATTCTTCTAGGTTTTTCTTCATTTCTTCCAAACAACAAGAAATAAAATAGGTTCTACCTTCTTCTGGCAATTCTTTAAAACTAGGAAATTTTTCTAACAATTGATTGTAGGTCATTCGCCAAAGTGTATCTCCTTTTTCTACTCCAATAATAATTTCATTTTCATCCACCCCAACCTCAGAAGTTGGCACTTCCTGAGAAGGTGCATTTTCCGGAATCGGAACTTTTGAGACGGGCGTCTCCGGAGTAGCCACGCCTTGAGGAACAGCAGATTCACTTGGTTCCAGGCCTCCCCAATGACTAGGAGAATGATCCGCGTGAATAAATTCCGAAATATAACTAAAAATTTTTGGGGCCACCACGGCGCCGGCGGTTCCCGCCGCGATTCCATAAATGAGATGTCTTGAGTTTCTATTTTTTATTATTCTCAGATTCTCTTCACTCGTAACCTTTTTTATACTGTCATTTATCATTCCCTCAAGCAGCTGAAGTCTTTCCATTTCGATTGCTTTTTTAACGGTTTCTCCTTCCTCACCTTCAAGTTTTAAATCTTCTTTCACTTTGGATGGCTCTAAATCCTTTATCTTGTCTTGAATTTTTTCCTCCGCCTTCTTTCGACTCCTGGCCTCAAAACCCAAAGATACTGATGTTCCGGTGACCAATCCTCCAAAAACTCTTTTGGCCGTGATTGCCGCTCCAGCAAACCCAAATAACATTGGGGTAGCATAGACAGCGCCGGCGCTAACCAAACTAAAGGCAGCCCCGATGGCAATTTTTTTCGCTAAAGGCATTTTTCTGTATTTTTCAACCCATTCCTGGGCATGATTCTTCATAAAACCAGAAAATTTTCCCTCCTGGTTTTCAATTTTTATTTGAGTGAGAGTGTCAGCAGTGGTCAGATTTTCTCTCAGATAATTTTCAGCGATTTTTAAAATCTCTGCTTCAGAAAGAGTTTCTTTTTTCACAGAAACCGCTTCTTGGTGATTTCTCAGAGCCATTTGATAATCCTTCCTGTATTTTTCCAACTCCTCTTCGCTTTGATTCTTCTCTCCTTTCTCTTTCAGGAAAGAACCAAAGATAGATTTAAGTCGCGAACTTATTTTACTGTGCTGAAAATCCTTTTCCAGGTATTTTTTCCTTTTTTCCTCAACCTCTTTCCATAATTCCTCTAGACTCTTTTCCTTGCCACCCATTTCTTCTTTTTCCGGCACTTTCTCGACTGGCAACAATGACTTCTCGGGAAATTGTTCTTCTTTTGGCTTTTCCTTGAATTCTTCCGTTGTTTTTGCTTCTTGTGCTATTTTTTCTTTATTTTCTTTTGGACTATTCTCCAGATTTTCTGGTTCTTTTTTTTCATTTTCCGTTTTTTCCCCTTCTTCCTTGG
>CAZVVG010000062.1:0-1740 GCA_964630615.1 uncultured Bdellovibrionales bacterium
TTGAGCTACGCCGGAATATGAAATTGGAATAAAAAAGATTATAGCAAAAAATATTGAATAATCCAATCTAATAATCTTTCAATTTTTTAATATCAGTATGTTCGCGAATTTTCTCCAAAGCCTTAGCTTCAATTTGCCTGATCCGTTCCCGAGTCACTCCGAATTCCTGGCCCACTTCTTCCAAAGTGTGAATGACGCCGTCTTCCAAACCAAAGCGGATTTTTAGGATTTTTTGTTCGCGCGGGGTCAAGGAATCCAGCACCTGGCCGATATGGTCTTTGAGAAGCTTGCGAGCCGCTGATTGATTGGGCATAATCGTTTCCGTGTCTTCAATGAAGTCACCCAAAACACTGTCTTCATCGTTGTCGCCAACTGAAGTCTCCAAAGAAACGGTTTCCTGAGAAATTTTCATAATGTGGCGAATTTTATCCACTTCTAATCCCATTTCTACCGCAATTTCTTCCGGCAGAGGTTCGCGTCCCAAATCCTGAACCAATCTTCTGGCCACCTGAGTATACTTATTGATGGTTTCCACCATATGCACCGGAATTCGAATGGTGCGCGACTGATCAGCTAGAGCTCGAGTAATGGCCTGCCGAATCCACCAAGTAGCGTAAGTTGAGAATTTATAACCCTTGCGATAATCAAATTTTTCTACCGCCCGGAAAAGACCAATATTCCCTTCCTGGATTAAGTCTAAAAGGGAGAGGTTGTGAGAACGGCCGACGTATTTCTTGGCAATACTGACCACTAAGCGCAAATTGGCTTCCGTGAGTTTTTTCTTGGCTTGCAAGTCGCCCTTCTCAATCCTTTTAGCCAGAGAGACTTCTTCTTCCGATTTTAAAAGATTGACCCGACCGATTTCTCGTAAATAGATTTGCACTAAATCTGAAGAGGATTCTTCCGGAACATCCAAGACTTCTTTTTTGCGGGACTTTTTCTTTCCGGCCTTCATCTCTTCCATTTCTTCGGAAGCCTTGTCTGTTTCCAATTTAAGAATATCCCCGGAACTCATTACGATTATCCCCGCTTCCTCTAATTTTTCATATAAATCCTCCAGCTCCTTGACGTTCTGTTCAACATTGGGAATAACATGCATTATTTCGTCTTCCGTAACAAAACCCCGATCTTTGCCTCTTTTAAGCAAATCGGTGATTAAGTCCTGACTGGATTTCTTTTCCCCTTTTTTCGGCTTTGCAATTCGGACTTTTTTTGAAATTTTTTTTGAAATTTTTTTGGCAGTTTTTGTTTTTTTCTTTTTTCCAGAGAGGCTGATTTTTTTGGTATTTCTTTTTTTGCCAATTTTTTTCTGGCTTACCGCTTTTTTCCGCCAAACAGAACGCCGCATCTTTTTTTTCTTCTTAACCATAATTTATTTAAAAATAAAACTTGAAAGATTATTGGATTTCGCTTATTTCCTGGGAAATCCTTCGGACTTCTTCGCGTAAAAACTTAATCGCCTCTTGGTCCCGATCTTCTTCCGCCTTTTTCAGATCCTTTTCAATTTTTTCCAGTTCTTTTTTTCCGATTTCCCGGCGAATTTCTTTTAGATATTTTTCCATTTCCACCAAAGGATCCGGAAGTTGAATCTCTTCTAAATTGTTGTTTAAGTCAAAACGGTATTTTTTTTCTAAAAAAAGTTTTTCCGCCCGGGAAATTAGCTCTTGGTCTTTCAACTGAGAAACGAATTTTTCAAAGATAAATTCCGACTCTTCTCCCTTTTCTACCAGGAGTTGAAAC
>CAZVVG010000063.1:0-1642 GCA_964630615.1 uncultured Bdellovibrionales bacterium
ATCGGCATCCAAAGAGCATCTGGCTGGTCTTTCCAAATTTCCCAGGCGAAGCGGAGCTGGGTCCAGAAAAAAGGAAAATCTTTTCTTATAACCTGGTAATTGGGAAAGACGGTCGGCGCTAGCTCCGAATTAAATTCTTTTTTATGGTAAAGAAAAAAATTATCCGCGGGGCCAATCTTGCCAAAATATTTAAGAAGATTTTTAATATAAACCCGAGTACCGTCGATGCGTGAGGAATCCAAATCAGCGGCCTGGATGGCAATTTTCATTTAAGGTTAAAAAATTTTTACACTAGGGAAACTAATCTAGGGCTTCAATTCCTTTAAAAATTTTCTTAATTTTTCTCCAATTTCCGGGTGGTCGAGTCCAATCTTGATAACCGCTTTTATGAAATTGAATTTATCTCCGGTATCGAGCCATTCGCCTTCTAACTCTCTGCCATAGAGCGGACGATTATTTTCTAACATTATTTCAAAAGCGTCAGCTAGTCGAATTTCTCCGGATTTTCCGTGTTTCATTTTCTTGAGAATATCCATTACTTCTGGACTAATTACATATTTGCCGACCGCCACTAGATTTGAATTAGTTTCTTCCGGCTTGGGCTTTTCAAGCATTTTTTTCACTTCAAAAATATTTTCATCCAGTTTCACGCCCTCAATGACTCCGAATTTTGAAATTTCCTCCTTGGGGATTGAAGAAAGTCCAATTACGCTGTCATTGTATTTTTCATAAGTTTCTAGCAGTTGTTTGGAAGCAGGTACTTGGCTTTTATACAGACAATCACCAAAAAGAACCAAAACCGGTTCCTCTCCCACAAGATGAGCGGCTTGTAAAATAGCGTGGCCGTCTCCCAGGGGCATAGATTGTCTGACATAAGAAAATTTAGCTAAATTAGAAATTTTCCGAACTGCCTCTAGGAGCTCATGCTTGTTTTTTTCAACCAGGGTTTCTTCTAATTCAAAGGAAATATCAAAATGATCTTCAATAGCTCTTTTTCCTCTTCCGGTAACAAAAATTATTTCTTCTATTCCTGAAGCGACAGCTTCTTCTACTAGATATTGGATGACTGGCTTGTCAACTACGGGGAGCATTTCTTTCGGTTGGGCTTTAGTCGCGGGCAAAAAACGGGTTCCGAAGCCGGCTACGGGAAGAATCGCTTTTTTAATCTTCATTTTTTTGATTTAAAAATTACTTAAATTAATCTTTTTTTGGCGCTGATTTTTAGCTCTTCGTTAAATTCAATAATCGCTTTTTCAATAAGTGGATCAAATTTTCGATAAAGCCTTTTCTTTTTTACGATATTTCCCGCCTCTAAGAGCGAGTCAAAAGTTCCGGCATCCAGCCATTCCCCTTTTATTTTCTGTACTTTTAATTCTCCCATTTTCAGATACTTTTTATTAATATCCGTAACCTCGATTTCTCCTCGGGCAGAAGGCTTGAGATTTTTGGCGATTTTGGTGACGCGATGGTCGTAAACATAAATCCCTGTAACACAGAAATCGCTCTTGGGGTTTCTGGGCTTTTCTTCGATGGAAACCGGCTTACCCTTTTTATCAAATTCGATAATACCGAATCTTTCCGGCTCTGTGACTTTTTTGGCGAAAATCAATCCCCCTTTTCTGAATTTTTTTATGAAATTTTT
>CAZVVG010000064.1:0-1641 GCA_964630615.1 uncultured Bdellovibrionales bacterium
CGCGGGCTTTAAGCTTGGTTACCACCTGATGCCGGGACTGCCCGGTTCAAGCCCCGAAAAGGATCTTTTGATGTTCCAAAAACTCTTTTCCGAGCCGGCTTTCCAACCGGACCTGCTCAAAATTTATCCTACGGTGGTGGTGCGCACCAGCCCGCTCTATAAATTGTGGAAAGAAAAAAAATATCGGCCTCTGACTGACGGCCAATTTGAAAAAATGATACTGAAAATCAAAAAAGACTTTATCCCTCCCTACGCGCGGATTTCCCGATTGGTGCGCGATGTCCCGGCCACTTCCATCGTGGCCGGACCCAAAATTTCCAACCTGCGCCAACTGATTGCTCCCCGTTCCACTTGTCGCTGTATTCGTTGCCGGGAAGTCAGGGCGGATTATAAAATTAATGAAAGTCTTTTTTTGGACCGGATTGATTATCCCGCTTCTTTCGGCCAAGAAATTTTTCTGCAATTTGTTTCTTCGCAAAAGAAAAAATTATTCGCTTTGCTGCGTTTGCGAATTCCTTCTCAAGCTCGATCTCCCTTTCCAGCTCTCCGTCGGGCGGCGCTCATCCGGGAAGTGCACACCTACGGCCAGCTGGTTCCTTTGAAAAAGCGCGATTCCGCTTCTCCCCAACATTTCGGTTTGGGGAAAAAACTTATCCAAGAGGCGGAAAAAATCGCCCGACAGGAATTCGGAATAAAAAAAATGGCGGTGATTGCCGGCGTGGGCGTCCGGGAGTATTACCGCAAACTCGGTTATAGGAAAAAGGACAGCTATATGGTAAAATCAATCTAAGTTTTAAAAAATAAAAAAATGAAAATCACCCACCAGATTATCAAAATTAAAACGGCCGCGACCTTGGATTTTATTGACATCACGGAGAAAATTCAAAAAAAGATTCAGGCCGCCAAAATCAAAAACGGAGTGGTCAATATCCAAAGCCTGCACACTACCCTGGCCATCATCGTCAACGAAGCCGAACCTTTGCTCATTTCCGACATGAAAACCCTGCTGGAAAAACTGGCGCCCCGAACTTTCAAATACGCTCACGATAATTTTAAAATCCGAACCGTGAATATGTGCTCCGGGGAATGCCGCAATGGCCACTCACACGTCAAGGCCATTCATCTTCCGACTTCGGCTTTCCTTAACATCCTCAAAAACAAACTCCAGCTTGGACAATGGCAGCGGGTTTTCGCAGTCGAACTGGACCACTCCCGCCCCCGACAAATCTCCCTCCAAATAATCGGGAAATAAAATTTACCCAAAACAAAAATCCTGACTTGGCGGTTCAGGATTTTTTTAATTGGCCGCTTAATTTTTTTGGATAATTTTCAGAGCCTCTCTCAGACTCCCGGCTTCAAAATCGCAAAAATTATTTTTTTTGTCTTGATATCTCCCCTCTTTGCGTTTGAGAAGGATTGAAACAACCTCGGGCAACCTTCTTTTAGTTTCCTCCAAGTAATGAAGGCGGTCATCCAGGAAAAAAATCTTTTCCGGTTTTTCTTTTTGGCTTTTGCCAAGAAATTTTTTTAGGCTCAGAGATTTTTTCCTACCGGTAATTTCCACCGCCTGAAAGTAGCTCGCTAGCCCCGAACCCTGGATTTTCTTTCTTTGAAAATTCCGATCGCCGTGAGAAATAAGAA